>JADGHG010000150.1 GCA_019689585.1 Clostridia bacterium
TCTAAGCGCCCGCCCCGGCCGGCCCCGCCCCGGCTGCCGCCAGCTCCCGGCGGATCGCCCCCGGCAGGTCGCGGCGCACCATCTCCTTCGCCCCGAGCACGAGGCTCCGGATGTTCGGGCCCGGGGAGCGGCCGTGGCCGGGGACGAATACGCCGCCGACGCCGAGGATGGCGAAGCCGCCCGGCACCTGCGTGATGTCGGTCGTCTGGCGGAGCTCGCGCACGAGTTCGTCGAGTTCGGGCACCTCCCGGCCGCGGCCGAGCTCGCGGCAGCGGTCGATGAGGTGCTGGCTGAAGCCCTCGAGGAACTTGATGAGCACGTTGCCCGTGAAGCCGTCGCAGACGAAGACGTCCGCCCGGCCGCTGAAGAGGTCGAAGCCCTCGGCGTTGCCGACGAAGTCGAGGTGGCTCCGCCGCAAGAGCTCGTAGGCGCGCCGGACGACCTCCGTCCCCTTGCCCTCCTCGGCGCCGTTGCTGATCAAGGCGACGCGGGGGTTCGGCACGTCGAGCATGCACTTCGCGAACGCGGCCCCGAGCACGGCGAACGTGTAGAGGTGGTGCGGTTTGGGCTCGGGGTTGAGCCCGAGGTCGAGGAAGAGCGCCCGCGGTGCGAAGGCGAACGGCACGCCGGCCGTCGGCCGGTCGACGCCCGGCAGGAGCCCGAGGTGCCAGCTGGCCGCGATCACCGACGCCCCCGTGTGGCCGGTCGAGACGGCGGCGTGCGCCGCGCCGTCGGCGACGAGCCGGGCGGCCCGGGCCACGCTCGTCTCCGGGTGGCTCCGCATGTACTGGGCCGGGTGGCCGCCGTCGGGGACGGCGTCGGGCGCGTGGACGAGCCGCACGCGGTCGCGGACGCCGTCGGCCGGGAGGGCGCCCAGGGAGGCCAGTTCGGCCAGCTGGCGCCGGAGCTCCGCCGAGACGACCGCCTCGTCGCCGACGAGCGCCACCTCGAGCTCGGGGTCCTCGGCGAGCGCGAGGATCGCCCCCCGCACGGGCTCGGTCGGGGCGAAGTCGCCGCCCATGGCGTCGAGCGCCACGCGCACGGGGGGCGCCTTTGGCGACGCCCTGTCAGTCGACGCGCCGGAGGACGAGCGCGGCATTCTGACCTCCCAGGCCGAAGGCGTTGAGGAGCGCCGTGCGCACGGCGAGGCGGCGCGGCCGGTTCGGGACGTAGTCGAGATCGCACTCGGGGTCGGGCGTCTCGTAGTTGATCGTCGGCGGGACGAGGCCGTGCTCGAGGGCCAGGACGGCGCCGACGGCCTCGACGGCGCCCGAGGAGCTCGCGGCGTGGCCGATCATCGACTTCATCGAGCTCACCGGCACGCGGTAGGCGTGGCGGCCGAGGGCGCGCCGGATCGCCTCGGTCTCCGTCTTGTCGTTGAGCGGGGTCGACGTGCCGTGGGCCTTCACCCAGTCGATCTCCTCGGGGTGGATGCCGGCGTCCTCGATGGCCCGACGCATGGCGAGCGCCTGGCCTTCGGCGTCGGGCGCCGTGTCGTCGGCCGCGTCGAACGACCAGCCGATGCCGAGGATCTCGGCCAGGGGCCGGGCGCCCCGCGCGCGGGCGTGCGACTCGCTCTCGAGGACGAGCACGCCCGCCCCCTCGCCGAGGACGAAGCCGTCGCGGTCGCGGTCGAACGGGCGCGAGGCCCGCTCGGGCTCGTCGTTGCGCTGCGAGAGCGCGCCGACCACGCCGAGCGACGCGATGGCGACCGGGTGGGTGATGCACTCGCTGCCGCCGGCCAAGACGACCGGCGCCTGGCCGAGGCGCACCATGTTGAAGGCCTGCCCGATGGCGTCGGTGCCGCTTGCGCAGGCGCTGTTGACCGTCGTGTTGGGCCCGCGCAGTCCGAGCTCGCGCGCGACGCGAGCGGCCGCCATGTGGGGGCCGTAGCGCGTCACGAAGAGCGGGTCGACGCGGCGCGGCCCGCGGGATTCGAGGAGCTTCTGCTGCTCCCCGGCCGCGAAGAGGCCGCCGGCCGTGCCGAGGACGACGCCGACCTCATCCCCTTCGGCCGCGAGATCGAGTCCGGCCGAGCGGACGGCCTCGCGGCAGGCGGCGACGGCGAACTGGCCGAAGCGCAGCGTGCGGCGCTGGCTCCGCCCGTCCATGAAGGCCGAGGGGTCGAAGTCGGGGACCTGGGCGGCGATGCGGACCGGCATCGCCTCCCACTCGGGACCGCGAAGCGGCGTCACGGCGGAGCGGCCTTCCGCGAGACCGCGCCAAAAGGCGTCGGCGCCTACGCCGAACGGCGTGACCGCGCCGACGCCCGTGACGAACACCCGCTCGAGCGCGCGAGCCACGCATCGACCTCCGACAGGACGTTCGGGACGGCCGGCCGGCCGTCCTCGCCCGAAAAAACCCAAATTCGTGCGGCTTCACGCCGAGCGCCCCCGCATCCGCCCCGCGGGCGGGCGGCTGGCCGGTGCGCCGACGCCGATGGTATCGTGCCGCTGGGGCGCACGTGACGGGATGAGGTTCGGGGTCTTCTTCACGCTCGACTACCATCCCCTTTCCCACCCCCCGAAGCCGGAGTACCTGCGCGAGGCGCTCGAGCTCGCCGCGTACTGCGACCGACTCGGCCTCGAGGTCTGGGTGGCCGAGCATCACTTCTCCGACTACGGCGCCATGCCGGCGACGGCCGCCTTCCTCGCGGCCTGCGCGGAACGGACGCGGACGGTCCGGCTCGGGAGCGCCGTCGCCGTCCTCTCCCTCCGCCACCCGCTCCAGGTGGCGGAGGATTACGCCCTCGTCGACGTCCTCTCCCGAGGCCGTCTCGAGTTCGGCGTGGGGAGCGGATACCTGGAGCACGAGCT
>JADGHG010000029.1 GCA_019689585.1 Clostridia bacterium
CCGGCGCACCCCTCCCCCCGGGCCCGAGCCACGCCCGTCCCCTCCGGGCCCGTCGGCCGGGGGGTCCCGGAGGGGACGGGCTACGCCGTCAGCTCTTCAGGCTTCCGACGAGCCGCCGGATCTCGTCGACGACTTCCGGGTTGGAGAGGGTCGTGACGTCGCCGACGTCCTCGAACCCGTTCGAGATCGCGGCCAGGATCCGCCGCATGATCTTGCCCGAGCGCGTCTTCGGCATGTCGGGCACGACGACGACCCGCCGCGGCTTCGCGATCGGGCTGATCTCCTGCGCGACCCGGTCGACGATCCGCTGCTTCAGGTCCTCGCTCTCGCGGTGGCCCGGGTGGAGCGCCACGTAGAGCTCGGGCATGATGCCCTTCACCTCGTCCCGCACGGCCACGACGGCCGCCTCGGCCACCTCGGGCACCCCGAGGGCGGCGTTCTCGATCTCCTTCGTGCCGAGCCGGTGACCGGCGACGTTGATCACGTCGTCGATGCGGCCGAGGATGCGGAAGTAGCCGTCGGAGGCCTGCATGGCGCCGTCGCCCGCGAAGTACGGCCAGTCGCGCCAGTCCTTGCTCTGGGGGTCGCGGTTGTACTTCGCGAAGTAGGTCTGGATGAACCGCTCCGGGTCGCGCCAGATCGTCTGCATCATCCCCGGCCAGGGGTTGCGGATGCAGATGTTGCCGGCCTTGCCGGAGCCGGCCGGGACCTCGTGGCCCTCCTCGTCGAGGATGACGGGGTGGATGCCGAGCACGGCCGGCCCGGCGCTCCCCGGCTTCATCGGGTGGATGGCGGGCGCCGTCGTGCAGAGGAAGCCGCCCGTCTCCGTCTGCCACCAGGTGTCGACGACGGCCGCCTGGCCCTTGCCGACGACGTGGTAGTACCAACGCCAGACGTCGGGCTCGATCGGCTCGCCGACGGTCGTCATGAGCTTGAAACGGTGGCCGTACTTCTTCGGCTCCTCCGGGCCGGCCTTGCGCAAGGCGCGGATCGCCGTCGGCGAGGTGTGGAAGATGTTCACGCCGAGCTCCTCGGCGATCCGCCAGGGCCGGCCGGGGTCGGGATAGGCGGGCTGGCCTTCGTAGAGCACGGAGGAGGCGCCGAGCGCCAACGGCCCGTACACGATGTACGAGTGGCCGGTGATCCAGCCGATGTCGGCCATGCACCAGTAGACGTCCTCCGGGTGGATGTCGAGGTAGTACTTCGAGGTGCCGGCGACGTACGCGAGATAGCCCCCCGTGCTGTGCTGCGCCCCCTTGGGCCGCCCGGTCGAGCCGCTCGTGTACATGAGGAAGAGCGGGTCCTCGGCCGGCATCGGCTCCGGGTCGACGCGCCGGCCGCGGAAGCGCGGCAGGATCTCGTTCACGACGAAGTCGCGCCCCTCGACGAGCGGCGTCGGGCTCGAGTAGCGTCCCGGGTACCGCTGCCAGACGAGCACGCGCTCGACGGCGAGCCCCTGGGCCGCGGCCTCGCGCACGGCGACGTCGGCCTTGGCCTTGTGGTCGAGGAACTCGCCGTTGCGGTAGTACCCGTCCATCGTGACGAGCACGCGGCTCTCGGCGTCGACCATGCGGTCGGCGCACGCCTTGCCGCTGAAGCCGCCGAAGACGACCGAGTGCATGGCCCCGAGCCGCGCGCAGGCCAGCATCGCGATCGGCAGCTCGACGACCATCGGCATGTGGATCGTCACCCGGTCGCCGCGCCGCACCCCGGCGAAGTCGCGCAGGAGCGCGGCGAACTCGTTCACGCGGTTGTAGAGCTCCTGGTAGGTCACGTGCTGGATCGGCTCGTTCTCGGGCTCGGGCACGAAGTGGAAGGCCGTCTTGTTGCGGTGGCGCGCGAGGTGCCGGTCGACGCAGTTGTGGGCGGCGTTGAGGCGTCCGCCCACGAACCAGCGCCAGAACGGCGGGTTCGACGTGTCGAGGGTCACGTCCCAGTACTTGTACCAGTCGAGGAGGTCGGCATACTCCTTGAAGCAGTCCGGGAAGTGGTCGAGGCTGAAGCGCTCGTATCGCGAGCGGTCGGTCAGATACGCTTGGCCGATGAACTCGGGCGACGGGTGGTAGTATTCCTCCTCGCGCCAGTGGACGGCGATCTCGGCTTCCGTAAGCGTCACTCTCTCCGCTGCGTCGGCCATCGTCTTCCCCCCGTATCCCTTTTCCATCACCGTGCGCCAGCCGCCGCGGCTGGGCAAAGATGGGTCGCCGCCCTTCGCGCCCGCCTCGGACGGATCCGCGCCCACACCCGAACCCTCGGGCGACCGTCCGGCGGTTTCCGCCGCCAGCCGGCGGCTCGCGCCCGCATGCGAAGCGGATCACAATCACAAAAGGTCCGGCCGCCGGGGCGCGCGGCTCACCCGTCCCCCAGCGGGCCGAACTCCGTCTCCGCGAGCTCCTCGACCTCCCCGTCGTCCCAGCGCACGACGACCGTGCGCAGGAGGCAGGCCGGGTTCCGCTCGACGGTGAGGACGAGCCCCTCGCGCGGCTTTGCGCCTTCGGCCACGCGCGGGTCCCGCACCCGCTCGCCCGCCTGGATCGCCATCGGGGCACCCCCTTCCCCGACCTTCGACGGGCGGCGGGGAGATCCTGGCCGGGCGCAAGGGGAGGTAGGTGCTTGTGCCGCGCGGGCCCGGCGGGGAAGATGGCATGGGTGATCGGCATGGCGGGCGGTGAAGCCCCGTGGAGACGCCCGAGCGCGAGGAGGTCCTCGCGGCCGTGGAGGCGAGCGTCCGGGCCGGGGAGGCGCCCGAGGCCTGGGCGGGGCGCCTGCGCGCGCTTCAGCCGTTCGACGTGGCCGAACTCCTCAGCCGCCTGCCGGAGGACGGCCGGCTGGCCGTGCTCGCCGCCCTGCCGCCGGACGTGGCGGCCGAGTCCCTCGAGCACCTGACGCCCGAAGTCCAGTACCGCATCCTCGACCGCCTGGGGCCGGACGGCTCGCTCACGCTCCTTCTCCATATGTCGAGCGACGCCGTCGCCGACCTCCTCCTCTCGCTCCACCCCAACCAGGCGGCCCGGCTGCGCGAGGCGCTCCCCTTGGGGTACCGCGAGGAGCTCGAGCGCCTCATGACCTTCCCCGAGCACACGGCCGGGAGCCTGGCCTCCGTCGACTACGTGGCCGCGCGCGAGCACTGGACGGTCGACGAGGCGCTCGCGCACGTGCGCAAGGTGGCGCGCGAGGCGGAGACGCTCAACTACGTCTACGTCCTCGACGCGCGCGGCCGGCTCGTCGGCGTCGTGAGCTTGCGGGAGCTCCTCCTCGCGTCCGGCGGGGACCGGCTCGGCGCCATCGCGCGGCGGGACGTGATCTCCGTGCGGGCGACGACGGATCAGGAGGAGGCGGCGCGCATCCTGGCCCGCTACGACTTCGTGGCGCTTCCGGTCGTCGGCGACGACGGCCGCATGGTCGGCATCGTCACCGTCGACGACCTCGTCGACGTCATCCACGAGGAGGCGATGGAGGACATCCAGAGGCTCGGCGGAAGCCTGCCGCTGCGCGAGTCGTACTTCCGCACGCCGGTCCTCGGCCTCTTCCGGCGGCGCGTCGGCTGGCTCCTCGTCCTCTTCGTGGCCGAGTCCTACACCTCGGCCGTGCTCGCCCACTTCCAGACGACGCTCGCGCAGGTCGTCGCGCTCAGCTTCTTCATCCCGCTCCTCACCGGCACGGGGGGCAACATCGGCTCTCAGACGGTCGCGACGCTCGTGCGCTCGCTCGCCGTCGGCGAGGTCGGCTTCCGCGACATCCTGCGCGTGGCGGCGAAGGAGGCGCTCACCGGCGTGCTCCTCGGGGCGGCGATGGCCGTCGCGGCCTACGTGCGCGCGGCGATGATGGGCGTCGGCTTCCCGGTCGGCTCCGTCGTCGCCACGGGGGCGCTCTTCATCGGCCTCTGGGCCTCGATCGTCGCCGCCGTGCTGCCGATCGCCCTCCACCGCCTGCGCGTCGACCCGGCCGTCGTGTCGGGGCCGCTCATCACGACGCTCGTCGACGGCACGGGCCTCTTCATCTACTTCAGCCTCGCGCGCCTCATGCTCGGCGTCTAGGGCCGGGCGGCGTCGTACACGCTCCGCGCCATCTCGGCGATCGCGCGCCGCGCCCGCCCCGGCGCCCCGGGCTCGACCGGGTCCGACACGCCCTCCGAGAGGAACACGAGGGCGAACGTGCGGCCGGGGAGGTAGAGGAGGCCGGCGTCGTGGACGACGCCCCGCACCCAGCCGCTCTTCGTGGCCCACTCGCACGGAGGCGGCTCTCCGAGAGGCGCCTCCGGCCGCGGCAGGAGCCCCGCGATCCCGTCGGTGAACTGCTGCCGCTTCAGGATGGCCACCATCCGCTCGCAGGCGGCGAGCGAGACGGCGCGCCCGAGGGCGATCGCGTAGAGAAGCCGGGCGACGTCGCCCGCCGTCACGGTGTTGCGGCCGGGGAGCTCCTCCGGCACGACCTGGAGCTTGTTGAAGAAGCTCGAGCGGCGCATGCCGTACCGCTCCATCGCCTCGCGCACGGCCTCGCGGCCGACCAGGTCGACGAGCATGTTCGTCGCCGTGTTGTCGCTCACGACGATCATGAGCGCGACGAGGTCCTCGACGGTGAGGCGCAGCCCGGGCGCGAGGGCGGCGAGCACGCCGCTCCCGCCGACCTGGTCGTCAGGCCGGAGGCGGACCTTGTCGGAGAGCCGGAAGCGCCCCCGCGCCGCCTCGCGGTAGACGGCCACCATGATCGGCAGCTTGATGACGCTCGCCGCGACGAACGGCTCGTCCTCGCCGAGGGCCCACCGGAAGGGGGCGCCTAAGCCGGCCGCGTCCCCGTCCGGCCTCGGCAGCTCCTCGACGACGATGCCCCAGCGGCCGCCCGCCTCGCGCGCCAAGGCCGCGATCCGCCCCGCCGCCCTGGCGAGTCGGGACGGGCCTTCCTCCGTCACCGCGAGCCGCCTCCGCCGGGCGGCGCCTGGGACGGCCAGGGGGCGAAGCTCGTCGGCGTCTCGCCGAGCTTCTCCTGCGCGATCTGGAGGGCCCGCTGCAACTGCGGGTCCTTCGCAAGCTGGCCCGGCTCCGCGTCGGCCGGCTCCTTGACGACGACGTCGGGGGTGAGGCCGACCTTGTTGATCGTCCGCTTCTTGGGCGTGAGCCACTGGGCGACCGTCAGCTTCACGCCCGTGTCGTCGTCGTACGTGTACGTCTGCTGCACGACCGCCTTGCCGAACGTGTTCTCGCCCACCACGACGCCGGCGCCGTAGTCCTGGATCGCGCCGGCCAGGATCTCGGCCGCGCTCGCCGTGTAGGGGTTGACGAGGACGACGAGCGGCATGCCCAGGCCCTGGCCGTGGCCGTGCGTCGACCAGGTCTCGGTCTTGCCGCCCCGGTGCACCACGTAGGCGAGGACGCCCGGCGGCAGGAGGTAGCTCGCCACATCGCTCGCGGCGTCGAGGAGCCCCCCGGGGTTGCCGCGCAGGTCGAGGACGATCGCGCGCGCCCCCTCCGCCCTGAGCTCGTCGAGGCCGCGGCCGAACTCCTCGCCGGCGACGCCGTCGAACTCGACCAGCGAGATGTAGCCGACGTCGGTGCCGTCGATCATGTGCGCGTCGACGAGCGGCACCTGGATGCGGGCCCGCACGAGGTCGAAGACGAGCGTCTGGTCGGGGGCGTCGCCCTCGCCCGGCCGGAGGACGGTGAGCTTCACGTGGGTGCCCTCGGGGCCTTTGATGATGTTCGCCACCTGGTCGATGTCCTGGTTGACGACGTCCTTGCCGTCGACGGCGACGATGCGGTCGTTGGGCAGGAGGCCCTTGGGCGCGTCGGCCGGCGCGCCCACGTACGGCGTCGTCGCCGCCGGCGTGCCGGGGAAGGCGCGCAGCACGATCACGTAGCCGTCCTTCTGCTGCACCTGCACGCCGATCCCGGAGTACTCGCCGCTCGTGTCCGTCTGGAACTGCTTGAGGGCCGAGGCGTCGAAGTACATGGAATAGGGGTCGTCGAGCGCCGCCACGGCCCCGGCCACCGCGCCCTCGAGGAGCTTGTCGACCGGCGGCGCCGTCGTGCGCCCGTTCGCTCCCGGTTCCTTCGGATTCTGGTAGTAGTTCTTCTCGATCAGGTCGAGCACGTCGAGGAGCTTCGCGAAGTTCGGCGCGTCGCGGATCTCCTCGGCCACGTGAAGACGCGCCATCCGCTGCGCGTAGATGTACTGGTCGGCGTACTCGGTCGCGGCGACTGTGACGATCGCGGTCGCGAGGACGAGCGCGAGGGGGCGCAGCGCGCGCCGCCAGCGGCCGCCCTTCGCGCCGGAGCGGTCGTCCGTCATCGCGTTCCCCTCCTCGCCCCGGGAATGGAAATCGCCCCCGGGAGCCGGGGGCGCGTCGACTGCGGAACCGACGACATTATACGACGGCGGGCGACCGGCCCGGACTCAGCGGAGATCGATGTATTTCTGGGGGTCGACCGGCTTGCCGTCGACGCGCACCTCGAAGTGCAGGTGCGGCCCCGTCGCGAGGCCGGTGCTGCCGACGGCGCCGATCGTCTGGCCGGCCTGGACCACCTGCCCCACCTCGACCGAGATGCGGCTCTGGTGGCCGTACAGGGTCGCCATGCGGTGGCCGTTCACGACGCCGTGGTCGATCACGGTCGTGTTGCCGTACCCGCTCATCCACCCGGCGTAGACGACGACGCCGTCCGAGGCCGCGAGGACCGGCGTCCCCTGGGGCGCCGCCAGGTCGACGCCCGTGTGCATGCGGTACGCGCGGAGGATGGGGTGGAAGCGCATGCCGAAGGTGTCGCTGATGCGGTAGCGCCGCCCGCCGCCCAGCGGGTAGACGAGCGCGAACTGGCCGCTCTGACGGGCGTACTCGACCTTGAGGTTGTTCAGGATCTGCTCGACGCGGCGCGAGCTCGCCTCCATCTCGTCGAGCGCGGCGGCGAGCGCCTCCTTGTCCTGCTCGAGCTTCTGCTTCAGCTGCTCGGCCGTCGCGTACTTGGCGTCGAGGTCGGACTTCGTGCCGCGGTACTGGCTCTGGAGCGCCTCGAGGCGCTCCTTCTGGGCCGTCACCTCGGCCTTCTTCGCCGCCACGCGGTCGCGGGCCGCCTGCGTCTCGTACATGAGCTGGGCGTCGTTCTGGGCGATGAGCCGGAGGAGCTGGAAGCGCTCGACGAAGTCGCTGAACGACTTCGCCGAGAGCAGCACCTCGAGGTAGCTCAGGTGGCCGGCCTTGTACAGCACCACGAGCCGGTCGGCCACGAGCCCCTCGCGCCAGGCGAGCTCGTCCTCGGCCGCCTCGAGCTCGGCCGTCGTCTTCGCGAGGAGCGCGTTCGTCTGGTCGATCTGGCCCTCGATCTGGGCGAGCTTGGCCTCGGTCGCGGTGATCTCCTGGTCGAGCTCGTCGAGGCGCTTCTGGACCGACTGCTCCTTCTGCTTCGTCTCGTTGTAGCGGGCCCTCGTCTTCTCGATGTTCTGCTTCAGCTCGTCGAGCTGCCGCTGCACCTCCTTGATCTGGTCGAGGAGGGAGCTGGCCGCGACGGGCGCGGCCGGCGGGACGAGCGCGAACACGAGCGCCACAGCCATGCCGAGCGCGGCGATCCGCCTAGACACGGAGGAACCTCCGCAGCGAGAGGAGGCTCCCCGCGCCGCCCAGCGCCACGCCGAAGGCGACGAGCGCCTCGCTCAAGGGCAGAAGGACGCGGTCCGGGCGCAGGATCGGCATGAAGGGAAGGCCCAGCGCGACCTGCGCGGCGAGCCAGCGGTACCCCGCCCACGCGGCGGCCGCCGCGAGCGCGGAGCCGACGAACCCGAGCAGCATCCCCTCGAGGAGGAACGGCCAGCGGATGAAGCCGTTCGTCGCGCCGACGAGCTTCATGATGCCGATCTCGCGCCGGCGCGCGAAGACGGTGAGCCGGATCGTGTTCGCGATGATGAAGAGCGCCGCCAGGAGGAGGAGCGCGATGAAGCCGGCGCCGGCAAGCCGCACGGCGCGCGTCAGCGCGGCCAGGCGGCTCACGACCTCCTGCTGGTAGTCGACGCTGTCGAGGCTCGTGACGCTCTCGCGCATGGCCCGGACGACGCCGGGGATCTGGGAGGGCTTGTCCACCCAGACCTCGATCGTGTCGGGCAACGGGTTCGAGGTGTCCTCGGCCGCCTGCAGCAAGACCGAGTCGGGGCCGAGCTCGGAGCGGAGCCTGTCGAGGGCCTCCTCCTTCGTGACGAAGCGGACGTCCGTGACGTGAGGGATGGCGCGCACCTTCTGGACGAGGAGGTCCGACCAGCGCCGGTCGAAGTCCGGCTTCAGGTAGCCGACGACCTGCACCTGGGCTTCGAGCATGCGCGTCATGTGCTCGAGGTTCGCCCCCAGGATCACGATCGCGGCGAGGGCCACGAGGGAGAGGGCGACGGTCGAGGCCGAGGCGAAGCTCATGAGCCCGTTTCCGACGACGCCGCGCCAGGCCTCGGCGAAGTAGAAGCCCCAGGTCCTAAGCTTCATGGCGGTACCTCCCGGGGTCTTCGTCGCTGACGAGCCGTCCGGCATGGAGGTGCATGACGCGGCGGCGCATGCGGTTGACGATCGCCTCGGCGTGCGTCGCCATGACGACCGTCGTGCCCATGCGGTTGATCTCCTCGAGGAGGTCGGTGATCCCGCGGGCGAGCTCCGGGTCGAGGTTGCCCGTCGGCTCGTCGGCGAGCAGGATCGGCGGGTTGAGCGCCATCGCCCGGGCGAGCGCGCACCGCTGTTGCTCACCGCCCGAGAGCTCGTGCGGCCGGGCGCGGGCGTGTTCGCGCAGGCCGACGAGCTCGAGGAGGAGCGGCACGCGCCGCTGGATCTCGCGCCCCGAGGCCTCGGTGACGACGAGCGGGAAGGCGACGTTCTCCCAGACCGTCCGGTCGGGGAGCAGCCGGAAGTCCTGGAACACGACGCCGATCTGGCGCCGCAGGTAGGGGACGTGACGGGGTCGAAGCCTGGTGAGGTCGCGGCCGGCCACGATCAGCTGGCCGCGGGTCGGCAGCTCCTCCCGATAGACGAGCCGGAGGAAGGTGCTCTTCCCGGCGCCCGAGGGGCCGGTGAGGAAGACGAACTCGCCTTTGTCGATGTGCGCGTTGATGTCGACGAGCGCCTGTCGCTTCGGCGGGTACGTCTTCGACACCCCGATGAGCGTGATCGTCGAAGGTCCCCCCGCTCGGCCCGCGCTCGGGCTCGGGATGGCCGAAAGGAACGGCATGTCCCGGGATCCAGCCGGTGCCAGCTTCGACAGTGTTCGCGTCGTTCCTCGCGCCGGGAAGCGGTGTAAGAGAAATGTAAACCGAACGGGATCCTTGTCGGATCGGCCGGCGTTCGCCATCATGGGGCGGCGGCCGGCTGGCCGCCGGGGCCGGGGACGGTGAGCGTGGTCCGGAAGGTGATGCTCCTCGCGATGGCGCTCGAGCTGGGCGGAGCGGAGACGCACGTCGTGGGGCTGGCCGGAGGGCTCGCCCGGCGCGGCCTCGTCGTCACCGTCGTCTCGGCGGGAGGCCGTCTCGTCGAGCGCCTGCGGAGCCAGGGCATCCGGCACGTCGAAGCCCGGCTCGACCGGCGCTCCCCGGTGGCCCTCTTGCGCGCCGTCCGGCTTCTGCGCCGCCTCTGGCGCGAGGAGCCGCCGGACGTCGTCCACGCGCACGCGCGCATCCCGGCCTGGGCCGCCCACGCGGCCCGCGGCCCCGCCGCCCGACCGCCCATCGTCACGACCTACCACGGCGTCTACAACGCCGGCTGGTTCTGGCGCCGGATGAGCCGCTGGGGCGACCGCGCGATCGCCGTGAGCCCCGAGGTCCGCGACCACCTCGTCCGCCGGCTTCGCGCCCCGGCCGAGCGCGTCGTCGTCGTCCCGAACGGGGTGGACGTCGACCACTTCCGCCCGCCCGACGCGGGCGATCGGGGCGGGCGAGGCGGCGAGGAGCCGCTCCTCGTCCACGTCGGACGGCTCGACGAGGTGCTGGCGCCGGCCCTCGCGCTCTGCGGCGCCGTCGAGCGGCTTTCGCCGCGCGTGGCCGGGATCCGGGCGGCGATCGTGGGCGGCGGTCGCGGCGAGGCGCGCGTGCGGGAGGCGGCCGCGGCCGTCAACGCCCGCCTCGGCCGTGAGGCCGTCGCCGTCCTAGGACCTGTCTCCGACCCTCTCCCGTGGCTGCAGCAGGCGACGGTCGTCGTGGCGGCGGGCCGCGCCGCCCTCGAGGCGCTCGCCGTCGCCCGTCCCGTGGTCGTCTTCGGGGCGGGGGGGCTGGCCGGCACCGTCGCGCCCGAGTCGTGGGAGGAGCTCGCCGCCTCGAACTTCTCGGGCCGCGGTCGACCGGCGCGGGCCGGCCCGCACGGACAAGGGCGCCCCGGGCCGGACGAGGAGGCGGAGGCTTTGGCCGAGGAGGTCATGCGGCTCCTCCGGGACGCCGAGGCGAGGCGGAGGCTCGGCTGCTTCGGGCGCGAGCTCGTCGAGGCGCGGTACTCGGAGGACGCGATGGTGGAGGCTGTCTTGGACATCTACCGGGAGGCGCGGGAGGGGTGCCGGCCGTGATCGACCGCGAGGGGCGGCTCTTCGGGCGCGTCAACGTCCTCGACCTCGCCATCCTCGTCCTCGTCCTGGCTTTCGTCCTGAGGCTCGCGTACGCGTACTGGGTGCAGAAGCCGACCGTGGCCGAGAGCCAGGTGCCGATCACGTTCACGGTGCTCGTCCAGGCCGTGCGCGACCCGACGGTCCGGGCCGTGCACGTCGGCGACCGCGTCTACGACACGCGCAGCAACCAGCCGATGGGGGAGGTCGTCGCCGTCCGCAGCGAGCCGTCGCCCGTCATCGAGGAGCGCGAGGACGGAAGCCGCGTCGAGACCGTCTCGAACGTCTACAAGGACCTCTATGTGACCGTGCGCGGCCCGGGCCGCGCGACGCCGCCCTCCGTGATGGTGGGGAGCGTCCAGATCCACATCGGCACGCCCATCCAGATCGAGACGCGCATCTGGGGCGTCCAGGGCACGGTGTGGAGCATCGAGGTGGGGGGTACCTCGCCGTAGACCGGACGGGCAAGGTCGCCGGGAGCGTCGCCCTGTCGATCGCCCGTAGCGCCGGATGGGCGCTGGGCGACGCCTGGCGGACGAGCGCCCTCCGCCGGGCGTCGGCGGCCGCCCTCGGCTGGCTCCGGCCCGTCTGGCGCGGGAGCGTCCCCGGGCGAGCGCTCGGGCGACGGCCGGCCTTGGCCGCCCTCGCTCGGGGAAGCCTCGCCGTCGCGCTCGTCCGCCCCGTCGGACGGCCGCTTTCCACGCTCGCCCGCTGGGCCGGGGGAAGCCGCGTCGTCCTGGGGGCGCCCCTCGAGACGGCGCTCTTCGGCTTCGCCCTCGCCTTCCCGGTCCTGCCGACAAGCGTCGACGTCGTCCTTGTGTGGGGCCTCGCGGCCGTCTTCGCCCTTCGGCGTCTTGCGACGGGACGTCCCCTCTGGGAAGCCCGCGCCCCCTACGGGTGGATGCTCGTCTTCTTCGCCTTCGCGGGGGTCGCCGCCCTGGCCAGCGTGGCGCCCCTTGCGAGCTTCGTGCAGCTCGTCCTCTGGGCGTCCTGGCTCCTCCTCTTCTGGCTCGCCGCCGAGGCCGCGCCTGCCGGGAAGGCGCCCGGCCTCGCCGCGCGCTTCGCGCTCGGGGCGGCCTTCGTCGCCCTCGTCGCGATCGCCCAGTGGCACGCCGGCATCGAGACGCGCGCGAGCTGGATCGACGCCCAGGCCAACCCGGACATCCGCACGCGCGTCTTCTCCGTCTTCGACGATCCGAACATGCTGGCGGCCTACTTCACGTGCGCCGCCCCCCTCGCCGCCGCCCTCGCGCTCCAGCGCCACGCGCGCGGGCTGCGCGCGCTCGGGATCCTCGCCCTCGCGCTCGTCCTCGTCGCCGACGTCTTCACGTTCTCCCGCGGCGGCTGGATCGCCGTCGTCGTCGGACTCGCCCTCGTGGGCGGCTTCTGGCGGCCCCGCCTCTTCCCGCTCGTCGGGGGCGGGCTCGTGGGGCTCATCGCGCTCGCCGTGGCGCTCGGGCCGGATTTCCTGCGCACGCGCCTCCTCTCGCTCGCCGGGGGCGGCGACTCCTCGATCCAGTACCGCATCTCGATCTGGACCGGCGTGCTCCACATGGTCCGCGACAACCTCTGGACAGGCGTCGGGCTCGGGCCGGGCGCGTTCGGAGCCGTGTACCCGCACTACATGCTGGCGGGAACCGAGGCGGCGCACGCCCACGACATCTACCTCGAGCTCCTCGCCGAGCTCGGGCTCATCGGCTTCCTGGCCTTCCTCGCCTTCGCCCTCGCCCTCGTCCTCGGCCTCCTGCGCGGGGCCCTCGCCCGGGGCGCCCGCGAGGACCTGCGCCTTGTCGCGGCCGGCTCGGCCGCCGCCGTCCTCGCGCTCCTCCTCGAGGGGCTCACCGACAACGTCTGGTACAGCCCGCGCGCGGCGATGGCGCTCTGGCTCGCGGCCGGGCTCGGGTTCGCCGCGCGCCGGGACAGGAGTCTCCCAAGTGCGCATCGCGCACGTGACGAGTGACGCCGGGCTCGGGGGGAGCGGCCGCCATCTCCTCGAGCTCCTCGCAAGCCCCGTCTGGTCCTCGGACGAGTGCTTCGTCCTCTCCCCGCCGGGCGAGCTGGCCGAGCGCCTGCGCCAGGCGGCGGCCGGCCGCTGGGTCGCCCTTGCCCTGCCCATGCGGCCGCGCTCGTTCGACCTCGTCGGCCTCCTCCACCTGACCCGGGCCTTCCGCCGCCTCAAGCCCGAGGTCGTGCACGCCCACGCCTCGCTCTCGGCCCGCCTCGCGGCGCGCGCGGCCGGCGTGCCGGTCGTGCTGCATACGCGGCACGGCTCGAGCCGGCGCGAGTCGGCCCAGTGGCGGTCCGGAAGGCTCCGCCCTCTGCGCCGGGCCCTCGAGCGGGCGCTCGCCGACCACGCCGTCGCCGTGTGCCGTGCGCTCGCAGAGGAGCTCGTCGCGGACGGCGCCCCCCGCGAGCGCGTCCACCTCGTGCCGTCCGGCATCGACCCCTCCCCCTACCGCGAGGCCCCGGCCCGCCGCGACCTGTGGCGGGCCCGGCTCGGCGCCGCCCCGGGCGACGTCCTCGTCGTGGGCACCGGGCGGCTTGTGAGCGAGAAGGGTTGGGACGACTGGCTGGCGGCCGCGGCTTGCGCCCGCTCGCAGCTCGCGGCCCTCGGAGAGGCGGCGCCGCTCCGCTTCGCCGTCGCCGGCGAGGGGCCGGAGCGGGCCAGGCTTGTAGGGCTCGCGCGGGAGCTCGGCTTCCCGCACGAGACGTTCGTCGGCTTCGTCGAGGACGTCCCCGGCCTGCTCGCGGCCGCCGACGTCTTCATGCTCCTCTCCCGGCGCGAGGGGCTCGCAACGGCCGCCATCGAGGCCATGCACGCGGGGCTCCCCGTCGTCGCGACCGCGGTCGGCGGCACGCCCGAAGCCGTCGAGGACGGCGCGACCGGCCGGGTCGTCCCGCCCGGCGACCGCGAGGCGGCGAGCCGGGCGCTCCTCGCGCTCGCCCGCGACCCGGAGCTGCGGCGCCTCTGGGGCGAGGCCGGCCGCCGGCGGGCGCGCCGCGAGTTCACGGCCGAGCGGATGGCCTCGGCCACCCGCGACCTCTACGTCCGGCTGCTGGAGGCGGCGCGATGGTGACGGTGGCCGTCCACGGCTACTACGGGTTCGGAAACGTCGGCGACGAGGCGCTTCTCTCCGCCATCGTGCGCGACCTGCGCGCCGAGTTGCCCGAGGCGCGCATCGTCGTCCTCTCGGCCGACCCGCGCTGGACCGAGCGGGTGCACGGCCTCTCCGCCGTGTCCCGCTTCGACCCCCTCGCCGTGACCCGGTTGCTGCGGCGGGCGCACCTCTTCGTCCTCGGGGGCGGGACGCTGCTCCAGGACGCGACGAGCCTCCGCTCGCTCGCGTACTACGCGGGCGCGACGCTTCTCGCGCGGCGGCTCGGCTGCCGCGTGATGCTCTACGCGAACGGCCTCGGGCCCATCGGCACGCGGCTCGGCCGGCGCCTCGCGCGCGCCGCCCTGCTCGCAGCCGACCGCGTCACCTTGCGCGACCGCGAGTCCCTGAAGCTGTACGGGGAACTCGTGCCCCGGGCGCAGCGCGGCACGCCGGCGGATCTGGCCGCCCTCGCCGAGCCCGGGCCGGTCGTGACGGCCGACCCCGTCTTCGGGCTCGCCGACCTCGCCCCGGCGCCCGACCCGGCGGGCGAGCCGTACGGCGTCTTCGCCTTCCGGCCGTGGCCCACCTTGACCCGACGCCTGGCCGAGCTCGCCCAGGCCGCGCGCGAGCTCGCCGACGAGCGCGGCGTCGCGCCCGTCTTCCTCGCCATGCACCCCCGGCAGGACCGGCCTTTGGCCGAACGGCTGGCGGCCCTCGCGGGCGGCTCGGCGCGCGCCCTCGCGCTCGACCCGGCCGACGTCGCGGGTCATCTCCGCCTTCTCGGCCGCGCCCGCTTCCTCGTGGCCATGCGGCTTCACGCCGTGCTCCTCGCCGCGTGCCGAGGCCGTCCCGCCGTAGCCCTGCCCTACGACCCGAAGGTGTCGGCCGCGGCGCGCGAGCTCGGCCTTCCCGTCCTCGGGAGCCCTGCGGGGCTCCCGCCCGCCGCCCTCCTCGTCCGGGAGCTTCACGCCGCCCTCGAGGCGGCGGACGCTGCGGAGCCCGCCCTGCGCGCCCGGCTCCCCGAGCTTCGCCGCCAGGCGAGGCGGAACGCCCGCTTCGCCGCGGAGCTCGCCCGGGCGGCCGCGCGCGACCGGGGGCGGCCTCGCCCCGGCTAGCCCGGCGCGCCCGCCCCGGTACGGCCCGGGCTCCCGCGGGCGCGGTCCCCCGCACCGTGCCGGGCCTTCGCCCGGAGTACGGCGAGGGCGAAGGAGGGCAGCGCCAGCTGCCGGCGGATGCGGCGCGGTTCCGAGACGAGCCGGAAGAGCCACTCGAGGTTGCGCCGGCGCATCCACTCGGGCGCCCGCCGCCGCACCCCCGCCCACACATCCAGGCTTCCGCCGACGCCGAGGACCGCGATCCCGCGGAGCTCCCGGCGCGCGCGCCACCAGAACGCCTGCTCCCTGGGGACGCCCATCGCGAGGACGAGAAGGCGCGCCCCGCTCCCCCGCACGTGTTCCGCCACCTCGCGGGCCGACTCGAGCGGGAAGTAGCCGTCGCGCCAGCCGGCGACGACGAGACCGGGGAAGCGCCCGGCGATCGCCTCGACGGCGCGCTCGACGACGCCGGGCCGCGCCCCGAGGAAGTAGACCGGCCAGCCCTCGCCCTCTGCCCGCTCGAGCAGGGCGGACAGGAGCTCGATGCCCGCGACGCGCCCGGGCAGAGGTCGGCCGAGCCGTCCGGCCGCCCAGACGATGCCGACGCCGTCGGCGACCACGAGCGAGGCCGAGAGGAGCGCCTCCCGCAGCTCCCCGTCGCGGCGGGCCGCCATCACCATCTCGGGGTTGGCCGTGACGACGAGCCCGCCCTCGCCCGAAGCCACAAGGCGCGCCGCGCGCGCGACCGCCTCCGGGAAGGCGACCCGATCGACCGGGACGCCCAGCACCTCGACGACGTCGCGCGGGGCTCGCCGGTCGCGCGCCGGCTCCGGCGGGGCGGCCGTCACCGACGCGCCTTCCCCGCCGCGCGGGCCCGCAGGAAGGCGAAGATGAAGCGGTCGATCTCGCCGTCCATGACCGACTGGACGTCGCCCGTCTCCTCGTCCGTCCGGTGGTCCTTGACGAGCGTGTACGGCTCGAACACGTAGCTGCGGATCTGGTTCCCCCAGGCGATCTCCCCGACCTCGCCGCGCTCCTTGGCGAGCTCGGCCTCGCGCTCCCTCACCATCCGCTCGGCCAGCCGCGCGCGCAGGATCTCGAGCGCCGCCTGGCGGTTCTGGTACTGGCTCCTCTCGTTCTGGCACGAGACGACGATGCCGGTCGGGATGTGGGTGATGCGGACGGCCGAGTCGGTCTTGTTGACGTGCTGCCCGCCGTGGCCGCTCGCGCGGTGCGTGTCGATCCGCAGGTCCTCGGGCCGGATCTCGACCTCGGCCTCTTCGAGCGCCGGCAGGACGTCGACCGAGGCGAACGAGGTGTGGCGCCGGCCGGAGGCGTCGAAGGGCGAGTGGCGCACGAGCCGGTGCACGCCCCGCTCCGCGCGCAGGTATCCGTACGCGTTTGGGCCGCGCACGGCGAACGTGACGCTCTTGATCCCCGCCTCCTCGCCCTCGAGGTAGTCGAGCACCTCGACCTTGAAGCCGCGCGCCTCGGCCCAGCGCGCGTACATGCGGAAGAGCATCTCCGCCCAGTCCTGCGACTCCGTCCCGCCCGCGCCCGGGTGGATCGAGACGATGGCGTCATGGGCGTCGTAGGGGCCGGTGAGGAGGAGCTCCGTCTCGAAGTCGTCGACGGCGCGCGAAAGCGCCGGAAGGCGCGCGGAGAGCTCCGCCGCCAGCGCGGCCTCCTCGGGCTCGTCCGAGAGGAGCTCGCCGAGGACCTCGAGGTCGGCCGCCTCGCGCCGGAGCGCCTCCGCGCGCTCGAGGAGGCGCTTTTTCGCGCGAAACGACCGCGCGAACTCCCTCGCCGTCGCCGGGTCGTCCCAGAAGCCCGGCTCCGCCATCCGCTTCTCCGCCTCGGCGAACTCGGCGGACGCGCGTTCGGGGTCAAAGAGACCTCCAGAGCTCGTCGATCTTCTGGCAGAGCGCGGCGATCTCGCGCCGTTCCTCGTCGAACACGCCGATCGGCCTCCTCCGCGGCCTAGCGGCCGCAGCAGTGCTTGTACTTCTTCCCGCTGCCGCAGGGGCAGGGGTCGTTGCGCCCGACCTTCCGCACGCGGATGGGCTCCTTTCGGGCGGGCGGGCCCGCTTGCGCGGCCGCCGGCTGGGGCCCGTCCGCCCGTCCCGGCGCCCGAGCGCCCTTGGCACCGCCCGCGCCGATCCCCCGCGGGGCGCTGGCACCCGGCCCGCGACCCAGTCTCATATA
>JADGHG010000030.1 GCA_019689585.1 Clostridia bacterium
CGCCGGGGGGCGCCGGGGGGGGCGACGCGCGGGGGGGGGGGCGGGGGCGGACGGGCCCCAGGCGCGGGCGGGGCGGCGGGGCGGCGCCGGCCGCCGCCCCCGGGGAGGCGCTCCCCGAGGGGGAGCGCCGCGTGACGCGCGAGATGATCGCGCGCTACGCCGAGGCCTCGGGCGACCGGAACCCGATCCACCTCGACGACGCCTTCGCGCGCAAGGTCGGCCTCCCGGGGGTGATCGCGCACGGGCTTCTCACGCTCGCCTTCGCGAGCGAGTGGATCGCGAGCTGGGCGGGCGGCGGCGAGCGGCTCCGCGGCATCTCCGCCCGCTTCTCGGAGCCCGTCCTCCCCGGCGACACGGTCGTCCTGCGCGGCCGGGTGGCGGGGGCGGAGGAGACGGGCGAAGGGCTGCGCTACGACGTCCGCTTCGAGGCCGTGACCCAGAGGGGCGCGCGCGTGCTCTCGCGCGGCCGCGCCACGGTCGAGGTGCCGTCCCGCCGTGGTTGAGGCGACCCGCGCGAGCGATGTCGGCTGTACCTGGCGGTTCGTCGCCGATCCGCGCCCAGAGGGGGGGCTCGCCGGGCTCCTCTCGCGCGACTTCCCGAAGGTCGCCCACCTCTTCCCCGGCGACCCCCGTGACCCGTCCGCCTGGGCGCGCCGAAGCCTCTGGCTCGCCGACGGCTGGGTGGGCGCGCACGGCGGCGCGCAGGCGGCCGGCCTCCACCGACGCGAGCTCGCCCGCGCCCTCGCCGGCTACCTCGCGCGGCTTGGCGCTCCCGAGCGCGCGCTGGCCGAAGCGCGCCGGATCGGGGACCCGGCGACCGTCGTCGTCGTCACCGGCCAGCAGGCCGGGTTCCTCACGGGGCCCGCCTACACCGTCTACAAGGCTGCCACGGCCGTGCGCCTCGCGCGCCAGAAGGAGGCGGAGCTCGGCCGGCCCGTCGTCCCCGTCTTCTGGATCGCGAGCGAGGACCACGACTACGAGGAGGCGCGCGTCGCCTGGGCCCTCGAGTCCGGCCGGAGGCTCACGCCCTTCGCGCTCCCGCCGGGGCCGAAGCTCCGCTCGGTCGGCTCGCTGCCGATCCCCCCGGCCGCCGAGCGGCTGGTCGCGGAGTTCCTCTCGCTCTCCGAGGCGCCGCCCGACGGCTGGGCCGCGACGACCGTGCGGACGACCCTCGCCCGCTCGCGGACCCTGGGCGAGTGGTTCGCGCGGCAGATGCTCGAGCTCTTCGGCGAGGAGGGGCTCGTCGTCCTCGATCCCATGGAGCCCGGGATCCGGCGGCTGGCTGCGCCCGCGCTCGCCCGGGCGGCCGAGGAGCTCGACCGGGTCCTGGCCGCGCTCGCCGACGGCGAGGCGGCCGTGCGCGCCCTCGGCCTTCGCCCGCAGATGCGCATGGCCCCCGACGACCTCCACCTCTTCCGGTACGAGGGCGGGCGCCGGCTCGCGCTTCGGCGCGAGGGGGAGCGGGCGACGACCCGCGCCGGCGAGTGGTCGGCCGCCCTCGCCGACCTTCCCGGCGCCATCCGGTCGGAACCCGAGCGCTTCAGCCCGGGCGCCGCGCTCCGCCCCCTCGTCCAGGACTGGCTCCTCCCCTCGCTCGCGCAGGTCGTCGGGCCGGGCGAGGCGGCCTACCTGCCGGAGGTACGCCCGGCGTACGGCGCGATCGGGCTCGAGCCGCCCCTCTGGGCGCCGCGGCTCGCCACGACCGTCGTGTGGCCGGAATGGGCGCGGGCGGCCGACGAAGAGGGCCTCGCCCTGGCCGAGCTCGCCTCGGGCTCCTTGCGGCGGGAGCGCCTTAAGGCGCGGCTTTCCGAGCTCGACGGGGTGGACGTGGAAGCCGCGTTCGATCGGGCGCGCGAAGCGGTCGACGCTGTCTACGCCGAGCTCGAAGGGCGGCTCTCCGGCGTGAGCCCGCACCTTGCCGAGATCGGGCGGGCCAACCGGCGGCGCGTCGAGTGGCAGCTCGACTACTTCGAGCGCAAGGCGCTCGCGCACCAGCGGCGCGCCCACAGACGGCTCTGGCGGCGATGGGAGGAGCTCGGCTCGGTCCTCGCGCCCGGCGGCGGGCCGCAGGACCGGGTCGTGAACGCATACGCTCTATTCGGACGCTTCCCGCGGGCGTGCCTCGCGCGCCTCCTCTTCGAGGCGCCGCTCCCGCCCGAACGGTCGTTCGCGGTGCTCGACGCCGGTCGATCGCCGTCGTGACGGCCCGGCGGCCGTCGTGTATCATCGGGGCGCAGGCGGCGGCGTAGCTCAGTTGGTCAGAGCATGCGGTTCATACCCGCAGTGTCGGTGGTTCGAATCCACCCGCCGCTACCAAGTTCGCAGCGTCGTCCTCGCGCCGGCCGCGCCCCGGGGTCGCCCGGGGCGCACGCGTACTCGGCGAGCCGGGCCGCGCGGCGCGAGGTTGTCGTCGCCCTTCGCGCGCCGCATAATACGTAGTTGGGCCTGTAGCTCAACTAGGCAGAGCAACCGACTCTTAATCGGTAGGTTCAGGGTTCGATTCCCTGCGGGCCCACCAGTTCGGATGTCGAGCCCCGCCGAGGCGGGGCTTTCTTCGTATCCGGGTCGACCGGGGACGCGAAGCTAGGCGCGGCCGCCCGCGGCCCCGGAGGCCTCGGGGAGGAGCCGGGCCTGGGCGAGCGCCCTGAGGATGGCGAGCGCGAGGAACGTCGAGAGCACCTTGTCGAGGAGCGACCAGCCGAGGTTCGAGAGGAAGGCCGCCGCGAGGACGCCCATCCCGGACGCCGTGAGGACGAACGTGAAGAAGCCGGAGAGGCCGGGTGCCGCGCCGCCGAAGACGGCGACGACGGTCGGCGCCGTGACGATCGAGGCGGCGAGCGCGACGGCCACGCCGAGCAGGAAGGCCTTCGGCCACGTGCGCGCGAGGCCGAGCCGGCCGCCCACGCCCCACACGACCGCGGTCGCGAGGTTGACCGGCGTGAAGAAGAGGGCGACCGGGTGGAAGGCGAAGGCCGTGACGAGCTGCCCGATGATCCCGGCGAGCATCCCGCCCCACGGCCCGAGCGCGAGGGCGGCGACGGCCGTGCCGACGGCATCGAGGAAGATGGGAAGGTGGAGCGCCTGGTCGAGGATGCCGAGGACGATGTTCACGACGGCCGCGATGGGTACGACGGTGAGGTAGGCGCGTCGCGCGGACATGTACCTCTCGATTCGACCGCGCGCCCGAGGTTCCTTCCGCGGAGGCGGCCGGGCGGCCGGCTCGGCGCAGGTTCCCGAGGGGAAACCGGGCTCGGGCGGCGAATGGTACCGGGCGGAGGCATCCCGCATGGACCCCGAACTGCGCACCGAAGAGCTGTCCCTCGCGGCGGGCGGACGGCTGATCGAGGCGTACCTCGCCGAGCCTCCCGAAGCCGGGACGGGGCGCGCCTTACCGGCTGTCATCGTCATCCACGAGATCTGGGGCCTCGTCGACCATATCCGCGACGTGGCGCGCCGCTTCGCGCACGAGGGGTACGTGGCCTTGGCGCCCGACCTCTACACCGGCCCCGTCCGCGAGGTGCTCACGCCCGAAGGCATTCGACGCGCCATGGCCGCGCTTTCCGAGGCGCCGGCCGACCTCCGGCGCGACCCCGAGCGCATGCGCGAGTGGGCGGCCGGCCGGCCTGCGGAGGAGAGGCCGCTCATCGAGGCGCTCGGCCGCGTGATGTCGTCGGCACAGCGGGACGCCTTCGCGCGCGAGCTGGTCGATGTGCGCCTCTGGCTCGCCGGCCGCCCCGCGGTGGCCCAGGACGGCCGGGGCGCACGGGTGGGGGCCGTCGGCTTCTGCATGGGGGGCGGGCTCGTCGCCCGGCTCGCCACGCTCGACCCCGGCCTTCGCGCCGGCGTCATCTTCTACGGCCACAACCCGCCCCTCTCCGACGTGCCGAGGATTGAAGCGCGGCTCTACGGCATCTACGGCGGCCTCGACCGCGGCATCACCGACGAGGTGCCGGCCTTCGCCGAGGCGATGCGCAAGGCCGGCAAACCGTTCGACTACACCGTCTACCCGGGCGCCAAGCACGCCTTCTTCAACGACACCGGCCCGAACTACGACCCGGGCGCCGCCCTCGACGCCTGGCGCCGGACGCTCGAGTTCCTCGCGCAGGCCCTCTGACCCGCGCCGTGCGAGGCTTGGGCGTCTGCGGTATGGTAGGGCGTGGCGAACCTTGGTGGTACCACGCGCGGCCCCGCCCGCGTGGGCGTGAGAGGGCGGCGAGGCATGGCCCGGGTGGTCGAGAGGCCGGCGGAACCGGATCGGGCCGGGGCGGAGGCCCCGCTTCAGCGGGCGGCGCCCGAGGAGGCGGACGTCGAGCTCCGCGAGTGGCTCGACTCGCTCGAATACGTCATCCGGCGGGGCGGGCCGGAGCGCGTAGAGGCCATCCTCTCGCGCCTGCGCGCGCGCGCCGCGCAGGCGGGCGTCGTCGAGGTCGCGCCCTTCGTCACGCCGTACGTCAACACGATCCCGGCCGAGGCCGAGCCGCCGTACCCGGGCGACAAGGAGCTCGAGCGGCGCATCGAGGCCGTCGTGCGTTGGAACGCGGCGGCGATGGTCGTGCGGGCCAACCGGCGCTCGGAGGGTATCGGCGGCCACCTCGCCACCTACCAGTCGGCGGCCGTGCTCTACGAGGTCGGCTTCCACCACTTCTTCCGCGGCCCGAAGGACGGCTTCCCGGGCGACCAGGTCTTCTTCCAGGGGCACGCCGCGCCCGGGATGTACGCGCGCGCGTTCGTCGAAGGGCGGCTCGAGGAGGCGCAGCTCGAGAACTTCCGGCGCGAGCTGGCCGAAGGCGGCGGGCTCTCGTCCTACCCGCACCCGTGGCTCATGCCGCGCTTCTGGCAGTTCCCGACCGTGTCGATGGGCCTCGGGCCGCTCATGGCGATCCACCAGGCCCGCTTCAACCGCTACCTCGAGCACCGCGGCCTCGCCGACACGAAGGGCGTCCGCGTCTGGGCCTTCCTGGGCGACGGCGAGGTGGACGAGCCGGAGGCGCTGGCCGCGATCCGGCTCGCGGCGCGCGAGGGCCTCGACAACCTGACGTTCGTCGTCAACTGCAACCTCCAGCGCCTCGACGGCCCTGTCCGGGGCAACGGCAAGATCGTCCAGGAGCTCGAGGCGTTCTTCCGGGGCGCGGGGTGGAACGTCGTCAAGGTCCTGTGGTCGTCCGACTGGGACCCGATCTTCGCGCGCGACGAGACGGGCGCCCTCGTCGAGAGGCTCGGCCGCGCCGTCGACGGGGAGCTCCAGAAGTGCGCGGCCGAGGGCGGCGCTTACATGCGGGAGCACCTCTTCGACAGCCCCGAGCTCGCGCGCCTTGTCGAGAACCTGTCCGACGAGGAGCTCGCGCGGCTTCGGCCGGGCGGCGTCGACCCGGACAAGGTCTACGCCGCCTACCGGGCGGCCGTGGAGACGAAGGGCCGGCCGACGGTCGTCCTCGCCCAGACGGTGAAGGGCTACGGGCTCCCCGGCGGGGCGGCCCGCAACATCGCCCACGAGCTCAAGACGATGACCGACGAGGAGCTCCTCGAGTTCCGCGCCCGCTTCGGCGTGCCGATCGGCGAGGCCGAGGCGCGCGAGGCCCGGTTCGTGCGCCTTCCCGATGGGTCTCCCGAGATGGCCTACCTGCGCGAGCGGCGGGCCGCCCTGGGCGGCCACCTGCCCGAGCGGCGCCCCGAGGCGCCGAGGCTCGCGATGCCGGACGACGCGCCCTTCCGCGAGTTCGCGGCCGGGAGCGAGCGGCCGGTGAGCACCACGATGGCGCTCGTCCGGCTCCTCACGAACCTTCTGCGCGACAAGGAGATCGGGCCGCGGATCGTGCCGATCATCCCCGACGAGGCGCGCACGTTCGGGATGGAGAGCCTCTTCCGGCTCGTCGGCATCTACTCGCCGGTCGGGCAGCTCTACGAGCCGGTCGACGCGCGCACGCTCCTCCCCTATCGCGAGGCGAAGGACGGCCAGATCCTCGAAGAGGGCATCAACGAGGCCGGCTCGCTCGCATCCTTCATCGCGGCCGGCACCTCGGGGTACACGCACGGCGTCACGATGGTCCCGTTCTTCTGGTTCTACTCGATGTTCGGGCTCCAGCGCGTCGGCGACCTGGCCTGGGCGGCGGCCGAGATGCGCGCGAAGGGTTTCCTCATCGGCGGGCTCTCGGGGCGCACCCAGCTCGCGGGCGAGGGGCTGCAGCACCAGGACGGGCACAGCCACCTCCTGGCGCTCCCGATCCCGAACCTCCTCGCCTACGACCCGGCCTACGCCTACGAGATCGCCGTCATCGTCCGAGACGGGCTGCGGCGCATGTTCGTCGAGGGCGAGCCGGTCTTCTACTACCTCACGGTCGGCAACGAGACCTACCCCCAGCCCCCCATGCCGAAGGGCGTCGAGGAAGGCATCGTGCGCGGCCTCTACCTCTTCCGGCCCGGCGAGGGGCGCCGCCGGCCGCGCGTGCGGCTCTTCGGCAGCGGGGCGATCCTGAACGAGGTCGTGCGGGCGCAGGAACTCCTCGCCGAGTCGTTCGGCGTGGCGGCCGACGTCTTCAGCGTCACGAGCTACAAGCTCCTCCACCGCGACGCGATGGAGGTCGAGCACTGGAACCGCCACCACCCCGGCGAGGCGCCGCGCCGGCCCTACCTCCGGGAGGTGCTGGGCGACGACCCGGCCCCGGTCGTGGCGGCGAGCGATTACGTGCGGGCGCTTCCCGACTCGATCGCGCGCTGGCTCCCCGGGCGCCTCCACTCGCTCGGGACCGACGGGTTCGGCCGCAGCGAGTCGCGCGAGATGCTGCGCGACTTCTTCGAGGTCGACGCGAAGCACATCGCCTGGACGGCGCTCGTCGCGCTCGCCGAGGAGGGGCGGCTTCCCGCGGAGAAGCTCGAGGGCGCGCGGGCGAAGCTCGGCGTGCGCGCGAAGCCCCTCGCGGTGAACGTGTGACGGCCGGGCGGCCCCGCGCGCCGGCCGGGGGAAGGGAAGTCCGATGGCGAGGGAAGTGAGGCTGCCGAAGCTCGCCGAGGGCGATGCGACCGGCACCGTGGTCCGGGTCCTGGTCTCGCCGGGCGACACGATCGAGGCGGATCAGGCCGTCGTCGAGGTCGAGACGGAGAAGGCCGTGGTCGAGGTGCCGAGCGAGGCCGGCGGCCGCGTCGCGTCGGTCCACGTCAAGGAAGGCGACCCTGTGCGGGACGGCGCGCTCCTCCTCACGCTCGAGGAGGCGCCCGAGGACGGCCGGGCGGCGGCCGCCGCCCGCGACGAGGCTCGGGCGGCGCCCTCGCCCGAGACGACCAGCCGACCGCCGGCCGGGGAGGAGTCGGCCGCGGCCGCGGCGCCCAGAGGGAGGCCGCCCGAGGCGCAGCCGGCCGGGGAGACGGCCAGGGGGGCGCCCGCGCCCTCCCCTGCTGCGCCCCGCGTGGAGGCGGCGTCCCCGGCCAGGCCGCCCGCCGGCGAGGCCGGCCCGCTCCTGCCGGCCGCGCCCTCCGTCCGGCGCCTCGCGCGCGAGCTCGGCCTCGACCTCGCCGAGGTGCGCGGCAGCGGGCCCGGCGGGCGCATCTCCGAGGACGACGTGAAGGCCCACGCACGGAGCCTCGCGGCGCAGGCCCGCGAGCTGGCCGGCCAGGCCGGCGACGGCCTGGCCGCGGCCTGGCCGGGGCTGGGACCGGCGCCCTTGCCCGACCTCTCGCGCTGGGGCGAGGTGCGGCGCGAGCCGATCGGCGGCGTGCGCCGGGCGACGGCCCAGAACCTCGCCCGCAGCTGGCCCTTCGTCCCGCAGGTGACGCACCACGACGAGGCGGACGTGACGGCCCTCGAAGCCTTCCGCCGGCGGGAGGCGGCGCGCCTTGAGGCTCGCGGCGTGAAGCTCACCGTGACGGCCGTGCTCGTGAAGGTGGCGGCTTCGGCCCTTCGCGCCTTCCCGAAGTTCAACGCCGCGCTCGACCTCACCCGCGGCGAGGTCGTCTACCGGGAGTACGTGCACATCGGCATCGCCGTCGACACCCCGCACGGCCTCCTCGTGCCCGTCCTGCGCGACGCCGACCGGAAGGGCATCGTCGCGATCGCCGAGGAGCTCGGCGAGCTCTCCCGGCGGGCGCGCGAACGGAAGCTCGGGCTCGAGGAGATGCAGGGGGGCTCCTTCACCATCTCCAACCTCGGCGGGATCGGCGGCACCGGCTTCACGCCGATCGTCAACTTCCCCGAGGCGGCCATCCTCGGCGTCTCGCGCGTCCGCCAAGAGGCGCGCTGGGAAGGCGACCGGGTCGTGCCGAGGCTCGTCCTCCCCCTCGCGCTCTCCTACGACCACCGGCTGATCGACGGCGCGGAGGCGGCCCGGTTCCTGCGCTGGATCGCGGACGCGCTCGAGAACCCACTCCTTTTGGCGATGGGGGGCTGACGTTGGCGAACGAGGAGCGGACCCAGGTGGCGGTGTTGGGCGGCGGCCCGGGCGGCTACGCGGCCGCGTTCGCGGCGGCCGACCGCGGCCTTTCGGTGACGATCGTCGACGAGGACGAGCGGCTCGGCGGGGTGTGCCTCCAGCGCGGCTGCATCCCGTCGAAGGCGCTCCTGCACGTCGCCGCCCTCATCCGCGAGGCGCAGGAGGCGAGCCGGCACGGTGTGAGCTTCGGCGAGCCCAAGATCGACGTCGACCGGCTGCGCGCGTTCAAGGAGGAGGTCGTGGGCCGGATGACGAGCGGGCTCGCGGTGCTCGCGCGCACGCGCAAGGTGCGCGTCGTGACGGGCCGCGGCCGCCTCCTCGACGCGCACGCGCTCCAGGTGACGCCGAAGGAGGGGGAGCCGTTCCGACTCGCCTTCGACTACTGCGTCGTCGCGACCGGCTCACGGCCGGCGCGCGTGCCGGGGCTCGAGCTCGAGAGCCCGCGCGTGTGGGATTCCACGGCCGCCCTCGAGCTGCGCGAGGTGCCGAAGCGGCTCCTCGTCGTGGGGGGCGGCTACATCGGGGCGGAGCTCGCGACCGTCTACGCCGCGCTGGGCTCGCAGGTCACGCTCGTCGAGCTCACCGAAGGGCTCCTGCCAGGCGTCGACCGCGACCTCGTGCGGCCGCTCGCGGCCCGGCTCTCGCGGTTCCTTGCAGCGATGCACTTCGAGACGCGGGTCGTCGAGATGAAGGAGACGAAGAAGGGCGTGCGCGTGCGGCTTCAGGGCAAGGACGTGAAGGAGCCCGAGGCCGAGTTCGAGGCGGTGCTCGTCGCCGTGGGCCGCACGCCCAACTCGCAGGACATAGGGCTCGAGACGACGCGCGCGAAGGTCGACGCCAAGGGCTTCGTCGAGGTCGACCTCGCCCGCCGCACGGCCGAGCCTTCGATCTTCGCGATCGGCGACGTCGCCGGCCAGCCGATGCTCGCCCACAAGGCCGGCCACGAGGCGCGCGTCGCCGCCGACGCGATCGCGGGCCATAACGTCGCCTTCGAACCCCAGGCCATCCCGGCCGTCGTCTTCACCGACCCCGAGATCGCGTGGACGGGCCTCACCGAGACCGAGGCCAAGGCGCGCGGCGTCGAGGTCCAGGTGGCGCGCTACCCGTGGGCCGCCTCGGGCCGCGCGGCGACGCTCGGCCGCAACGACGGCCTCACGAAGATCCTCGTCGACCCGGGGACGAAGCGCATCCTCGGCGTCGGCATCGCCGGCCCGGGCGCCGGAGAGCTCATCGGCGAGGCGACGCACGCGATCGAGATGGGCGCGGTGGCGGAGGATCTGGCGCTCACCATCCACCCGCACCCGACGCTCTCGGAGACGCTCATGGGCGCCGCCGAGCTCATCTACGGCCACGCGATCGAGTATTACGGCTAGGCCCGCCGGGAGGCCGGTCGCGGGGCGCGGCGAAGGACGGCGGGACGGCGGGCGCCGTCACTCGTAGCGCAGCCGGTCCATGGCCTCCCACTCTTCGTCGGTCGCCGTGCCGAAGCGGTAGAACGAGAGCCCGACGGCGCCCGTCGCGCGGGCGGCGTCGGCGGCTGCCTGGATCTCGAGCGGCGTGGGGCTGTAGACGCCCTGCGCGCCGGCGGCGAACATGTCGTAGGCCTGGCCGATCACGCTCACCGGCACGTCGGCCCCTGCGAGCGCGCGGAGCTTCACGACGGAGTCGGCCACGTAGTGGTACGCGTCGGCGTACGTGTACTCGCGCACGAAGTGGTGCCAGTAGCTCATCGGCGCGAAGGCGTCGACGTAAGGCGCGAGCTCGCGGAAGGGGTAGTCCGGCCGCGACTGCGGCGGGTAGGTGATGGCGACGAGCCGCCCCTCGGGGCCGAGGGCCGCCCGCACGGCCTGCGCGTAGGCGGCGACGACCGAGGGCGTCGTCACCTCCTCGATGTCGGGGGCGAAGGCGTCGGGCTTCTCGCCCTCGGGGGTGGCGAAGGCGATCACTTCTTGGCTCCAGGCGAGATCGAAGGCCGGGTCGCGGAGCTCGGGATAGGTCCAGGCGAGGACGGCGATCCCGGCCGCGTGCGCCTTGGTGATGAGCGCCTCGAGGCCCCGGCCGCCGTAGAAGCCGCCGTCGCGGGACGTCGCGACCTCGAGGTAGAGGTGGCTGTACCCGCCCTCGACCGCCTTCCGGACGATCGCGTCCTCGCCCGCCGCCTTCCAGTCGCCGAAGAGGAGCCAGAGCCCCTTGCCGGCCACGACGTCCGCCGGCCGCGAGAGCACGCGGAAGGTGACGCTCACGGGCGCGAAGGCGGGGTGGTCCGGGCTCCGGAAGACGTACGTGCGCGCGCCCTCGCTCCCGGCTGTGAAGGTGGCCGCCGTCCCCGGGCCGGGGAGCGAGGCGGTCGCGGCCGAGAGCCGGCCGGCCCGATCGTCGCCGCCCGCCTCGCTCACGGCGAGCGAGAAGGGCGCGGGCACCGGGTTCCCGTAGGCGTCGACGAGCTCCGCCACGACGTCCGCCGTCGCGCCGGGCGCAAGGAGGCTCGTCGGCGCCGGGTGGATGGAAAGCGCGACGGCCGGTCCGGCGAGGGCCTGGAAGACGCCCCGGGCCTCGGCCGCGTCGTAGCCCGGGGCTTGGGCGCGGAAGCCCCAGGCGCCCGAGAAGGTCGGCGTGTAGGTGAAGGTCGCGACCCCGCCCGAGGTGGTGGCGGTGAGATCCGGCATGCGGTAGCCGGCCGGGTTGAGGGGCGTGAGCGTCACCCGCACCCCGTCGAGGGAGGCCGGCTGGCCGTCCGGCCCGACGAGGCGCACCGTCACCTGGGCCGCCTGGCCGACCGGCACCGCCTCCTCGGCGGCGAGGACGGCGAGCGTGCCGCGCGAGCGGATGACGAGATCCGCCTGCGCCGGCGCCAAGGCGCCGCCCGGCACGGTGGCCGTGAGCGTGGCGGAGCCCGGGGCGAGGGCGGTCACGTTCCCGAGGGGGCCCGCGCCGGAGACGAGGGCGCTTTGCGCCGAGAGGCGCACGAGGTCCCGGCCGGCCGTGGCCTCGACCCGGACGGGGAAACGCGTCGCGAGAGGCTGGCCGTCCGGCCCCACGAGCCGGACGGAGACGGCGGCGAGGGAGGCGGCGTCGAGGCCGATCGGCCCGAGGTCCCCCGCCTGCCCCGCCACCGTGAGCGCGAGGCTCCCGATAGGCGCGCTCACGGCTTCGATCTCTCGCGTCACCGGGGCGAAGCCGGCCGAGGTGGCGGTGAGCCGGTAGGTGCCGGGCGCGGGGAGCGAGACGGCGAACTCGGCCCAGCCGCCGGCGTCCTTCGCCGCAAGCGAGGTCGTCGTGCCGTCGGGCGCCCGGATGGCGAGGGTCACGGGGCGGCCGGAGTCGACCGGGTCGGCGCGGCCCGAGCCGTCGACGACGGCGACGGCGACGGGGAAGGATACGCCCACGAGGGCCGCCGGCGGGGCGCCGTCGCCGAAGACGAGGCCCGTGGGGGCATGCACGGCGATGCGGACGCTCTTTCGGATCGAGGTCCCCGGGATGGCGGCGGTGACCGTGGCGACGCCGGGCGCCTTGGCCGTGAAGCGGCCGTCCGGCGAGACGACGCCTCCCTCGGCCGAGAAGCGGACGGCCGCCGGGATGAGGTAGGTGGCGGCGTCGTGGCCCCAGGCCTTCACCGTCGTCGTCTCGCCGACGTTCAGCTCCGAGGCCCCGGCCGCGACCTCGAGGTAGGCGACCGCGCGGTTCCCCTGCCGAGCGACGGCCTCGGGCGAGACGGAGAGGAGCCGCTCGACGATCACGGCCGCCTCGGCGCGGGTCACGGCGTCCTGGGGCCGGAAGCCTTCGGCGTCGCCGATCATGACGCCGAGCTCGGCCGCGATCGATACGGCCCCCCGCGCCCAGGCCGGGACGGCCGAGCCGTCCCGGAAGGGAAGCGGCGCCTTGGCGAGGTCCTGCGCCACCCGGTCGAGCCCGAGCGCCCGCACGGCGACGACGCTCGTCATGGCGCGCGTCACCGGCGCCCCGGGCGCGAACGTGGCGGCGCCCACGCCGAGGAGGAGGCCGTTCGCTGCGGCCGCCTTCACGTACGGGTAGAACCAGTCGGAGGGGGCGAGGTCGGCGTAGGACGGCCCGATCCCCTCGAGCGCCAGCCCCTTCAGGCGGACGAAGAGGGTCGCCATCTCGGCGCGCGTCAAGGTGCGCCCGGGCGCGAAGTGCTGGGCGTCGACGCCGACCATGATGCCGCGCGCGCGCAGGTCGCGGATGGCGTCGAGCGCGAAGCCGTACCGGACCGGGTCGACGTCGACGTAGCCGGTGGCCGGCGCCGCCTGTGCCGCCGGGAGGGGCCCGGGGCCGAGCGAGGAGAGGGCCGAGGCCGCCAAAAGCAAGGCCAGGCCGCGCGCAAGGGCGCGCCGCCGTGCGCCGGGCCGCGCGCCGGGGCGACTCCTCCGCCTCCCGCACCCCCCGAGGCCGACTGGGTGGGGCCGCCCGCGCTGGATCACGCCGTCCAACCTCCTCATCGCTTGCCAAGCCTTTAGACGCCGGCCGACGCACCTTCCTCCGGCCGACGCCGAGCCGTAACGGGCCTGAAACCGGAATGAAACGGAGCCCGCTATCATGGGGCCGGTAGGGGGGTCGCCGGTGGCGGAGGAGAGGCGCGGGCCGCAGGCGCACGCCTGCCCGCGCTGCGGCGGGCCGCTGCGGCCGTGGGTGGCCGACCGGGTCGAGCTCGTCCGGAGGCCGGCGGCGGGCGGCCCCGTGCCCCACGACCACCTTCTCCGCTGCGAGCGCTGCGGCTTCGAGACGGTCGAGCGACGCCACCGGCACGGCGGGTGACGGCCGTCGGCGGCCCGCGCCCCGACCGCCGGCCGACCGGGCCCGGGGCTGGGCCTCGGGGCGGAGGGGCCTCGGCCCCCGGGGCGCGAATCGTCCCTCGCTAGGGGGGCGCCGATGGGCCTCGCCTTCATCCTCGGTCGCGCCGGATCGGGCAAGACGGCGCAGGTCCTGGCCGAAGCCGTGGAGGAGCTCGCGCGCCATCCGGAAGCCGAGGAGCCCGGACGGGACGGCGGGCTCGTCGTCCTCCTCGTGCCGGAACAGGCCACCTACCTGACAGAGCGGGCGCTCCTTCTGGAGGTCGCCCGCCGGCTCGGTCGGAGGGGCTACGCGCGCGCGCGGGTCGTGAGCTTCCAGCGCCTCGCGTGGCTTGTCGCGACGAAGCTCGGCGGGGAGGCCGTCCCGCCGCTCGGCGAGATCGGACGTCGCATGGCGCTCCGCGCCCTCCTCGCCCGGCGAAGGGACGAGCTCCGCCTCTTCGGCCGCGTGGCGGACCGGCCCGGGTTCGTGGCCAAGCTCTCCGCCACGCTCGCCGAGCTCGCCTGGCAGGGCGTGGGGGCGGCCGACCTCCGGGCCGCGCGCGCGCAGCTCAGCCAGGGGCCGTCTTCCCGGCGCGGCGGGATCCTCGCCGCGAAGCTCGACGATCTCGCGCTCATCCTCGAGGCCTACGAGGCGTACCTGGCCGAGGGCCGACGAGACTCGCTCGGCCGGCTCGCCACGCTCGCGGCCCGCATCCCGGAGGCCGAGTTCCTGCGCGGCGCGCGCGTCTGGGTCGACGGCTTCGCCGGCTTCACGGGCGAGGAGTACGCCGTCCTGGCGGCGCTTTTGCGGCAGGCCCGGTCGGTGCGGGTCGCGCTCTGCCTCGACCCCGAGGCTCTCCCGCCCGAGGGGGAGCCGGTGCCCGACTCGGCCCTCTTCCACCCCACGATCACGACCTACCGGCGCCTCGCCGACCTGGCGCGGGAACTCGGCGCGACGCGCGAAGCCGACGTCCGCCTCGCCGGACGTCCGGCTCCGCGCTTCCGGTCGCGCGCCCTCCGCCACCTGGAGCGCGAGCTCTTCTCGTACCCCGGCCGGCCCGCGGCGGCGGAAGGGGGCGCCGCGCCGGGCGACGCCGAGGTGCGGCTCGTCCGCTGCCCCGACCGGCGGGCCGAAGTCGAGGCCGCGGCGCGCGAGATCCGGCGGCTGGTGCGAAAGGGCTGGAGGTGCCGCGAGATCGCCGTCGTCGTCCGCGAGACGGAGGCCTACCGCGACCTGGTCCGCACCGTCTTCGCCGACTACGCGATCCCCGTGTTCGTCGACGCCCGGCGCGGCGCGCGCCACCACCCGCTCGTCGAAGCGCTCCTCTCCGCCGTCGCGGCGGCGGCCGAGGACCTCGCCTACGAGCCCGTGTTCCGGTTCCTCAAGACGGACCTCGCCCGCGCCTCCCGCGAGGAGGTCGACCTTCTCGAGAACTACGTCCTCGAGTTCGGGATCGGCGGCGAGAAGTGGCGGGACCCGCGGCCCTGGACGTTCCGGCGCCGGTTCACGCTGGAAGAGGACGAGCCCGAGCCGGTCGAGGGCTGGGAGGCGGCGCGGCTCAGGCGGGTGAACGAGGCGCGTCCGAAGGCCGTCGCGCCTCTCCTCGCCTACGCCGCGGCCGCAGGCCGGGGACGCCTCGCCGTCGCCCGGCACGTGGAGCTCCTCCGGTCGCTCCTTGCGTCCGTCGGCGCCTGGGAGACGGTCGAGGCCTGGGCCGAGCGGGCCGAGGCGGAGGGCGACCTCGAGTCGGCGCAGGAGCACCGCCAGGTCCGGGAGGGGGTCGAGGAGCTCCTTGCGGCCCTTTCGGCCCACCTCGCGGACTTCGAGGTCACGGCCGAGGAGCTCGGCGCCGTCCTCACGGCCGGCGTCTCGGCCCTCACCGTCGGGCTCATCCCGCCCGGCCTCGACCAGGTGACGGTCGGGTCGGTCGAGCGGTCGCGCCACCCCGACGTGCGGGCGGCCTTCGTGCTCGGCGCGACGGAGGACGCCTGGCCCAAGCCGGCCGCGCCCGACGTGATCTTCGGCGACGACGAGCGCGAGGCGCTTTCGGCCGTCGGCCTCGAGCTCGGCGAGACGGCGCGGCTTCGCTCCCTCCACGAGCAGTACCTCGCGTACGTCGCCGTCACGCGGCCCTCGGAGCGGCTCTGGGTGAGCCGGCCGGAGTCGGACGACGAAGGGCGGAGGCTCTCGCCCGCCCACTTCGTCCGCCGCATCGCCCGGCTTCTGCCCGGCGTCCGCGAGGAGCGGATCGCGCCCGAGGACGAGTCGCCGTGGGAGGCCGAAGTCCCCGTCCGCTTCGCCGAAGCGTTGGCGCGCTCGCTCGGCCCGCGCCCGGACGAGGCCCCGCGGGCCGGGGCCGACGAGGTCGCGCACCTTCTCACGTTCGCCGAAGCTCGGCGCGAGCTCTTCCCGGGGCTTCCGGCGCTCGTCGCGGCCGCCCGCTACCGCAACCGGCCCGAGCGGATCGACCGCGAGGCGGCCGAGGGCCTCTTCGGTCCGGGCGGGGAGACGTCGATCACCCGGCTCGAGTCGTTCGCGGCCTGCCCGTTCCAGCATTTCGCCCGCTACGGGCTCGGGCTCCGCCCGCGGGCGAGGCAGAGGCTCGCAGCGCCCGACGTCGGCGTCCTCTACCACGCGGCGCTCGCGCAGGCCGCCCGGAAGCTCCGGGAGAGCGGCCGCTCGCTCGCCGACCTCGAGAGGGGGGAGGTGGCCGCGCTCGCGGCCGAGGTCGTGAGCGAGCTCGCGCCCCGGCTTCAGAACGAGATCCTCGCCCGAAGCGGCCGCATGCGCTACATGCGCGGGGCGATCGAGCGGGCGCTCGCCCAGGCGCTCGAGGTACTCGGGCGCCACGCCCTCTGGGGGCGCTTCCGGCCGGTCGCGTGGGAAGCGGCGTTCGGGTCGGGGGCGGGCGCCGAGCTGCCGGGCCTCGCGCTCACCCTCCCCGGCGGCCGCTCGCTCCGTTTGCGCGGCCGCATCGACCGGGTCGAGGCGGCCGAAGGCTGGGACGGCCGGCGGCTCGTGCGCGTCGTCGACTTCAAGAGCAGCCGGCGGAGACTCGACCTGAACCGCGCGCTCCTCGGCCTCGCCCTCCAGCTCGGGCTCTACCTCCTCGCGGCGGTCGAAGGGGCGCCTAGGCTCCTCGGGGACGGAGACGGCCCCGTCGTGCCGGCCGGGCTCCTCTACCTCACGGTCGAGGCGCCCTTCGTGCGCGCCCGCCCCGGCATGACAGAGGACGCGATCTCCGCCCAGCGGCTCAAGCGGCTCCGCGCCGAGGGCTGGGTGCTCGCCGACGCCGACAGCCTCGAGGCGGCCGACCGCCGGCTGGAAGGGGAGCTCGTGCCCGTGCGGGCCAAGGCGGACGGCTCGCTCGACGCCCGTTCGCACGCCCTCGCGGCGGACGAGATGCAGGCCCTCCTCGAGGCGCTTCGCCGCGAGGCGGCCCGCATCGCCGAGGCGGCGCTCGCGGGCGAGGTGACGCCGAGCCCCTACGTCCTCGGACGGACGACGCCCTGCGAGCTCTGCGAGCTCCGGCCCGTCTGTCAGTTCGACCCGGAGGTCGACGGCTTCGAATACCGGCGCCTCCCCCGGCGGAGCGCCGAGGACGTGCGCAAGGAACTCCGCCGCATGGCGCAGGAGGGGGGCGGCGGTAGGTGAGCGGGGGGAGCGG
>JADGHG010000031.1 GCA_019689585.1 Clostridia bacterium
TTCGCGCGGTCGATGTCGACCCCGGCCGCCCGGTAGGCCCGGCCCCCCGGCTCCGAGCTCATCCCACCACCCCCGTCTCGAGGGAGCGCTTGCCGCCGGCCTCGCCGACGGGGACGGGATACTGGCCGGAGAAGCAGGCGTGGCAGAAGCCGTCGCCCATGCCGAGCGCGTCGATCGCGTCCTCGAGGCCGAGGTAGGCGAGCGAGTCGGCGCCGACGAGCGCCCGCACCTCCTCGACCGATCCGCTGCGCGCGACGAGCTCCTCGGCGAGCGAGGTGTCGATCCCGTAGTAGCAGGGGTGCCGGTAGGGGGGAGCCGTCACGCGCAGGTGGACGGCGGCGGCCCCGGCCTGGCGCAGGGCCTCGACGAGACGGCGGGCCGTGGTGCCCCGCACGATCGAGTCGTCGACGAGCACGACGCGCCGGCCGCGCACGACGTCGGGGACCGGGTTCAGCTTGAGCCGCACCCCGGCGCGCCGCTCGCCTTCGGAGGGCAGGATGAACGTACGGCCGACGTAGCGGTTCTTGATGAGGCCGAGCTCGAACGGCAGCCCGCTCGCTTCGGCGAAGCCGAGCGCCGCGGGCAGGCTCGAGTCGGGCACGCCGAGGACGACGTCGGCTTCGGCCGGGGCGGCCTGGGCGAGCCGCCGACCGAGCCGCTTCCGCGCCTCGTGGACGGAGATCCCGCCGATCTGGCTGTCGGGCCGCGCGAAGTAGATGAGCTCGAAGACACAGAGGGCGCGCCGCGGGGCGGGGAGCCGCGCGCTCTGGAGGCCGCCCGCGTCGAGGCGGACGATCTCGCCGGGCTCGATCTCCCGCACGAACGCGGCCCCGACGGCGTCGAAGGCGCAGGACTCGCTCGCGACGAGCCAGGCCGGCCCGAGCCGCCCGAGCGCGAGGGGCCGGATGCCGAGGGGGTCGCGGGCGGCGTAGAGGGCGCCCGGGACGAGGAGGACGAGCGCGTAGGCGCCCGCGACGCGCAAGAGCGCCTCGCCGAGGGCCGTGAGCCAGTCGCGGTCGGGACCTCCCAGGCGGCGCGCGAGCTCGTGGACGATCGTCTCCGTGTCGGTCGAGGTCTGGAAGAGCGCCCCGGCCTCGGCGAGCTCGCGCCGCAGCCGGACGGCGTTGACGAGGTTCCCGTTGTGGGCGATGGCGACGGGCGTCTCCCGGACGAGGAACGCGAGCGGGTGGGCGTTCTGGAGCTCGCTCGCGCCCGTCGTGCTGTAGCGCACGTGGCCGATCGCGGCCGTGCCGCGAAGGGGCGAAAGCGCCCCTTCCGGGACGGCCTGGGGGACGAGCCCCATCCCTTTGACGGTGCGGAGCTCCCCGCCCGTCGCGACCGTGATGCCGGCGCTCTCCTGGCCCCGGTGCTGAAGTGCGAGAAGCGCCTCGCGCGTGAGAAGCGGCGCCTCCGGGTGGCCGAAGACCCCGAAGACGCCGCACTTCTCCCTAAGCGACCGCTCCGTCTCCACCCTCGAGCCCCCCTTCCCACGCGCGCGCGAGCTCCGACCGCGGCGCGTCGACGAACGCGACGACCCGCCCGTGGGGCCCCCGGACGCGGATCCGGAAGGCGTCGCCCGCCGAAAGGCGGCCGAGCCGGAGGAGGGGGACGCGCAGGCGGGAAGCCGCCCGTGCGAGCCAGCGGGCGCCCGGCTCGTCGGTCGCGACGAGGACCCGCGACGGCCCTTCCCCGAAGAGGGCGGTGAGGGCGTCGTGGCAGCCTTCCCCGGCCGCTCCGAGGGGCAGGTCGCAGTCGGCGCCCGCCGCCTCGCGCGCGGCCCCCGTGAGGCGGAAGAGCGCCGGCGCGAGCCCGCCTTTACCGACGTCCGTCGCGACGGCCCGGCCCTGCCGGACCGCCTGGCGCACGAGGATCGCGACGCGCCGTTCGAGCGCGAGGTCGAAGGGCGGGAGCGCCCCGTGGGGGACGCCACCCGAGAAGAACTGGAAGGCCGAGGCGGCGAGCGAGGCCGCCTGGGCCCCGAGAAGCCAGACCTCCCAGCCCGAAAGCGATTCGGGCAGGAGGCGGGCGCGGGCCGCCGCCACCTCGGGCACGCGGCCGACCGCGCCGACGACGGGGGTGGGCGGGATCGGCCGCCCGTCCGTCTCGTTGTAGAACGACACGTTCCCGCCCACGACCGGCGTCTTGAGCGCGCGGGCCGCCTCGGCGAGACCCGCGACCGCCGCCCGGAACGAGCCCATGACCTCGGGCCGCTCGGGGCTCGCGAAGTTGAGGCAGTCGACGGCGGCGAGCGGCCGGGCGCCCAGGCAGGCCAGGCTTCGGAGCGCCTGGGCGAAGGCCCAGAGGCCGCCGTAGCGCGGGTCGAGCCGGCCGTAGCGGCTCTCCCCGGCGAGCGCGAGCGCCACGCCGTCCGCCTCGCCCCGGACGCGGAGCACGGCCGCGTCGCGACCCGGCGGGACGACCGTGTTCGTCTGGACCTCGAAGTCGTACGTGCGGTAGACGGGCCGCCGGCTCGCGAGCCAAGGGCTCGAGAGGAACGCGCGCAAACGGCCGGTGAGGTCGGCGTCCGAGGGGACCTCGCGCCCGCCCGCCCTGGCCGCGCCGGCCGCCCCCGCGGGTGGGAGTGGCCCATCCGCGGCCCGTCCTCGGCCCTCGTCGCGCGCCGGCCGGTCGTAGACGGGCGCCGCCTCGGTGAGGGCCGCGACCGGCACGTCGGCGACGACGGCCTCGCGGAAGAAAGCGCGCAGCCGCCCCGTCTCCGTCACGCGCCCGATCTCGGCCGCCTCCACCCCCTCCCGCCGGGCGACGGCCCGCGCGCGGGCCACGTCGTCCAGACGCACCGCGCAGAGCATGCGCTCCTGCGTCTCGGAGAGGAGGATCTCGTACGGGGTGAGCCCTGCCTCCCTAAGCGGCACGCGCTCGAGCCAGACGTCGACGCCGACGCCCTGCCGCGCCGCCGCCTCGGCGAGGGCGCTCGCGAGGCCGGCCGCCCCGAGGTCGGTGAGGCCGAGCAGCACCCCCGCTTCGACGAGCGCGAGCGACGCTTCGAGGAGCCGCTTCCCGTGGAAGGGGTCGCCCACCTGGACGGCCGGCCGCTGATCGTCCTCGGGCACGAGCCCGCGCGAGGCGAGGAGGCTTGCGCCGTGCACCCCGTCCCGGCCCGTCGGGGCCCCGAGTAGGAGGACGGCGCTCCCCGGCGCGCCGAGCACAGGGCGGACGCGCCGCCCGGCCGGGAGGTAGCCGAGGCACATCACGTTGACGAGCGGATTCTCGGCGAACCCGGGCTCGAACTCGGTCTCCCCGCCCACCGTCGGCACGCCGATGCAGTTTCCGTACCCGCCCACCCCGGCGACGACCCCGCGGAAGTGGCCGAGCGCCCTCGCATGGCTTGGCGGGCCGAACCGGAGGCCGTCGAGGAGGGCGACCGGGCGGGCGCCCGAGCTCGCGACGTCGCGGATGATCCCGCCGACGCCCGTCGCCGCCCCCTGGTAGGGCTCGACGGCCGACGGGTGGTTGTGGCTTTCGATGCGAAGCGCGAGGGAGACGCGCGGGGAGAGGCGGACGACGCCCGCGTTCTCGCCCGGCCCGGCCACGACGCCCGGGCCGTCCTTGGGGAGCGCGCCGAGGTGACGGCGCGAGCTCTTGTAGCTGCAGTGCTCCGACCAGAGGCCGCCGAAGAGCCCGAGCTCGACGTCGTTCGGCGCGCGGCCGAGAAGCGAGACGACCCGCGCGTACTCGTCGCCCGTGAGCCCGACGGCGGCCGCGCGCGCGGCGCCCTCCGCGACCGGCTCGGGCCGGCCTTGGACGGGCGTCGTCCGTGCCGTCACGCCGAGGCCTCCAGGTGGCGGAGGAGCGCCGCGAAGAGGAGAAGGCCGTCCCGGCCGCCCAAGGCGTCCTCGACGCGTCGCTCGGGGTGCGGCATCATGCCGAGGACGTTCCCCCGCTCGTTCCGCACGCCGGCGATGCGCCGCGCGGACCCGTTCGGGCTCTGGCCCTCGTACCGGAAGACGACCTGGCCGTTCCGCTCGAGCCGGTCGAGCGTGGCTGCGTCGGCCTGGTAACGGCCGTGGGCGTGCGCGACGGGAAGCCGCAGGCGGCGGCTGCCGAGGCCCGCCGTGAAGGGCGTGGCCTCCGACTCGACGAAAAGGCACACCTCTTCGCAGACGAAGCGGCCCGACTCGTTCGGGGCGAGCGCGCCGGGGAGGAGCCCGGCCTCGCAGAGCACCTGGAAGCCGTTACAGATGCCGAGGACCGGCCGGCCCGAGTCGGCGAAGCGGCGCACGCCCTCCATCACGGGGGCGACGGCTGCGAGGGCGCCCGCGCGCAGGTAGTCGCCGTAGGCGAAGCCGCCGGGCAGGACGAGCGCGTCGACCGGCGGGAGTTCCGCCTCCTCGGCCCGGATGGCGACGGCGCAACCGGGGCGCGCGAGCTCGATCGCCGAGAGCGCGTCGCGGTCACAGTTCGAGCCGGGGAAGACCACGACCCCGATCCGCACGGCCAGGCCTCCCTCCTCCGGCCGGCCCGGGCGGGCTCCCCGGGCGACGTCGTCAGCCCGACCGGGCCAGGGAGACGAGCTCGTCGATCTCCCAGGCCTCGAGCACCGGGTTGGCGAGGAGCCGCCGGCAGGCCTCCGCGACGGCCGCCCGGGCCCGGGCCTCGTCCTCCGCGTCGAGCGTGAGGCGGAGCGCCTTGCCGAGGCGCACCTCGGCCGCGGCGAAGCCGAGCCGGCGGAGCGACTCGCAGACGGCGAGCCCCGCCGGGTCGAGCACGCCTTCGCGCGGCCAGATGCGGACGACCGCCGTGTACTTCACGCGCCGGGCCTCGGAGCGGCGATCCGACGCAGCACCTCGGCGTACGCCTCGGCCTCGCCGCCGAGCCCGCGCCGGAAGCGGTCCTTGTCGAGCTTCTCGTTCGTCGCCGCGTCCCAGAAGCGGCAGGTGTCGGGCGAGATCTCGTCGCCGAGCCGGATGGTGCCCTCGGCGTCGCGGCCGAACTCGAGCTTGAAGTCGACGAGCACGATGCCGCGGTCGAGGAGGAAGGGCGCAAGCGCCGCGTTCACCCGGAGCGCGAGCTCCTCGAGCGCCCGCACCGTCTCGAGGTCGACGCCGAGAAGCGGCGCGTGCGCCGGGACGATGAGGGGGTCGCCGAGCTCGTCGCTCTTGTAGTAGAACTCGACGATCGGCTCGGGGAGCGGCGCGCCCTCGGCGAGGCCGAGCCGGCGCGCCAGGCTTCCGGCGATGCGGTTGCGCACGACCACCTCGAGCGGGATCATGCGCAGCTTGCGAGCGAGGATGAACCGGTCGCCGACCTCGGTGAGAAGGTGCGTCGGCACGCCGGCCGCCTCGACGACCCGCATCAGCTGGACGGTGATGTCGCGGTTCATGGGGCCCTTCCGCGCGATCACGCCGCGCATGGCGCCGTTTCCGGCCGTGGCCTCGTCCTTGTACTCGATGTGGACCGTCTCGGGATCGTCGGACTGGTAGACGATCTTGGCCTTGCCCTCGTACATCCGCTTCATCCCGCCACCGCCTCCCTCACGCGCCGGTCGCGTTCGCGCACCCGCTCCGCCTGCTCCGCCTGATAACGCGTCAGCCTGAGCGCCAGCTCCGGATCGGCCGTCGCGGCGATGCGGGCGGCGAAGAGGCCGGCGTTGCGACCGCCGCCGACGCCGACGGCGGCGACCGGCACGCCGGGCGGCATCTGCGTCATCGAGAGGAGGGAGTCGAGGCCCTGAAGCAGCGACGGGACGGGCAGCCCGACGACGGGGAGCGCCGTGTGGGCGGCGAGCGCCCCGGGAAGCGCGGCCGCGCCTCCGGCCGCGGCGACGATGGCGACGAGACCGCGCGCCTTCGCCGACTTCGCGTACTCCGCCACGTCGTCCGGCGTGCGGTGCGCGCTCAAGACGCGCACCTCGAACGGCACCTCGAGCTCCTTCAGCACCTCGATGGCCGGCTGGACGTGGGGGAGGTCGGAATCGCTGCCGAGGACGAAGCCGATGAGGGGAGCCGTGGCGATCGCCCCGCTTCCGAACGTTGTCTCGATGCACATGATAAACGTTCGGATCCTGCCCGGCAAGAACGACCTGCGCGCCGACCCGCGTTCGGTTTCGCGCCCCGCGGCTCAGCTGCGGAGTCCGGCCGGCCGCATGCCGAAGGCGCGCGCCACGACCGGGTGGAAGAGGAACTCGGCCAAGGCGGCCAGGGTCGCGACGAGGAGCGCGCCCTCGAACGTGTAGGGCCGTCCCGCGTCCATCCCGTACATGAGGGCCGGCCCGAGCCAAAGGACCGTGTATACGATGAGGAAGTCGCCGAGGATGCCCGACTTGTGGCCGAGGCGGGGGAGGATGAGGAGGTCGCCGAGGAGGAGGCTCGCGAGGGACGTGAGGGCGGCGAGCGTCACGACGGCGACCCAGGGCACGAACGCGCCCTTCGCGAAGAACGGGAGCACCGAGCCGACGATCCCCATGTGGAGCGACCACTTGAGGAGCCAGATCGGGACGGCCTGCGGCCGGCGGATCACGCGGGCGCGACCCCTCCGGCCCTAGCCTGTCCCGCCGTCCGGGAGGGCACGCGCGGGGCTCGTCCGCCGGGCGGTAGAATCCGGCTCGGACGGGGGGACGCGCCACGGAAGCCGAGCTCATCCTGGTCGGGGGTCGCGTGGCGACGATGGACCGCTCCGGCCGGAGGTCGAGGCCCTCGCCGTCGGGGGAGGGCGCATCCTCGACGCGGGCGGACGGGACGCCGTCCTGGCCTGGCGAGGCCCGCGGACGCGCGTCGTCGACCTCGGCGGGCGGCGCGTCATCCCCGGGTTCTGCGACAGCCACCTCCACCTCGTCGGCTTCGGGGAGGCGCTCTCGGGCCTCGACCTCTCCGGCGTGGGGAGCGTGCGGGAGCTCGTCTTGAAGGTGCGCGGGCGCGCGGAGGAGCTCCTTTCCCGGCGCGCCGGTCCGGAGACGGGCGCCTGGATCGAAGGGCGCGGCTGGGACGAGGAGGCGTTCGCCGAGAGGCGGCTTCCCACGAGAGCCGACCTCGACCCGGTCGCGGGGCCGTTCCCCGTCTTCCTCCGGCGGCACTGCGGGCACGTCGCCGTCGCCAACACCGAGGCCCTGCGGCGGGCCGGCCTCTGGCCCGCCGCCCACGAGGTGCCGGGCGGCGTCGTCGACCTCGACGACGAGGGCCGGCCGACCGGCGTCCTGCGCGAGGCCGCCGCCGCCCTCGTCGACCGCGTCATCCCGCCCCCCGCGCGCGAGACGGTGCGCGGCTGGATCGCCCGCGCCGCGCGCGAGGCGGCCCGGGCCGGCGTCACGGCCGTGCACCCGAACGACGGCGGCGGGCTCGGGCCGGAGGCCCTCGGCCTCGTCTTCGACCTCTACCGCGAGCTCCGCGACGAAGGCGAGCTGCCGCTGCGCGTCCACTGGGACTTCCCCGGCGAACTCCTCGAGGAGGCGATCGCGCGCGGCTTCCGCACCGGCTTCGGCGACCTCCGCTTCTGCGTCGGCGCGGCCAAGTTCTTCACCGACGGGTCTCTGGGCGGCCACACGGCAGCCCTCTTCGAGCCGTACAGCGACCGGCCGGAGACGAGAGGCGTGCTCCTCTGGGAGGACGACGACCTCGCCGCCCGGCTCGCCCGGGCCCTTACGGCCGGCTTCGCCGTGTGCCTCCACGCCATCGGCGACCGGGCCGCGGCGCAGGCCGTCTCGTGCGTCGAAAGGGCGCAGGCCGAGGCCGCCCGTCGGGCTCTCGCGGCCGGTCCGGCGGTCCCCCTTCACCCGGCCGTCTCGCGCCCCCGCCTCATCCACTGCCAGGTGATGCGGAGCGAGGAGTGGCCGCGCATGGCCCGGGCCGGGATCGTGGCCGACGTGCAGCCGCGGTTTCTCGCGAGCGACATCCCGATCGTGGAACGGCGCATCGGCCTCGCGCGCGCCCGCACGGCGTACGCGTGGAAGAGCATCGCGCGGGCCGGCGTGGCGCTCGCCTTCGGCTCGGACTGCCCCGTCGAGCCGATCCGGCCGCTGGACGGGGTGCACGCGGCCGTCAACCGGCAGACGATGGACGGCGAGCCGCCGGGCGGCTGGCAGCCGGAGGAAAGGCTCTCGGTCGCTCGGGCGATCGCCTGCTACACGCGCGGCGGCGCGTACGCGGCCGGCGTCGAGCGCGAGCGCGGCACGCTGGCGCCCGGCTTCCTCGCCGATCTCGTCGTCCTGGACGAGGACCCGTTCGCGGTGCCGCCATCCGAGCTCCGGCACATCCGGCCGCTTGCCACGCTGGTCGGCGGGCGCGCCAGCTGGCGCGACCCCGAGGCGCCCTGGGATCTGCCCGGGTGAGGGCCGAAGGCCGGCCTCATCCGTCGACCCACGCCCGGCCGGGCCCGGCCGGCGGGCGGGGCGGCGGGTCGGGGAACGGCGCCGCCAGCCCCGACTTCCAGGCCAGGTACGTGAGGAGCGTCTTCCCGTCCCGCACGTCCCCGGCCGCGATCGCGGCCTCGAGCTCCGCGGCCGTCATCGGCACGTTCCGCAGGTCCTCGGCCTCGTCGAAGGAGGTCGGCCCCGGCGCGAGGCGGCTCGCGTGGAAGGCGTGGATGAGCTCGGTCGAATAGCCGGGCACGGGGTAGAAGCTGAAGAGGTAGCGGAGCCGCCCGGCGCGGTAGCCCGTCTCCTCGGCCAGCTCCCGGCGCGCGCCCGCCTCGGCCGACTCGCCTTCCCGCAGCTTGCCGGCGGGAAGCTCGAGGATCTCGCGGTCGAGCGCGGCGCGGTACTGCCGCACGAGGACGATGCGGCCGTCGGGGAGCTCCGGGAGGATGACGGCCACCTCCGGCGAGTCGACGAAGTGGTGGGTGAAGGTGCGCCCGCGGGCCGAGAAGGTCCGGGATCGGAGGGGCAGCATCGGCGTCTCCCTTCCTTCGCGCCCGCGCGCCGGCCCTCCCGCCCCGCCCGCGCGTCGAGGGCGGCCGGCCCGGGCGTCAGCGCGTAGGAACCTCGGCCTCTTCGCCGTTCAAGGCCCGGATCACGTGGTAGAGCGCCGCCTGGTCGCGCTCGGCGAAGCCCCGCGCCATGGCGGCCGCGAAGAGCTGTGTGGCGACGGCCGCGCCCGGCAGCACCACCCCGAGCCTCAGCCCCGCCTCGAGGGCGAGGACGAAGTCCTTGTACCGGTTCTTCACGCTGAAACCGGGCTCGAACCGGCCGGTGCGCACGCGTTCGGCGACGAGCGAGAGCGAGGCGGAACGGGCGCTCGAGTTCTCGAAGACCTCGAGCATGCGGTCGAGGTCGAGGCCGGCCCTGAGCCCCATCGCGATCCCCTCGCAGGCGCCGAGGAGCGCCACGCCGCCGATCATGTTGGCGACGAGCTTCGTCGTCTGGCCGGCGCCGACGGGCCCCATGTGCACGATGCGCGAACCGAGGGCCGCGAGCACGGGGCGGGCGCGGGCGACGTCGTCGGGCGCACCGCCGACCATGATCGTGAGCGTGGCGTCGCGGGCGCCCGTCTCGCCCCCCGTGACGGGGGCGTCCACGAAGGCCGCGCCGGCTTCGGCGAGGGCGCGGGCGGCGGCCTGCGCCGCCTCGGCCGTGGCGGTCGTGAGATCGACGTGCAGGAGGCCGGCCCCTGCGCCCCGGGCGACGCCCTCCGGCCCCGAGACGACGGCGAGAAGGTCGTCGGGGCCGGTCACGCAGGTGCAGACGACGTCGACCTGGCTGGCAAGCTCAGCCGGGCTCCCGGCGATGAGGGCGCCCTCCGCGGCGAGGGCCTCGGCCTTCGCGCGCGTCCGGTTCCACACGTGGAGCGGGAAGCCGGCACGCATCAGGTTGCGCGCCATGTGGCGGCCCATGATGCCGAGGCCGATGAAGCCGACCCGCGGCCGCGCGTCCGGAAGGGCGGCGTGGGCGCGCGTCTCCGTCTCCGACATCGTTCGCTCTCCTTCCCGGCCGACCGAGGCCCAGGTCGACGAAGGGCGACTTCGGCGGCGGCCCGGGCGGCTCCTCGCTCGAAGCTCGCCGCCCTTCGCGCTCGCCCGGCGTGTACGATGTCCGGGGTGAGGCGCGCAGGCGCGAGGCCGGCGCGAGGAAGGGGCGGACGATGACGGTATCCGAGATCGTCGAGCGCATCCGCGACGAGATCGCCCGGAGGCCCGAGAGCCTCGCCGGGCTCGAAGGCTCGTTCCAGTTCGTGTTGACGGGCGAGGAGGGCGGCGACTTCCACGCCAGCGTCCATGACGGCCGCGCCCTCGTCGCCCTGGGGCGCCTCTCCTCCCCGTCGGTGACGATCACGATGGACGCGCGCGACTTCGCCGACATGGTCGCAGGGCGCCTGAGCGCCACGAGCGCCTTCATGTCGGGCAGGCTGAAGCTCGAAGGCGACGTCGGCCTCGCCCTCCGGCTGCAGAGCCTGATCGGCTGACGGCGAGCGTCCGATGCCCGACGGTGCGCGCCGGGCCCCGCGCTGGAAGCAGGATGGCGGGCCGCGGGGTCGAATGGCTCGCCATGGCCCGCCCGCGGAACCCCTCGCCCTGGCGTGTGCTGTACGTCGCGCCTAACGAGGCCTGGGCGCTCATGGTGAAGGAGCTCCTCGAACAGGACGGTTTCCTCGTGATGCTCCGGAGCGCCGGCATCCCGCACATGGGCCCCTCCGCGCCGCACGAGCTGCTCGTGCCCGAGGCCGAGGTGCACGAGGCGCAGGAGCGGCTCGCCGAGGCGCTCGTCCAGCTGCCGGGCGGCCCGGGCCGCGGCGCGGCCCCGGAGGGCGAAGCCCTTCCGTGACGGGCGGGAGCGCCCCCGTCCTCCGCCGTATCGTCGTCCTGACGAGCGGGGGCGACGCCCCCGGGATGAACGCCGCCCTCCGCGCCGTCGTGCGGCGGGCCGTGGCGTCGCGCGTGGGGGTGCTCGCGGCCCGCCGGGGCTTCCAGGGCCTCGTCGACTGGGACGTCGTCCCCATGGCGGCCTCGTCGGTGGCGGAGATCGTCCACCGCGGCGGCACCGTCATCCTCGCCGGCCGCTCGCAGGCGTTCGTCCGACCCGAGGTCCAGGCCGCGTGCGCCGCCCGGCTGCGGGACGAGGGCGTCGACGGCCTCGTCGTCATCGGTGGCGACGGATCGCTCAGGGGGGCGCTCGCCCTCGAGCGACTCGGCGTCCCCACGGTCGGCGTGCCGGGCACGATCGACAACGACCTCCCCGGCACCGACCGCTCGATCGGGTTCGACACGGCCGTGAACACCGTCGTGGAGGCGATCGACCGCATCCGCGACACCGCCACCTCGCACGAGCGGACCTTCGTCGTGGAGGTGATGGGGCGGGAGACGGGTTTCATCGCCCTGCACGCGGGGCTCGCAGACGGCGCCGAGTCGATCGTCGTCCCCGAGGTGGGGGTCGACGCGGACGGCGTGGTCGAGCGGATCCTGCGCGGCAGGCGACGCGGCAAGCTCTACAGCATCATCGTCGTGGCCGAGGGGGCGACGAGCGGGTACAGCCTCGCGCAGAAGCTCCGCGAGCGGGGCGTCGAGGCGCGCGTCACCGTGCTCGGCCACGTGCAGCGCGGCGGCGCGCCCAGCGCGTACGACCGCTGGCTGGCGGCGCGGCTCGGGGCGGCGGCGGTCGACCTCTTGCGTTCCGGGCGGCACGGGGTGATGGTCGGCGTGCGCGGGGAGGCGGTCGTCGCGACCGACCTGGCCGAGGTCGTCTCCGCGAGGCCGCCCTTCGACCGCTCCCTCTGGGAGCTCGCGCAGGTGCTCTCGAGCTAGGGGGAGGGCGGCTCCCATGCGGCGGACGAAGATCGTCGCGACGCTCGGGCCGAGCACGGACGACCCGGCCGTCTTGGCCGAGGTCGTCGGCCAGGGAGCCGACGTCCTCCGCATCAACCTCTCCCACGGCGGCCCGGAGGACCTCCTCCGCCGACTGGCGCAGGTCGCCGAGCTCCGCGCGGCCCGGGAGGAGGGCGCGGGCCAGGGTGAGGCGCCCGCGGGGCCGCTTCGGCCGGTCGCGCTCCTCCTCGACACCCGGGGCCCCGAAGTACGCGTCACGCCGGAGCGGGCGGGGCTGGTGCTCGCACCGGGCGAGGTCCTCCGCCTGCGGCCCGCATCGGCCTCGCAGGGCGGCTCGTCCCCTCCGGAGAGCGCCACCTCTCCGGGCGGGGCGGCCCTCGCGCACGCCTCGCACCCCGCGCTCGCGCGCGACGTCCCAGCCGGCGCACGCCTGCTCCTCGACGACGGGAACCTCGAGCTCGTGGCCCTCGGCGCCGAAGGCGACGACCTCCTCCTCCGCGTCGTCGTCGGTGGCCCTCTCCGGCCAGGCGCCAAGCTCGTCGCGCCGGAGGTCGACCTCGACCTGCCCGTCCTCCTCCCCGAGGACGAGCGCGACCTCCGCACCGGTCTCGCGCGGGGGGCCGACTTCGTCGCCGTGTCCTTCGTCCGCTCCGCGGCCGACGTGATCGCCGCGCGGCGGCTCGTCGAGAGCCTCGGGAGCGGGGCGCAGGTCATCGCCAAGATCGAGACGCGGCGGGCCGTCGAGCGGATCGACGAGGTGCTGAAGGCGTCGGACGGCGTCATGGTGGCGCGCGGCGACCTCGGCGTCGAGTTCCCGCCGGAGGAGGTCCCCCTCATCCAGAAACGGCTCGTCGCGCGCGCCGCGGCCTTGGGCAAGCCCGTGATCACGGCGACCGAGATGCTCGAGTCGATGGTGAGCCGCTCCCGGCCGACGCGGGCCGAGGCGGCCGACGTGGCGAACGCGATCCTCGACGGCACGGACGCCGTCATGCTCTCGGCCGAGACGGCGACGGGCGCGCACCCGGCGCGGGCCGTCGCTGTCATGGCGCGCATCGCCGAGCGGACCGACGCCGCCTTCCCCCACGAGGAGTGGCTCGGCCGCCACGCCCCCCAGGCCAGGGCGAGCGTGGCCGACGCCGTCTGCCACGCGACGGTCGAGGCGGCCCGCGACCTCGGCGCCGCCGCCGTCGTGACGGCGACCGAGTCGGGGTACACGGCGCGCATGGTCGCGCGGCTCCGGCCTCGCGCGCGGATCGTGGCCGTGACCCCCGACCCCGGCACGTGGCGCCAGCTCGCGCTCGTCTGGGGCGTGGAACCGGTGCTCATGGGCCGGGTGGCCGAGGGCGGAGACCTCGTCGAGGCGGCGCTCGCCGCCGCCCGGCGGGCGGGCGCCGTGCGCGACGGCGACCTCGTCGTCGTCACGGCCGGCCTTCCGCCCGGCGTGCGCGGCACGACGAACCTCATGCGCGTCCACACGGTCGGGGACGCGATCTTGCGCGGCGTGGGCGTCGGCAGGGGATCCGCGACCGGCCCCGCCCACGTGGCGCTCCGGCCGTCCGAGCTCGCGGGCTTTCCGACGGGCGGCGTGCTCGTCGCCCGGGCCACGGACCGGGAGTGGATGGAGGCCTTTCGGCGCGCGGCGGCCGTCATCACCGAGGAGGCGGGCCTCACCTCGCACGCGGCCGTCGTGGGGCTCGCCCTCGGGATCCCCGTCGTCGTGGGCGCGCGCGGAGCGACGGAGCGGCTTCAAAGCGGCGAGCTCGTGACCGTGGACGGCGCGCGCGGCCTCGTCTACCGCGGGGCGGCGCGCGTTCTCTGACGGCCGGTCGCGGCGCGTCCGCCCGAACCTGGGCGAGGCCTAGCGTCCGGCTTCAAGGAGCGGCGCCTGGAACCAGGTGCGGCGAAGCGGGTCGAGGTGGCGCTCGCTCAGGTGGTTCAGCACCTTGCGGGCCGGGTGGACGCTCTCCGCGAGCGCCGCGAAGAGGCCGTCGACGCGCGTGGCGCGCGCGATGGCGTGGCGGGCGGCCGACTGATACGCCTCGCGGGCCTTGCCCTCGAGCGCCTCGAGCACCTCGGGCAGCGTCGCCGTGGGCGCCGCCACGCGCGCCTCGCGCACGGCCTCGAAGAGCGCCGGGCGGCTCTCCTCGCGCGCGCAGGTGCCGGCGAGGAAGAGCGAGAGGTCGCCCGTCCGCCGGTCGACGGCGAAGCGGTCGCGCTCGTCGACGAGCGGCCTCACGCGCTCGAGCGCGGCGAGGTCGAGCTCCGAGAAGCGCCAGCCGGCCGAGCGGGCGGCGGCCGGCTCGGCGACCGGGAAGGGCTCGGGGACGTCGCTTCCGGCGCTGCGCTCGGCCCCGGGCGAGGCCAGCTGGGTGAACGAGGCGAGGAGCTCGACGAGGTAGTCGCGCTTGGCGTGGTCGTCGAGGAACGCCCTCAGCTCGCCGGCGTCGAAGACGGGTACGCGCCCGTCCGGGGCCACGTAGTCGGTCGTGTGGGCCACCCGGTCGAGGTCGCGCCGCACCTGCCGGATGAGGATCGCGTACAGCATGTGGGGCGAGATCCGCTCGGCGGCGGCGCTGCCATCCGCCACCCGCTCGTAGAGCTGGGGATCGTCGAGCATGATCTCGACGAGGTCCGGCTTGTCGCGCAGGATGTCGACGACGCGGTCGTGGTCTCGGCGACGGTCGACGAGGACGCGCACGAGGAATGCGAGGTCGCGGTCCGAGAGGTGTTCCGAGAGCCAGGCGGCCGACGTCACGGGCCGCACACCACCCCGGAAGGCCCGAGCCGGGAGGGCCCGGGGGCCTCCTTTTCTTCACACTATACGTCCCCGGGCGGGATGAGGCGAGGGGCCGCGGCACGCAAATTCTGCCGCCGGAACCCGACCAGCGCCCGCCGGGCCGTGCGACCGCAACGGACGCCTGTCCGGCCGGGCGGAGGCCGCCTGGCGCGCGCTCGCGCGCGCCCGCCCGCGACCGGTACAATGGCGCGGGAGTGACGTCGCGTGCCCGAGTCGCCTGGCGGCGCCGGCCGACCCGCCGGACACGGTCCACCGTCGCGGGCTGATGTGCTCGCCGCGCTCGCGTCGGTGCGCGACCCCGAGCTCGGCCGGCCCATCACCGACCTCGACATGGTGAAGGACGTCTCGGTCGAGGGCGGGCGCGTGCGGGTCGAGATCCTCCTCACCGTCCAGGGCTGCCCCCTCGCGAACCGCATCGAGCGCGACGTGGCCCAGGCCGTCGGTCGGCTGCCGGGCGTGGACGGCGTCGAGGTGCGGCTCGGGTACATGGACGAAGCCCAGCGCCAGGCGCTCGTGCGCAAGATCCGCGGCCCCGAGCCGGAGCCGAAGTCGGCCGTCCTCGACCCGGCGTCGCGCACGCGCGTCATCGCCGTCGCGAGCGGCAAGGGAGGCGTCGGCAAGTCGACCGTCACCGCCAACCTGGCCGTGGCGCTCAGGGCCATGGGCCGGCAGGTCGGCCTCCTCGACGCCGACATCTACGGCTTCTCCATCCCGGGGATGATGGGCGTCTCCGGGCCGCCGCGCGTCTTCCAGCGCGCCATCGTGCCGCTTGAGGCCCACGGGGTGCAGGTCATGTCGATGGGCTTCCTCGTCGAGAGGGACACGCCCGTCATCTGGCGCGGCCCCATGATCAGCGGCGCCGTCGAGCAGTTCCTGCGGGACGTCCTCTGGGCCGACCTCGACGACCTCGTCGTCGACCTCCCGCCGGGCACGGGCGATGTGCCGCTCTCTTTGGCGACGAGGCTTCCGCGCGCCGAGATGCTCGTCGTCACGACGCCGCAGGAGGCGTCGGTGAGCGTGGCCAAGCGCGCCGCGCTCTTCGCCGCGAAGACGAACATGCGCGTGTTGGGCGTCGTCGAGAACATGGCCTGGCTCGTCTGCCCGCACTGCGGCGAGACGATCGACGTCTTCGGCCGGGGCGGCGGGCGCCGCATGGCGGAGGAGCTCGGCGCGCCGCTCCTCGCGGCCATCCCCCTCGAGCCGGCCGTGCGGGCCGCAAGCGACGCCGGGACGCCGATCGTGCTGAGCCAGCCCGACTCGGAGTCGGCCAAGGCCTTTCGGCGGTTGGCCGAGGCCGTCGTCGGAGGGCGGAGCCCGCTCCCCGTGCCGCGCTAGCCGTGCTTCCTCCGCTGCCGCCCCGGCGGAGGCCCCGGCCCGGCCGGGGCGCTAGGCGCCTCGCCGTCCTCGGGCTCCTTGCGGCCGCGGCCGGCGTCGCCCTCGGCGGGCTCTGGTTCTGGACGGGCGAGTGGACGCCCGTCGTCGCCTGGACCCGGGGCGACGCCCCCGTCCTCGTCTTCGAGGGCGAGCGGCTCGCGACGCCGCCGCTTGTCGACTCGGGCGAGGTCCTCATGGCCTTCGACGACTTCCGCGCCCGGATCGACCCCGACGCCTTCTGGGACCGAGAGGCCGGCCTTCTCATCCTCTCGACCCGCGGCCGGCTCGTCGTCTTCCCACGCGATCAGGTGACCGCCTTCGTGAACGACGAGCCGACCCGCATCACGGTCCCCGTCCGCGTCCGCGACGGCACCCCGTACGTGCCCCTCTCCCCGCTCGCCGCCTTCTACGGCCTCGTCGTCCGCTACGAGGCCGCGACCCACACGGCCGTCGTCGACCGCACCTCCTCGCCGCGCCTTCTCGGCGAGGCGACCGAGCGGGCCTGGCTGCGCACGGGGCCTTCGCGCTTCTCGCCGCGCCTCGCCGAGGTGGCCGAGGGCGCCTCGCTCCGCGTCCTCGGCGAGGAGGAGGGCTTCTACCGCGTCGAGCTCCGCGACGGCCGCCTCGGCTATCTCCCCAAGGCGGTCGTCGAGCTCCAGAGCCTCACGGCGGCCGCCGGGCCCGAGCCCATGCCGCCCCCGCCGCTT
>JADGHG010000032.1 GCA_019689585.1 Clostridia bacterium
TCGTGGGCTCGGCCTATTCGCTCTTCGCGCCGCTCGACCCCGAAGACGCGCGGAGCGTCGTCGTGCACATCCCGCCGGGCGCCTCGACCTCGGACATCGCCGGCATCCTCGCCGAGGCCGGGCTTGTGAAGAGCCGGCTCGCCTTCCTCGTGGCCGCGCGGCTTGCGGGCCGCGACACGGGCCTCAAGGCCGGCTGGTACGAGCTGAGCCCGGCGCTCTCGACGGGCGAGATCCTCGATCGGCTCGCGCGGGGCGAGGTGGCGACGTTCCGCGTCACGATCCCCGAAGGGTACACGGTGGCCCAGGTCCTCGCGCGCCTTCGCGGCGAGCCGCTCGCCGACCCGGAGGACCTCGAGGTCGCGGCCGAGGACGCCGGGCTCGTCGCGGGGCTTCTCCCGTCCGAGAGCGCCGCGGCGGGCGCCCAAGGGGGCGGGGGAGCGGCGCCTTCGGAAGGCCGGCCGGCTTCCCCGCTTCAGGGCTACCTCTTCCCGGACACGTACACCTTCGATTACGGTGTGACGGCGAAGGATGCGCTCGCCGCCATGGTCTTTCGCTTCCGCTCGGTGTGGACGCCTGAATTGGCGGCGGAGGCGGCGCGGGCGGGGCTCACGGTGCACGAGGTGACGACCCTCGCCTCGATCGTCGAGCTCGAGACGCGCTTTCCCGAGGAGCGGCCGCTCGTCGCGGCCGTCTTCCGCAACCGCCTCGCGCGGGGGATGCCGCTCGAGAGCGACGTGACGGTCGCCTACGCGGTCGGGAAGCCGGCGAGCGAGCTTACGCGGGGCGACTTCCAGGTGGCGTCGCCCTACAACACGTACGTGAATCCCGGCCTTCCGCCCGGGCCCATCTGCAACCCGGGGCTCGGCGCCATCCTGGCCGCGCTCCGCCCGGCCGACGTGCCGTATCTCTACTTCGTGGCCCAGCCCGACGGCCATCTCCTCTTCGCGACGACGTACGCCGAACACCTCGCGAACGTGCGGCGCGTGCGCCGCGCCTCGGGGCCGTAGGGCGGCCTTCGCGTGAGAGAACCCCGACCGGGCGCCTTCCGTCGGCTGCGGCCCGACCCCGGCTGGCTCCGCGGGATGCTTCGCTACGCGTACCTGGTCATGGGGCTCGTCGAGCTCGGGTACGGGCTCGGCATCCTCGTGCGGGCGAACGCCGGTCTCGACCCGTGGTCCGTCCTCACGATGGGCTTCACGCACGTCCTGCCCGTCACCTTCGGCCGCTCGAGCCAGATCCTCGGCATCTTCATCATCGCGATCGCGTGGCTTCTCGGGCGCCGGCCCACCCTCGCGACGCTCGTCAACATGTACGTCGTCGGGGCCGCCTACGACGCCTTCGACCGCTGGGGCTGGCTGCCGCCCCCAGCCGCGACGCCCGCGCAGTCGGCCCTGCTTCTCGCCCTCGGCGTGCTCGCGACGACCTTCGCCGGGACGTGGTACATGCACGCGAACCTCGGCGCCGGCCCCCGGGACAGCCTCTTCCTCGCGCTCGTCGAGCGGACCGGGTACCGCATCAGCGTCGTCCAGTGGGGGCTTCAGGGCCTCGTGACGGTCGTCGGCTATCTCCTCGGCGGGCCGGTCGGAGTCGGCACGGCCGTAGCCGTGGCGGCCGCCGGTCCCTGCCAGGAGTTGTGGTTCCGCGCCTTCCGCTGGGCTTCGGCCCAGCCGTGGACGTTCGGGCTCGTCGAGGACCCGGTGCGGCGGCGGGCTGTGGCCGGCCGGGGCGGCTCCGCATAAGTTCGCGACCCCTGCGCACACTGCCGTCGGAGGGATGGCCCCATGCGACGGCAGCCCGCGAAGTCGGCTGCGACCGCGCTCGTCGTCAGCCTCGTCGTCCTGGCCGGCGGCTGCTCGCTCTCCATGCGGGGCGCGCCGGCCCGCATGCCCGCCACGCCCGGCTCGCCGACGGGCATGATCCCGGCGAGGCTCCAGACGGCCTCCTCGCTGGGCACGCTCATCTCGTGGAAAGACCTGACCACCCTGAACCCGGCCCTCGCCTCCTACCGGAAGCTCGGCCGCGACAGCCAGACGGGCGCCGACATCTACGGCCCCGCGCCGGCCACCACGGGCGCGCCGGCCGTACCGGGCGGGTCGGCCTCGACCCCCGGCACGGGCGGCACCGGCTCGGCCGGGGCGGGCGGCGCCAACACGACGGGCCAAGGCGCGACGGTGGGCGCGACGCCGCTTGCGCCCGGCATGTACGTGCTCGTCGACGCCTCGGGCCGCGTCGTCGGGGTCCGCGCGCAGCTCCCCGCCGGCCTGCCCGGCAAGCCTTGGTACGACGCGGCGACGACCGGCCCCACCGGGCCCGGCACGACCGGCCCCGGCGGCACCTCGACCGGCGGGACCGGCACCGGCACAGGCGGTACGACCGGCACGGGCGCGGCGCCCGGCGGCGTCGGTCCCGGCACGGCGGGGACGGGCACGACCCCGCGGACCGGGATGACGACCGGCGTGACGACCTCCGGGCCCACGATGACGGCGCTCTTCACCGCAAGGCGCGGCGCGCCCGGCGCGACCGGCCCGGGCGGGACGACGGGTCGAGGCACGAGCTCGCCCACGACGCCGCCGGCCGGCACGACGAACACGACGGCCACGGCCGGCGCCTCGAACCTGCGGAGCTACTCGGCCTTCAAGGCCGACAACCCCTCCTGGGACTCGGCCGAGAAGCTGAGCGACTTCGTCCCCGGCATGGGGACGCACTACGGCCACCCCGGCCCCGGGCTCGCGCTGATGACGGACAAGGCGGGCCACGTGACGGCGTTCGAGGTCTCGTTCCCCGCGGCGCGCGACGGCTCCGACTGGAAGCCCTACTACGACCAGCTGCCGGGGAAGCCGATGTACGACCCGAAGACGGGATCCTACATGTGGTCCCAGCACGTGTACTTCATCGCACCCGAGGTGATCCGCTAGCGAGCCGGGCCCGTCGGCGGCGCGGGCCCGGCTCGACCCTTCGACAGGCGAAGGACCGTCCCGCCTCCCCGGCGAACGCTCTGCCGGATCCCGCGCCCCGGCAGGGCGCGTCGCGTGCGGGGAAGGGAGCGTGCCTCCTCGATGGCGCTTGCGGACGACGTCTTGGGCTCCTTGCGCTGGCGGCTCATCGGCCCCTTCCGGGGCGGGCGCGTGGTCGCCGTGGCCGGCGACCCCGCCCGGCCCGAGGTCTTCTACTTCGGCTCGACGGGCGGCGGCGTGTGGAAGACGACCGACGCCGGCACGACCTGGTGGAACGTCTCCGACGGCTACTTCCGCCGGGCCTCGGTCGGCGCGATCGCCGTGAGCCCCTCCGACCCGAACGTCGTCTACGTCGGGATGGGCGAGTCGACGATCCGCAACACCGTCTCGCACGGGGACGGCGTGTACGTCTCGACGGACGGCGGCGCGAGCTGGCGGCACGTGGGGCTTGCCGAGACGCAGAACATCGGCCGCGTCCGCGTCCACCCGCAGAACCCCGAGGTCGCCTACGTGGCCGCGTTCGGCCACGTGTGGGGGCCGAACCCGGAGCGGGGCGTCTACCGGACGAGGGACGGCGGCCGCACGTGGGAGAAGGTCCTCTACCGCGACGAGCGCACGGGCGCCGTCGACCTCGCTCTCGACCCGCAGAACCCGCGCATCCTGTACGCCTCGCTCTGGCAGGCGCGCCGCCGACCCTGGGCCCTCGAGAGCGGTGGGCCGGGGTCGGGCCTCTTCAAGTCGACAGACGGCGGCGACACCTGGACGGAGATCACGAGGAACCCGGGCCTCCCCAGGGGGACCATCGGCAAGATCGGCGTGGCCGTCTCGCCGGCCAAGCCGGGGCGCGTCTTCGCGCTCGTCGAGGCCGAGGACGGCGGCCTCTTCCTCTCGGACGACGGCGGCGCCAACTGGCAGCGCGCGACGGACGAATACGGCATCCGGGCGCGGCCTTGGTACTACATGCACGTGATCGCGCACCCGACCGACCCCGAGACCGTCTTCTGCCTTAACGTGCAGATGTGGCGCTCGTCCGACGGCGGGCGCACCTTCCAGTCGATGCCCGTGCCGCACGGGGACCTGCACGACCTCTGGATCGACCCGCGCGACCCCGGGCGCATGATCCTGGGCGGCGACGGCGGCGCGTGCGTCAGCTGGAACGGCGGGCTCACCTGGTCGACCGTCCTGAACCAGCCGACGGGCGAGTTCTACCATGTCGTCTGCGACACGCGCTTTCCCTACCGCGTCTACGGTGCGCAGCAGGACAACACGACCGTCTCGGTGCCGAGCCGCTCCGACCGCGGGCCCATCAACCAGAGCCAGTTCCTCGAGGTCGGCACGGGCGAGAGCGGGTATGTGGCCGTGCGCCCGGACGACCCCGACGTCGTCTTCACCGGCAACTACCAGGGCTACCTCGCGCGCTTCCACGCGCGCACCCGCGAGATGCGCAACGTCTCCGTGTGGCCCGAGACGACGCTCGGCGAAGGCGCGCGCGACCTGAAGTACCGCTTCGCCTGGACCTACCCGATCGTCCTCTCGCCGCACGACCCCGGCGTGCTCTATGCCGCCGGGAACCGGCTCTTCCGATCGCGCGACGAGGGCGCGAGCTGGGAGGTCGTGAGCCCCGACCTCACGCGCAACGACCCGGAGAAGCTCGGCCCGTCCGGGGGGCTCACCGGCGACAACACGGGCGCCGAATACTACTGCACGATCTTCGCCTTCGCCGAGTCGCCCGTCCGCCGGGGCCTCCTCTGGGCGGGGACGGACGACGGGCTCGTGCACGTCTCCGACGACGACGGCAAGACCTGGCGCGAGGTCACGCCGCCCGGGCTCCCCGCCTGGTCGCTCGTCAGCATCGTCGAACCGTCTCCCCACGACGCCGCCACGGCGTACGTCGCCGCCACGGCCTACCGGCTCGACGACTTCCGTCCCTACCTCTTCAAGACCACCGACGGCGGGGCGAGCTGGACGCTGATCGTCGACGGCATCGCGCCGGACCACTTCACGCGCGTCATCCGCGAGGACCCGGTCCGCCCCGGGCTCCTCTTCGCCGGGACCGAGGCCGGTCTCTACGTGAGCTTCGACGCCGGTCGCCGTTGGCACCCCCTGGGCGGCGACCTGCCGGTCGTGCCGGTCCACGACCTCGTCGTCCGGGACGACGACCTGGTCCTGGCCACGCACGGCCGCTCGTTCTGGATCCTCGACGACGTGACGCTCCTTCGCCAGCTGGCGGACGACCTCGCCGCTCGCCGCGAGGCCGAGGAGGTGCGCCTCTTCACGCCCCGGCGCACCGTGCGGTGGCGCAGCCAGACGCCGCCCTGGATGGCGGTCGGGGCCCAGCCGTACGGCGAGGGGACGCGCTACACGTCGGGCGGCGGCCTCGTCGCGCCCTACCGCCTCGTGCGCGACCGGGCGGGCGGCGTGCGCCCCGTCTTCGCCGACGCCGGCGAGAACCCGCCCGAGGGCGTGATCGTCCACTACTGGCTCCCGCGCGACCTCGACCCGGCCTCTCTGCGCCTTGTGGTGTGCGACGAGGCCGGGCGCGAGCTCCGCTCCTTCCGCGGCCGGGGAAAGGACGAACCCGAGCCCGAGCCGCGCAAGGACCGGGAGCGGCCGGAGCCGACCGTCCCCGCCTGGGCCGGGTACCACCGGTTCGTGTGGGACATGCGGGTCGAAGGGCCCAAGCGGCTCTCCGACGGAGGCTATGGAGGCGAGGCGCCGGGGCCGGTCGTCCCGCCCGGCCGCTACCGCGTGCGGCTTGTGGCGGGCGAGGCCGTCCGCGAGGCGGAGTTCGAGCTCGTGAAGGACCCGCGCGTCGCGGCAAGCCAGGCCGATCTCGAGCGCCAGTTCGCGTTGCTCCAGGAGATCGCGGCCAAGCTCGGCGAGGTGCACGCGACGGTCGAGGAGATCCGCGGGACGAAGGGGCGCCTTACGGACTGGGAGAGCCGCCTCGAGCCGGGCGAGACGGCCGAGCCGGCGCGGCTCGCCTGCCGGGCGGCGCGCGAGGCGCTCGAGCGCGTCGAGGGCGAGCTCGTCCAGACGAAGGCCCGCTCGCGCCAGGAGAACCTGGCGCACCCGTCGCGGCTGAACGCCAAGCTCGCGTCGCTCATGGGCGCCGTGGCGTCGGCCGACGCCGCGCCGACGCGCCAGGCCGAGGAGCTCTTCCGCGACCTCTCGGCGCGGGTCGACCGCGCCTTCGCGCGCTACCGCGAGGTGCTCGCGCGCGAGGTGGCGGCGGCCGAGGAGGCGTTGCGCGAAACGGGGCTGCCGCTTCTCGGGCCCCGCGCCGGCTGACGGCCCGACGGCCCAGCCGGCCGGAGTGGCAAATGCGGGGAGCCGGGAACAGGTCCCGGCTCCCCGCGTCTCACGGGACGGGGGATCCCGTGAGGCCGGCGCCTCCCGGGCTCACTTGCCGAGGATCGTGACCTGGACCTTCTGGATCCCGAAGGTCGCCACCTCGTTCCGGGGGGCGTCGATGAAGATGTCGATGCGGTTCCCCTTGATGGCGCCGCCGGTGTCGCGGGCCACGGCGAGGAAGCCCCCGGCCGGCAGGTAGGGCGAGCGGTAGCCCGTCACCCAGAGGCGCGTGCCGAGCGGGATCACCCTCGGGTCGACGGCGACGACGCCGGGGCGGAGCGGCGCCCCGAAGTAGTCGACCGGCCCGTAGGGATAGTTGTCGATGAGGTTCGGGCCGTAGGCCGTCGCGATCATCGTCATCGTCCGCCCTTGCGGCGCGCCTCCCGCGCCCGCTCCCGTCCCCGGCGCGTACGGCCCCCAGCGGCCGGCGCGAAGGAGCGCCGTGAAGGTGGCGCCGTCGAGGACACCCGTCGCCTGGAGGCCGTGGTCGCGCTGGAAGGCGACGAGCGCCGCCCGCGTGCGCGCCCCGAAGACGCCGTCGACGGGGCCGGGGTTGTACCCGAGCTCCCAGAGGTCGCCTTGCAGCGTGCGCACGGGCGGGCCGTAGTCGCCGGGTCCCAGCCCGGCCCGGATCGAGCCGCCGACGAATCGTAGGCCGGCGGCGGAGACAGCGGTGGGAAGCGCGCCCACAAGGGCCACCCAGGCCAGCGCCAGGGCGGCCAGCGCGAGCGCGAGCCGTCGTGCGTTCAGTCGGCTTCACTCCTCTCCGCCTGCGGGGTTAGCTGACGGGTTCGGGCAGAGGAGTCCGCCCTGGGTCGGCCGACCGTTCACCCCGGTGCCACGTGGTTCCCCCGCGCCCGGCCTCGGGGCCGGGCTTCGGCATGTCCGAGTTTACAAGCGGTCCAGGCCGTGGCGGACAGGCCAAATGTAACCAGGAGGAGGCGGGGCGGCGCATGTCGTATGTGACATGCAGCATGCAGCAGTCCGCCCGCCGCCCGAAGGCGTCTCCCGGCGAAGGTCGGCCGCGGCCAGGGGCGGCGCGCGCCCGCAGCGGCCGCGGGGGCGGGTCGCGGGCGGCGCCCGGGGCGGTGCCGGCCCTGGCCGTCGTGTCGACGACCTTGCGCGAGCAGGTCTACCAGACGTTGCGCCGCGGCATCGCGACCGGCGAGATCGCGAGCGGCACGCGCCTTGTGGCGAGCCAGCTCGCCGAGCGCTGGGGCGTGTCGCGCACGCCCGTGAACGAAGCCCTGCATCTCCTCGAGAACGAGGGGCTCATCACCCGCCTCGCCACGGGCGTGTGCGAGGTGGTGGGCCTCTCCGACGAGCGCATCGACGAGCTCTACACCGTGCGCGCCATGCTGGAGGGCCTCTGCGCGCAGAAGGCGGCGGAGCGGGCGAAGCCGAGGACGGTGCGCGAGCTCGAGCGCATCATGCGCGAGATCGCCCGCGCGACCGAGCGCGCCGACTGGGCGACGGTCGACATGCTCGGGAAGGAGTTCCACCTGGCCATCCAGGCCGCCTCGGGCCTGCACCAGGTGCCGGCGATGCTCCGCGCGCTCGAGGGGCTCATCGACCGCTACCGCGCGCGCACGATCGCCCGGCCGGGCCGGCCGCCCCGCGCCTACGAAGAGCACATGGCCATCCTGGCCGCGATCCGCGAGGGCGATGGCGAGCGGGCCGAGACGGCGATGCGCGGGCACATCCTCTCCGCCTGGCGGAGCGCGAAGGGGGAGGCGACGTGACCGGCGGGTGGGGTCCGGAGTGGACGTCGCCGTTCGGGGTCTGGAACGAGCCGACCCGGCCTCCCGGGTTGGCAGCGCGGCGCGGGCCCGGCGAGGTCGGCGTCGTCATCAACGATTGCACGCTCCGTGAGGGCGAGCAGGCGGCCGGGGTCGACCTGCCCCTTTCGGCCAAGCTCCGCGTGGCGCGCCTTCTCGCAGAGGCGGGGGTGCGCCAGGTCGAGGTGGGATACCCGGGCCGCTCGCGCATCGACTTCGAGTTCGCGCAGGCGCTTCGGGCCGAGGGCCTCGGGCTCGCCAGCGAGGCGCTCGTGCAGATCTTCTTCGACGACTGGCGGGAGCAGATCGACCGGGCGGTCGAGGCCGGCGTCGACTGGATCGTGCTCATGCACCCGGCCTCGGACCTGCGCCTCCGCCACGTCCACCGGGTCTCGCGGGAGGAGGTGGTCGCGCGCGCCGCCCGGGCGATCGACTACGCCCGCTCCCGAGGAGGGGCGCGGGTCCGCTTCAGCCCGACGGACACGACGCGGGCGGACCCGGCCTTCCTGCGCGACCTCTATGGCGCGGCGGTCGCAGCCGGCGCCGAACGCGTCACCGTGGCCGACACCGCGGGCGCGAGCACGCCCGAGGCGTTCGCCGAGCTCGTGCGCCGGGCGGGCGAGTGGTCGGGCGTGCCCGTCCACATCCACGCCCACAACGACTTCGGCCTGGCGCTCGCCAACACGCTCGCCGGGATCGCGGCCGGTGCCGCCTCGGCCGACGCCACGCTGGGCGGGCTCGGCGAGCGGACGGGGAATTGCGCCCTCGAGCAGCTCGCCGCGGCCCTCGAGCTCCTCTACGGCGTGCCCACGGGCATCCGGCTCGCGCGCCTCACGGGGCTCGTGCGGGCGTTCTTCGAGGAGTGCGGCGCGCGCCTTCCCGACTCCCAGCCGCTTGTCGGGCGCGACGCCTTCGCGCACAAGCTCGACGCCCACGTCCTGGGCGTGGCCCGGAACCCGGCCGTGTACGAGTCGGTCGCGGCCGAGGCGGTCGGCAACGCCCGCCGGGTGCCCCTCGGCAAGTACGCCGGCCCGGCCGCCATCGCGTTCCGCCTGCGGGCGCTCGGGCTCCTGCCCGAGGGCGCCGACGACGGCTTCTTCGCGCGCGTCGCCGAGCGCGTCGAGGACCTCGCCGTGCGCGCGCGGCGAGAGGTGACCGACGACGAGATCGCCCGGATCGCCGCGGAGGCCGCCGAAGGGCGGGATCGCGCATGACCCGCGGCCGCGGGGCCGAGAGGCCGCAGACGCTGGCCGAGAAGATCCTCTCTCGCCGGGCGGGGCGGCCCGTCTACGCCGGCGAGACGGTGACGGCCGCGGTCGACCTCGTGATCGCGCACGACGGGAACCGCCCGCAGGCGCTCGACGTCTTCCGCGAGCTCGGCGCCGAGCGCGTCTTCGACCCCGGTCGCGTCAAGTTCGTCATCGACCATGCGCCCGCGACCCACAACCGGGCGGCGGCCGAGGTCCACCGGGAGATGCGCGCGTTCGCGGCCGCGCAGGGGATCGAGCTCTTCGAGGCCGGCGAGGGCATCTGCCACCAGGTGTTGCCCGAGCGGGGGCACGTCGTGCCCGGCGACGTCGTCCTCGGGACCGATTCGCACACGACGACGCACGGCGCCTTCCAGGCCTTCGGCACGGGGGTCGGCACGACCGACCTGGCCGTCGCCATGATGAGCGGGCGGACGTGGTTCCGCGTGCCCGAGACGATCCGGGTCGAGCTCTACGGGCGCCTCGGCCCGGGCGCCTTCGCGAAGGACGCGGCGCTCTGGCTCCTCGGGCACCTCGGCGCCAACGGGGCCACCTACCGCGCGATCGAGTTCGGCGGCCCGGGCGTGGCCGGGCTCGGCGTGGGGGAGCGGATGACCTTCGCCAACCTGGCGATGGAGATGGGCGCGAAGGTCGCTCTCTTCCCCTGCGACGAGGTCTTGAGGGACTGGCTGCGGCCGCGCGCGGGCGAGCGGGGCGAGGCCCTCGCCCCCGACCCGGGGGCGCCCTACGTGGCCGAGGTCGCGCTCGACCTCGGCGAGATCGAGCCGATGCTCGCCGCCCCGCATCAGCCGGACAACGTCCACCCGGTCGCCGCCTTCGCCGGCGCGCCGATCGACGAGGCGATCGTCGGCACCTGCGTCAACGGCCGCCTCGAGGATCTCGAGGTCGTGGCGCGGGTGCTCGCCGGCCGGCGCGTGGCGCCGGGCGTCCGCCTCATCGTCACGCCCGCCTCGCGCGAGGTCTACCTGCGCGCGGCCCGGGCCGGGATCCTCGCGGCGCTCGCCGAGGCGGGGGCCACGGTCGGCATCCCGGGCTGCACCGGCTGCACGGGCGCGTCCGGCTGCGGCGTGCCGGGCGACGGCGAGCGGGTCGTCAGCGCAGGCAACCGCAATTTCCGCGGGCGGCTCGGCAACCCGAAGGCGGAGATCTTCCTGGCCTCGCCGGCCACGGTGGCCGCCTCGGCCGTCACCGGCCGCATCACCGACCCGCGGGCGTTTCTCGGGCGGAAGGAGGGCGTCGCGTGAAGTTCCGAGGCCGGGCCTGGGTCTTCGGCGACGACGTGAACACCGACTACATCATCTCGGCCGCCCGCAAGGAGGCGGTGCGCGACCCGCGCGAGGCGGCGCGCCACCTCATGGAGGACATCCGACCCGGCTTCGCCGCGCTCGTCGCGCCGGGCGACATCCTGGTGGCCGGCTCCAACTTCGGCTGCGGGTCGTCGCGCGAGGCGGCGCCGGTGGTGATCCAGGCGGCGGGGATCGCGTGCGTCGCGGCGCGCTCCTTCGCGCGCATCTTCTACCGGAACGCGGTGAACGTCGGGCTGCCGCTCGTCGAGGTCGACACGCGGGGCCTCGAGGACGGCGAGGAGGTCGAGGTCGACGTGCCGCGGGCGACCCTCACGCGCCTGCGCGACGGCTCCGTGCGGCGCGGGCTTACCCTTCCGCCCTTCATGCTCGCGATGCTGGCCGAAGGCGGCCTCGTCGCCTACTACCGCCGCCACGGCCGGCTGCCGTGGGAGGACGCGGACGCGGCGGACGCGCGCGGGGCGGCGCGGCCCGCCGGCGGGGAGCGCCTGGCATGAGCGGGCCCGGGACGACAGGCCGCCGGGGCGTGACCTCCGCCCTCGCCGAGTGGATCGCCGAGTCGAGCCCCGAGGAGGTGCCCGCCGAGGTGCGCGAGGCGGCGAAGCTCGTCATGCTCGACGGCTTCGGGGCCGGACTCTTCGGGTCGACCACCCCCTGGGGCCGCATCGCGGCCGACTACGTCCGCGCCTCGGGGCAAGGCGAGGAGGCCGTCCTCTGGGGCACGCACTGGAAGGTGCCGGCAAGCCAGGCCCCGTTCGCGAACGGCACGTCCGTCCACGCGTTCGAGCTCGACGACGTGCACCCGACCGCCCTCATCCACGTCGCGGCCCACGTGCTGCCGGCCGCGCTCGCCGCCCTCGAGCTCCGCGCCCGCGGCCCGGCCTCGGGCGAGCGGCCGGCCTGGCTTCCCCAAGGCAGGCCGGACGGGCGCGCGCTCCTCCACGCCGTCGTCCTCGGCTTCGAGACGGGCGCCCGCATCGGGCTCGCCTGCGGGCCGGGGCAGCTGCGCCGCGGCTTCCACCCGAGCCCGAACACGGGCCTCTTCGCCGCGGCGGCGGCGAGCGCCCGGCTCCTTGGCCTCGACGCCCGCGCGACGCTCCACGCCCTCGCCATCGCGGGCTCCCTCGGCGGCTCGCTCATGGCGGCGCAATACGGCGGGATGCTGAAGCGATTCCACGGCGGCCACCCGGCCCAGATGGGCCTGCAGGCGACGCTGCTCGCCGCCCGCGGCGCCACCGGCCCGGCCGACCTCCTCGAGGCGGCCTACGGCGGGTTCGCGCGCGCGTACGCGGACATCGAGCCCGGCGCCCTCGCCGACGTGGCGGCCGACCTCGGCCGCCGTTGGGAGACGCCCAAGGTGAGTCTCAAGGCCTACCCGAGTTGCGCGAGCAACCACACGGCCATCGACGCCCTCTCCGCCATCCTGAAGGAGCACCCCGACGTCTCCGGGGACGACATCGCGTCGATCGAGGTGCGCACAAGCCGCGCGACCCTCGAGCACGTCGGCTGGCCGTACGAGCCTTTCGACGAGACCTCGGCGCAGATGAACCTGGCCTATACGGTCGCGGTGCTCGCCTACGACCGCGAGCTCTTCGTCGAGCAGTACCGGGCCGAGCGGCTCCGCGAGCCGCGCCTCCTCTCGCTCGCAGCCCGCGTGCGGGTGGCGGCCGACCCGGAGATCGACGGCCTGGGCCGCGAAGGTCGCCACACGGTCGAGCTGACGGTCGAGACGAAGGACGGTCGCCGCTGGTCGCGTCGCGTCGCCCACGCCCGCGGCTCGTCCGCCCACCCTTTGACGCGCGAGGAGGTGATCGGCAAGTTCCGGCGGCTCGCGGCCTCCTGCCTCGACCCGGCCTCCGTGGCGGCCCTGGAGGAGCGGGTGCTCGGGCTCGAGGCGCTCGCGGACGCGACGGAGCTCGCGGACTGTCTCGCTCACGACGGTGGATCGGCCCAGGCGACGCAGGTGGGAGGTTGGACGACATGACGACCCATAGTCCGGCGCATGGTCCCGGCGCACGCTGGCGTCGGGCGCTCCTCGCCCTCACGGCCGCTCTCCCGCTCCTCGTCCTCGCAGCCTGCGGGGGCGGCGGCGGCACGGCGGCCGGCGGCTCGGAAGGGGGCTCCGAGACGGGCTCGGAGCCGGCCTCGAACTACCCCGAGCGTCCGGTGGAGCTCGTGGCCGCCGGTTCGCCCGGCGGAGGCCTCGACATCCTCGCCCGTTCGATCCAGGAGGCGATCACGAAGGAAGGCCTCTTCCACGGCACGCTGACCATCACGAACAACGGCGGCGGCGGCGGGAACCCGGCGCGCGCCTACCTCTACAACCACCGGGGCGACGGCTACACGCTCCTCGTCGAGTCGAACCGCGTGTACCTGAACCCGATCCTCGGCACGACGGAGCTCACCGTCGACGACTTCACGCCGGTCGCGCGCATCATGACGGAGTACGAGGCGCTCGCCGTGCGGACGGACTCGCCCTTCCAGACCGTCGCGGACCTCATGACGAAGCTCAGGCAGGATCCGAAGTCGGTGTCGTTCGGCGTCGGCACGATCCCGAGCGACGACCAGATGAACATCCTCCTCGCCGTGCAGGCCTCGGGCGTCGACCCGGCGGCCGTCAACATCGTCGCCTTCAGCTCGGGCGGCGACCTCATGACGCAGCTCCTCGGCGGCCACGTCGACGTCATCTCGACGGGCCTCTCGGAAGCGCTCGAGCAGTACAAGGCCGGCAAGGTCCGCATCCTGGCCGTCTCGTCGCCCGAGCGCCTCACGGGCGACGCCGCCGAGATCCCGACCTGGCGGGAGCAGGGGATCGACGTCACGGTGCTGCACTGGCGCGGCGTCTTCGGCCCGCCCGACATGCCGAAGGACGCGCTCGACTACTGGGCGACGACGCTCGAGAAGATGACGAAGACGCCGACCTGGCAAGACATCCTCCAGAAGAACGACTGGGCCGACGCGTTCGCGGGTCCCGAGGAGTTCAAGGCGGCGCTCCACGAGGAGGCGCAGGCGACGAAGGCCGTGCTCGAGAAGGTCGGCCTCGCGAAGAGCAAGTAGCCGGGACCAAAGCCGGCGGACGGAAGCGGGGGGAGGGCCCGTGAAGGTGGGCGCGTCGAACGACGTCTGGGCGGGGTTCGCCGTCCTCGCCTTCGCGGCCGTCTTCTTCTGGCAGGTCGAGGAGATCCGGCAGGTGTCGAGCCTCACCGGCGTCCTCGGCGCCCGGGCCTTCCCCCTCGCCCTGGCGGCGCTCCTCGCCGCCTCGGGGCTCGCGCTCGTCACGCGCTTCCGGCGGAGGGCGAAGGCGGGGTCCGACGCGCCCGACGCCGGCGACCTGCGCATGCTGGGGACGCTGTGCGCCTTCCTCGTCGGCTACCTCGTCGTGCTCCCCTACGCCGGCTTCACGCTCGCGACGGGCCTCTTCCTCTACGGGCTCTTCGCGCTCTTGGGCGAGCGCCGCCACTGGCTTTCGGCCCCGCTCGCCCTCGCGCTCGCGGGGGCGCTCTACGTGAGCTTCCACGGGTACCTGGGCGTGTCGCTGCCGCGGGGGGTGGTCGGCTTCTGATGGACGCCGTGAGCCTCCTCCTGCAGGGCTTCCACTCCGCCTGGACGGTCGAGCACCTCGTCTCGGCCTTCCTCGGCTGCCTCCTCGGGACGGTCGTCGGGATCCTCCCCGGCATCGGGCCGTCGACGACGGTCGCGCTGCTTCTGCCGATCGCGTTCACCGTCGAGCCGAGCTTCGCGCTCATCATGATGTGCGGCGTCTACCTGGGCGCCATGTACGGCGGGTCGCTCACGTCCGTGCTCCTCAAGGTGCCCGGCGAGGCCTCGTCCGTGATGACGGCCGTCGACGGCTTCGAGATGGCCAAACAGGGGCGCGCGGGACCGGCGCTCGCGATGTCGGCGATCGGCTCCTTCGTCGGCGGGACGCTCTCGGTCGTGGCGCTCACCTTCCTCGCGCCGCTCGTCGCCGAGTACGCGCTCGCCTTCGGACCGGCCGAGTACTTCTCGCTCATGATCGCGGCGCTCGTGATGGCGTCGACCCTTCTCGGCCGCGACGGCGTGAAGGGCGTCGTGGCGGTGCTCCTCGGGCTCGCCGTGTCCGTCGTCGGCACGGACCTGCAGACCGGCGTGCCGCGCGTCACCTTCGGCATCACGCAGCTTCTGAGCGGCATCGACGTCATCGTCGTGCTGATGGGGCTCTTCGGCGTGGGGGAGGTCCTCTGGTACCTGACGCACCGCGAGGAGGGGGCGGGCGAGCGGCTCGCCATCCGGGGGCGGCTCTGGCCGACCCTCGAGGACTGGGGCCGCTCGTGGCTCGCCATGCTCCGCGCCTCGGTCGTCGGCTTCTTCGCCGGGGTGCTGCCGGGGTCGGGGAGCTCCCTCGGGTCGCTCCTCGCCTACACGGTCGAGCAGCGCAGCTCGCGCCACCCGGAGCGCTTCGGCAAGGGCGCGATCGAGGGCGTCACGGCCTCGGAGACGGCGAACAACGCCGCCACGGGCGGCGCCCTCATCCCGATGCTGACCCTCGGCATCCCGGGAAGCGGCACGACGGCCGTCCTGCTCACGGCCCTCACGATGTACGGCATCCAACCGGGGCCCCGGCTCATGGTCGAGCACGCGGACGTCGTCTGGAGCGTCATCGCCTCGCTCTACATCAGCAACGTGATCCTCCTCGTCCTGAACCTGCCGCTCATCGGGCTCTTCACGCGCATCCTCGACATCCCCGTCCGCTTCCTCATGCCCCTCATCCTCGCGATCGCGGCCGTCGGGGCCTACTCGCTCGAGAACTCGTTCTCGGACGTCGTCCTGCTCTTCCTCTTCGGCTTCCTCGGGTACCTCATGCGGCTTGGCGAGATCCCGCAGGTGCCGATGGTGCTAGGGGTCTTGCTCGGCCCGCGCATGGAGCAGTCGCTCCGCCAGGCGGCGCTTCTCAGTAACGGCGACTTCACCGTCTTCGTGCGGCACCCCATCAGCTTCGCCTTCCTGGCCCTGGCCGTCGTGCTCCTCGTCTGGGACTGGCTTTCGCGGCGCCGCAAGGCGGCGCGCGAGGCGGGCGGCGCCCCCGCGTGAGGCGGCGCGTGCCGGAAGGAGTGGGCGGCCCGCCGCCGAAGACCCTGCGCTCGATGAGCTCGCCGGACGGACGCGTCGCGCTCGTCGGGCCGCGCGATGTGGCGCGCCTTTTCCCCATGGAACGCGCGATCGCGGTCATGCGCTCGGCGCTCGTCGCCTACTCGACCGGGGCGGCCGAGATGCCGCCGCGCGCCGTCTTCCGGCCGTCGGGCGGGGCCGGTGCGCTCGGCCTCATGCCGGGTTTCCTCGCCGACCGGCGCGCCTTCGGCGTCAAGGCGATCTCCGTCTTCCCGGGGAACCGCGAGCGCGGGCTCGAGTCGCATCAGGGCTTCGTCCTGCTCTTCGACCCGGACGACGGTCGGCCGCTCGCCCTGGTCGACGCCGCCTCCCTGACGGCCGTGCGGACGGCGGCCGTGAGCGCCGTGGCCACGGGGCTCCTGGCGCGCGAGGGCGCGCGCGTATTGGCGCTTCTCGGGGCCGGGACCCAGGCGCGCGCGCACCTCGAGGCGATGGCCTGCGTCATGGACCTCGCCGAGGTGCGCGTCTGGAGCCGCACAGCCGAGCGCGCCGAGGCCTTCGCCGCCTCCTGGGCCGGACGCTGGCCGGTGCGCGCCGTCGCGACGGCCGAGGCGGCCGTGCGGGGGGCGGACGTCGTCTGCACGCTCACCTCGGCGCGCGAGCCGGTGCTCTTCGGCGACTGGCTCGCGCCGGGCCAGCATGTGAACGCGGTGGGGGCCTCGCGGCCGCCCGACCGCGAGCTCGACAGCGAGGCCGTGGCCCGCGCTCGCGTCTACGTCGACAGCCGCAAGGC
>JADGHG010000033.1 GCA_019689585.1 Clostridia bacterium
CGGCGGGGGCACGGCGACGGGCGGCGGCGGTTCGGGCGGCCCGGCCCCGGGCGAGGCCTGCCAAGAGCTTACGGGCGACACCATCAAGTTCGCCGACACGCAGTTCCAGACGCTCTGGATCAACGACGCGATCGCCCAGTACATCATCGAGCACGGCTACTGCCGGCCGACGGAGAGCGTCACCGTGACGACGCCCGTCGCCGAGCAGTCGCTCGAGACGGGCCAGCTGCACGTCTGGATGGAACTCTGGCAGTTCAACATCATGGGCTGGTACGGGCCCGCGACGAAGTCGGGCCAGGTGCTCGACCTGGGACCGGTCTACGACACCTCGACCCAGGGTTGGTACGTGCCGACCTACGTCGTGAAGGGCGACCCCGAGCGCGGCATCGAGCCGCTCGCGCCGGACCTGGAGTCGGTCTTCGACCTGCCGAAGTACTGGCAGATCTTCAAGGATCCGAACGACCCGAAGAAGGGCCTCTTCGTCAACTGCATCCAGCCCTGGACCTGCTCGCAGGTGAACGAGGCCAAGCTCCACGCCTACGGCCTCGACAAGTACTACAACGACGTGAAGCCCGGCACGGCCCCGGCCCTGGACGCCACGATCGCAGGCGCCTTCGACCGCGGCGAGCCGATCCTCTTCTACTACTGGGAGCCGACCTGGCTCCTCGGCAAGTACGACGCGACGAAGCTGAAGGAGCCGCCCTTTAGCGACGAGTGCAACGCCGAGCTCCAGAGCGTCCTCACGGGGAAGAAGAAGCCGGACGAGGTCGACGAGACGGCCGGCTGCGCCTACCAGACCTATCCCATCGACAAGGGCGTCTGGGCCGGCCTCAAGGACATGGCGCCCGAGGTCGTCGACTTCCTCGCGAAGATGGACGTCCAGCTCGAGCCGCTCGAGAAGACGGCCGCGTACATGGAAGTGAACGACACGACGGCCGAGGAGGCGGCGATCTGGTACCTGCGCCACTACCCGGACATCTGGAAGGCCTGGGTGCCGGCGGACGTGGCGGCCCGGGTGGCGGCTGCGCTCGAGAAGGAGCCGGGCTGACGTGGACTGGCTCTTCCGCTTCCCCGACACCTGGCAGATCCCGCTCGCCGACTGGGTCCAGTCGTTCGTCCGCTGGCTCGAGACGGCCGGGCAGCCCGTCTTCGCCCCGATCGCCGCGTTTCTGCGGGCGGTCACGAACGGCGTCACCGACGCGCTCCTCGCCCTGCCCTGGCCGATCCTCGTCCTCGCAGCCCTCGCGCTCGCCTGGCGGGCGCGCGGCGTCCGGCTCGCCGCCGGGGTGGCGTCCGGCTTCCTCCTCATCGGCTTCGTCGGCATGTGGGAGCTCGCGATGCGCACGCTCGCGCTCGTCCTCGTCTCGGGCGTGATCTCGGTCGCGCTCGGCGTCCCGCTCGGCGTGGCGATGGCGAAGAGCCGCACCGTCTCGCGCGTCGTCGAGCCGATCCTCGACTTCATGCAGACGATGCCGAGCTTCGTCTACCTCTTGCCCGCCCTCATGCTCTTCGGCCTCGGCCAGGTGCCGGCCGTGATCGCGACCGTCGTCTACGCCGTGCCGCCCGTCGTGCGGCTTACCAGCCTCGGGATCCGGAGCGTGCCCGTCGAGGTCGTCGAGGCCGGCCAGGCGTTCGGCGCGACCGGCTGGCAGCTGCTCTTCAAGGTGCAGATGCCGGTCGCCCTGCCGAGCATCATGGCGGGCATCAACCAGACGATCATGATGGCGCTCGCCATGGTCGTGATCGCCTCGATGATCGGCGCCGAGGGCCTCGGCGCGGCCGTGCTCCAAGGCCTCGCCCGGCTCCAGGTGGGGAGCGCGTTCGTGGCCGGGCTCGGCATCGTCGTCCTCGCCATGCTCATCGACCGCGTGACGCAGGGCATGGTGCGCGCCCAGCCGGGAGGGAGGGGCTGAGATGGAGGCCGAGCCGATCGTCCGGCTCCGCTCGCTCTGGAAGGTGTTCGGGCCGCACCCGGAGGCCGTCGTCGACGCGCTCGCCCATGGCCGCGAGGCGTCCTCGGTGCGCGGCCGCCACACGGTCGCGGTGCGCGACGTCAGCTTGGACGTCTACCCGGGCGAGATCTTCATCGTCATGGGGCTCTCGGGCAGCGGGAAGTCGACGCTCGTCCGCCTCATGAACCGGCTCGTCGAGGCGACCGCCGGGACGGTCGAGGTGGCGGGGATGGACGTGATGCGCCTTCGGCCGCGCGAGCTGAGGGAGCTCAGGCGCAGCAAGATCGCGATGGTCTTCCAGCGCTTCGGGCTCCTCCCCCACCGCAGCGTGCTCGACAACGTCGCCTTCGGCCTCGAGGTGCAGGGCGTGCCGCGTCGCGAGCGCACCGCGCGCGCGGAGGCGGCGATCGCGCTCGTCGGGCTTTCGGGGTGGGAGGCGGCCTACCCGCACCAGCTCTCGGGCGGCATGCAGCAGCGCGTCGGGCTCGCCCGCGCGCTCACGGCCGATCCCGAGATCCTGCTCATGGACGAACCGTTCTCGGCGCTCGACCCGCTCATCCGGAGGCGGCTTCAGGACGAGCTCCTCGAGATCCAGGAGAGGCTCGGCAAGACGATCGTCTTCGTCACGCACGACCTCGACGAGGCGCTGAAGCTCGGCTCGCGCGTCGCCATCATGCGCGAGGGCGCGATCGTCCAGGTCGGCTCGCCCGAGGACATCCTCCTGCGGCCGGCCGACGACTACGTGCGCGCGTTCGTGGAGGGCGTCGACCGCTCGAAGGTGCTGCGCGCCAAGGACGTCATGTTCCAGCCCGAGACGACCCTGCGCACGAGCCACAGCCCCCGCGTCGCCTTGCGCGTCATGGAGTCGGAGGGGCTCTCGAGCCTCTTCGCCCTCGCGCCGCCGAACCGGCTGGCCGGGCTCGTCACGGCCGACGCCGCGCTCGAGGCGGCGCGGCGGGGCGATCGCGACCTCGCCCGGGCGCTCGTCCGCGACATCCCGACGGCCTCGCCCGAGACGCTCTTGCGCGACCTCATCCCCCTCGCCGCCGGGCAGCGCTATCCGATCCCGATCGTCGACGCGGACGGGACGTTCCTGGGAGCCGTGGCGCGCGTCTCGCTCCTGCGCGGGCTGGCCGAGGAGGCGCCGCCCGCCGAGGCCGAGGCGGAGGGGGTCGCGGCGCGCGAGCGCGTCGAGGCGCCCTAGAACGTCACGTCCTTCAGGTAGAGGGGGTCGCACCAGAGGGCGAAGAAGTCGACGCGCGCGTCGAAGGTGCCGCGGGGAAGCCCCGAGAAGGTGGCCGACACCCACTCGCCGGGCTCGAGGTGGCGGCTCCAGTAGAGCCGTCGCACCGGGTCCTTCAGGTGGAAGGTGTGGACGCGGCCCTGGCGGTCGACGAGCGTGAGCCTCCAGAGGGAGTCGCGCTTGAAGTAGAGCTCGAGCGGACGGCCGGTGACGTTTCGCGCGCGGACGTGGAGGGCCCGCGGGAGAGGATGCGCCTCGATGCGCAACGGCGCGTGCCTCGCTTCCTCGGTCACCGGACCATTCTAGCAGACGCCCGTCGGGTATCATCGTGCGCGGAGGCGATGGCATGGCGCACCAGGTTCGGCGCGAAGGCGTGTTCGACTTCGGGGGCGCGAAGAAGACGCTCCTCGGGCCCGAGCTCAAGGTGGGCGAGCGCGCGCCCGGCTTCCGCCTGCGCGACACGTCCTGGAACGAGGTGACCGACGCCGACTTCCGCGGCCTGGTCCGGATCGTGGCGACGGTCCCCTCGCTCGACACGGGCGTCTGCGACCGCGAGGCCCGCCGCTTCAACCAGGAGGCGCTCGCGCTCCACGACGACGTGCAGGTGCTCGTCGTCAGCATGGACACGCCGTTCGCGCAGCGCCGCTGGTGCCAGGCCTCGGAGTCGAATCGCATCCGCACCCTCTCCGACCGCACGGGCGAGTTCGGCGAGGCGTACGGCGTCCTCATCGAGGACCTCAGGCTTCTGGCGCGCGCCGTCTTCGTCGTCGACCGCGAAGGCGTCCTGCGGCACGTCGAGTACCTGCCGGCGGCCGGGCTCGAGCCCGACTACGACCTCGCGCTGGCCGCCGCCAAGGAAGCGCTCTAGCGCCGAGGCGGCCGCTTCGGACTGCGTACCGCCCGAGCCGCCGGGGCACGCTTGCCGGCGGAGGTCGCCCTGTGACCCTCGCCTGGCTTCTCGCCGTGCCGGTTCTCACGGTGCTCGCGGCGCTTCTCGCCTTCGCCCTCCTCTTCCCCGTCGTCGTCCGCCGCTTCATCCGCTCCGTGCTGAACCGGCCGATCAGCGACACGCTCGCCGAGCTCTACGTGTCGACGAAGTCGACGACCTTGATGCAGCTCCTCTACCTCTCGATCCGGGCCGCGACGGGCGACGTCGTCATCCGGCCGATGGGCTCGGCCCGACCGGCGAAGGGCTTCGACGACCTCGCGTTCGTCCCGGCCCAGCTGGCCCGCGCGCCGCTCGCCGACGCCGAGCCGGTCGAGCTCGAGTGCGTCATCGGCCGGCGGGCAGCCCGGCCGCTCCGCATGCGCCTTCCCATCATGATCTCCGGCATGGCCTACGGCCTCGCCCTCACGAGGAACGCGCGCCTCGCCCTCGCCCGCGGCGCGCGGCGGGCCGGCGTGGCCCTCAACACGGGCCAGGGCCCGGCCTTCCCCGAGGAGATCGCCGAGGCGGGCGCCTACATCGTGCAGTTCGGCCGCTGGGACTGGAACCGCGACCCGGAGCTCCTGCGCCGCGCCGACGCCATCGAGGTCCAGGTCGGGCAAGGCGCGATGCCCGGGAACGCGGTGATCGCGAGCCCCGCGAGCGTCGGGCCCGAGGTGCGCCGCCTGATGCGGCTTGCGCCCGGCGCCTCGCCCGACATCCACGCCCACCTCTACCTCGAGAGCCCCGACCGGCCGGCGAGCCTTAGCGAGGTCGTGCGCTACCTCCGCAGCGTCAACCCCGACGTGCCGATCCTCGTGAAGATGGGGGCCGGCGACGACGTCGAGGCCGACATCGACGTGGCGCTCCAGGCCGGCGTGGACGCGATCGTCGTCGACGGGACGGAGGGCGCCACCGGCAACGCCCCCATCACGCTCTCGGACCACTTCGGGCTGCCCTCGCTCACGGCCCTTTCGCGCGCCGTGCGCCACCTCAACCTGCGGGGCGCGCGCGACCGGGTCGACCTCATCCTCTCCGGCGGGCTGCGCGAGCCGGGCGACTTCCTGAAGGCGTACGCCCTCGGCGCCGACTGCGTCGCGATCGCCACGGCCGCCATGTTCGCCATCGCCCACCGGCAGATCGCGCAGGTCTTCCCGTACTATCCGCCCACGGACCTCGTCTTCTACCGCGCCCGCCCCCAGATCCCGCTCGACGTCGAGAAGGGCGCCTCTGGGCTCGTGAACTACCTCGAGAGCTGCCGCGCCGAGATGGAGATCGCGCTCCGCACGCTCGGACGCCGCTCCTACCGCGAGCTCTCCCCGAAGGACCTCTGCACGCTCGACCGCGAGATCGCCGAGACGACGGGCGTGCGCTACGCTTGGCTCCCGCCCTCGCTCGCGCCGCCTGCCGGCCCCGAGGGCGTGGGCGAACGGGCGCGGGAGTCGGCCATGCGCGCCGCGCGCACGGAGCCGGCCGCCCGCCCGGCGGACGGCCTCGCGCAGAGAGAGGCCGCGCGCGGCGGCCCCTCCCGTTGAAGACGCGTTTACAATTGCCGCGTATTCCAGTCACGTACGACGCAGCACCTCGAGGAGGGACGAGCGATGACGCACCTCGGCTGGCGCCAGATCCCGGCGGTGATCCTGGCGGCGTTCCTCATCGGCGCGGGATTCACGGCGGGCATGAAGGTCGTCGAAGGGGCGTGGCCGGCCGCCTGGAACGACCTCCCGGCCCTCGCCGCCTCGCCGGCGCAACCGGGGGCGACGACGGCGGCCGGCGGCCCAAGCGGCTCGACAGCCGACCCCGGCTCGCTGGCAGCGCTCCCCGACGTCGCCGACATCGCCGACCGGGCGCGCGGCGCCGTCGTGCAGATCGTGACGACGAGCACGGTCGGCGTCGGCCAGGGCAACCCGTTCTGGAACGACCCCTTCTTCCGCCAGTTCTTCGGCAATCTGCCCGGGACGCAGGAGCAGGAGGGGCTCGGCTCGGGGTTCATCATCGACAAGAGCGGCATCATCCTGACGAACGAGCACGTCATCGAAGGGGCCGACACGATCGAGGTGACGCTCGCCGACCAGCCGACGAAGTACCCGGCCAAGGTGCTCGGGGCCGACCGCAGCCTCGACCTGGCCGTGCTCAAGATCTCCGGCGGCCCGTTCCCGACGCTTCCGCTCGGCGACAGCGACAAGGCGCGCGTCGGCGACTGGGTGATCGCCGTCGGCAACCCGTACGGCCTCGACCACACGGTGACGGTCGGCGTCGTGAGCGCGAAGGAGCGCTCGATCGACGCCTCGGGCCGCCACTACGACGCGCTCCTGCAGACCGACGCCGCGATCAACCCGGGCAACTCGGGCGGGCCGCTCATCGACCTGGCGGGCGAGGTGATCGGCATCAACACGGCCGTGTCGACGGAAGGCCAGGGGCTCGGCTTCGCGATCCCGATCAACACGGCCAAGGCGGTCCTGCCGAAGCTCGAGAGCGGCCAGTCCGTGTCCGAGGAGCAGGCCTGGATGGGCGTGGGCGTCGTCGACATGGTGGCCGCCTACAACCGCGTGATCCACTCGGGCACCGAGGACGGCGCGCTGATCGAGGAGGTCTACCCGAACACGCCGGCCGAGGCGGCCGGGCTCGAGCCCAACGACGTGATCGTCGAGGCGAACGGCAAGCCCGTCCACTCGGCCGACGACCTCATCTCGGCCCTGCAGGGGCTCAAGGTCGGCCAGAAGGTGACGATCGTGTACTACCGCGGCATGGACCGCCGCACGGTGACGGTGACGCTCGCCGCCATGCCGTCGAACGTCGGCGGCTAGCCAGGGCTCGGTCCGGACGACCGCGCCACCGGCCCACCCCGTAGGATGGGGCGCGAGCCTCGCGGGGGTGGGCCGGTGCGCATCGTCGTCTGCGAGTCGGCGGGCGAGGCGGCGTTCGAGCGGCTGGCCCGGGAGCACGAGGTGCGCATCGCCCCCGACTTCCACCTCGACCGGCCGAAGCTCCTGCGCGCGCTCGAGACGGCGGACGCGCTCATCGTGCGCAACCGCACGCTCGTCGACCGCGGGCTCCTCGCCCGCGCGCCGCGCCTCGCGGCGGTCGGCCGGCTGGGCGTCGGGCTCGAGAACCTCGACCTCTCCGCGCTCCGGGAACGCGGCATCGCGCTCGTCGTGCCGAGAGGCGGGAACGCCACCTCGGTCGCCGAGTACGTGATGGCCGCGCTCCTCCACTTCGCGCGACCGCTCGCGGCCGCCCACGCCCACACGCGCGCGGGCGGCTGGGCGAGGGAGCTCTTCGTCGGCCACGAGCTGGCCGGAGCGCGCATCGCCCTCCTCGGGCTCGGCGAGACGGGGCTCCGCGTGGCGCGGCGCGCCCGGTCGCTGCGCATGGACGTGCTCGCCTGGGCGCCGACCGTCCTGCGGACGTCCTACCGCGCCGAGGAGACGGGCGTCCGCCTCCTCCCGCTCGCCGACGCCTTGGCGGCCGCCGACTACGTCTCGCTCCACCTGCCGCTCACGCCCGTGACGCATCACCTCGTCGGGCGGCGGGAGCTCGGGCTCCTCCCGCCTGGCGCCGTGCTCGTGAACGCAGCGCGCGGGGGGCTCGTCGATGAGGCGGCGCTGGCCGAGGCCCTCCGCTCGGGCCGGCTCGGGGGAGCGGCCCTCGACGTGCGCGAGGTCGAGCCCCCTCCGCCGGGCGATCCCCTGGCGGAGCTCCCGAACGTGCTCCTCACACCTCACCTCGCCGGCCACACCGAAGAGGCGCTCGAGCGGATCGCCGCCTTCGTGGCCGAGGAGGTCGTGCGGGCCGTCGCGAGGGCGCGGGGCGCGGAACCCGCCGCCGGTCAGACGGCGCTCGCGCGGCCCGTGGCGCCTTCCGATCCCGACGCCAGCCCAGAGAGCGCCCGGCGCAAGAGGCCGCGCACGAGCTCCACCTTGTAGCCGTTGCCGGGAAGCGGCCGCGCGTCCTGGCAGGCCGCCTGCGCGGCCCGGACGACGGCCGCGCGGTCGACGCGCCGGCCCGTGAGCGCCGCCTCGACCGCCGGCTCGCGGCGGGGCGTGCCGGCCACGCCGCCCAGGACGACGCGCGCGTCCGCGACCCGGCCCTCGCCGTCAAAGGCGAGCGAGACGGCCACCGACGCGAGGGCGAACGACCAGTCGGCCCGCTCCATGGCCTTCGCGTAGGCCGAGGCCCGCTCGCCCGGCGGCAGGACGACGGCGACGATCAGCTCGCCCTCGCCGAGCGCCAGAAAGCGCGGGTCGTCGTGGTCGGGATCCTTGAGGGCCTCGGCGATCGGCACGGTCCGCGTGGCCCCCGAGGGCGCGAGGATCTCGAGCGAGGCGTCGGCCGCAAGCAAGGCCGTCGCCGGGTCGGACGGGTTGACGCTCACGCTCGTGCCGCGCGGGTAGATCGAGTGGCGCTCGTGACGCCCCTCGGCCGCGAAGCAGACCTGGCCCCCGTTCAGGTAGCAGGGGGCGCCGGAGCGGAAGTACTCGCAGCGGGTGAGCTGCAGGAGGTTCCCCCCGAGGGTCGCCTGGTTCCGCAGCTCGGGGCTGGCCGTGGCCTCGGCCGCCTGCGCGAGCGCGCGGTAGTTGGCCCGCACGAGCGGATGGCGCGCGAGCTCGGCGAGCGTCACGAGGGCGCCCACGCGCAGGCCGCCCCCCTCGCCCACGAGGATCCCGCCCATCTCGTCGACGAGCCCGCGGATGTCGACGAGGTGATCCGCCTTCACGAGCCGGTCTTTCAGAAGCGGCACGAGCTCCGTCCCGCCGGCCAAGACGCGCGTCCGGCCGCCGGACGCGACGAGCGCCGGCCCGACCTCCTCGGCCCTCAGGGCGCGCTCGTACGTGAAGTAGGGCATCATCGGCGGGCCACCTCCCGGAGGGCCGCCAGCACTTTCGCCGGCGTGATGGGCAGGTCGCGGAAGCGGAGGCCCGTCGCGTGGAAGACGGCGTTCGCGACGGCTGCGGCGACGGGGATGACGGGCGGCTCGCCGATGCCTTTCACGGCCGCGTTGTTCAGGTGGTCGTCCGGCCGGTCGAGGAGGATCGTCTCGATGCGCGGCACATCCCGGTGCGTCGCCACCTTGTAGCTCTCGAGGTTGGCGTTCAGCACCCACCCGTGGCGCGGGTCGAGGCGCCGTTCTTCGAAGAGCGCGTAGCCGAGCCCGAAGAGGATGCCGCCCTGGATCTGGGACGTCATCGTGAGCGGGTTGATGACGCGACCCGACTCGTGCACTGCGAGGTAGCGCTCGACGCGGACCGTCCCCGTCTCGAGGTCGACGGCCGCCTCGCAGAAGTGGACGGCGACGGAGGCGGCGGCGCGGTCGCCGGGCGTGGGCGCGCGGCCGCCCTTGCCGACGACGTTGATCGGCCCGACGTCGCGCAGGAGCTCGGCGAGCGCCACGCCTCCGGCGGGGACTGCGACCGACGGCCGGGCGCCCTCGGCCAGGTGGACGCGACCTTCGCGGATCCGGATCTCCTCGGGCCGCACCTCGAAGTAGCCGGCGAGGAGCTCGGCCAGCTGCCGGCGCGCGTCGGCGGCCGCGGCCCGCACGGCCGGGGCCATCGAGCTCGTCGTGCCGCTCCCGCCCGAGCCCGTCCCGAAGGGCGCCATGTCGGTGTCGCCGAGCCGCATGTGGACGGCCGCGACCGGGAGGCCCAGCTCCTCGGCCGCGACGAGCGCGAGCGCCGTCTTGGTGCCTGTGCCGATGTCCTGCGTGCCGCTCGTCACGGTGGCCGTGCCGTCGGCGTGCACCTGCACCCAGGCGTAGGCGGGCGGCCAGCCGGCCGAGCCCCACATGCCGGCCGCCATGCCGAGCCCTCGGACGACGGCGAGCTCGCCGGCCTCGCGCCGCCGGGCGATCTCGCGCGGGTCGGGCGCCGGCCCGCGCCGATCCCAGCCGAAGGCGCGCGCCCCGACCTCGTACGCCTCGAGGAACGAGTTCTGCGACCACGGCCGGCCGTCGGGCCGTTCCTTCGGGAAGTTCTTCCGGCGCACCTCGATGGGGTCGAGGCCGAGGCGGTGGGCGAGCTCGTCGAGCGCGCTCTCGAGGGCAAAGCTGCCCTCGGGGTAGCCGGGCGCGCGGAAGGCGCTCGCCGGCCCCGCGTTCACGTAGACGCCGTACTCGGTCGTGCGCAGGTTGGGGCAGGCGTACTGCACCTGCGCCGGCCCCGCGACCGTCCCGCCCTGGCCGCCCGCGCCCCAGAGCGAGACGGCCGTGAGCTCGAGGGCCGTGAGCGTCCCGTCGCGCTTCGCGCCGATCTTCAGCGTCTGGACGGTCGCGGGTCGGTTGCCCGTCGCGAGGTTCTCCTCGTGCCGGTCGAGGACGAGGCGGACCGGCCGGCCCAGCCGCCGCGCCGCGAAGACGGCGAGGTGCGTGTAGCGGTAGGGGCCGAACTTGGCGCCGAAGCCGCCCCCCATGAACTCGCAGACGACGCGCACGTCCTCCTCGGGAAGGCCGTAGGCCTTCGCGAGCGATCGGCGCACGCCGCTCACGGACTGCGTCGACTCCCACACGTGGAGCCGGTCGCCGTCCCACCAGGCCACGGCCCCGTGCGGCTCGAGCGCGTTGTGAAGCTCCGTCTGCGTCGTGTAGGTCTCCTCGAGGACGAGGTCGGCCTCGGCGAAGCCACGCTCGGGGTCGCCCCGCTCCTTCACCTGCGGGTCGCCCTCGTGGACGTTGCCCCGGGCGGTGGCGACAGGCTCGCTCGACTCGAGCGCCTTCTCCCACGAGAGGAGAGGCGGCAGCACCTCGTACTCCACCTCGACGAGCGCGGCCGCGTCCGACGCCGTCTCCTCGTCCTCGGCGACGACGGCGGCCACCTCCTCCCCCTGGAAGCGCACGTCCCGGGAAAGCGGAGGCGGCACGGGACCGCCTTCTGGGAAGTCGTCCGGGGTGAGGACAAGCCGCACGCCGGGGAGGGCGAGGGCGCGGGAGGCGTCGATGGAGAGGACGCGGGCGCGCGCGTGCGGGCTGCGCACGATCTTGCAGTAGAGCATGCCGGGGAGGTAGACGTCGGCCGTGTAGCGGGCGGCGCCCGTGACGCGCAGGTGGCCGTCGACCCGCGGGTGGGGCCGGCCGACGACCGCGAGCTTGGCCTCGCGGCCCCAGCGCGGCAGGTCGTCCTCCTCGACGACCGTGATCTGCTCGCGCATCCGGCCTTCGTACTCGTACTGGGTGCGGACGATCCTAGGCATCGGGGCGGCCCTCCCCGCCGTCCCCCGAGAGCGCGAGCCCGGCCGCCACGACCGCCTCGACGATCCCGGCGTAGGCGCCGCAGCGACAGAGATGGCCGACGAGGGCGGCGCGGACCTCCTCGGGGGTGGGCCGCGGGTTCCGGTCGATAAGCGCCTTCGCCGCCATGATCTGGCCCGGTGTGCAGTACCCGCACTGGAAGGCGTCGTGCTCGACGAACGCCTTCTGCAGCGGGTGGAGCCCGCCGCCCCGCGAGAGCCCCTCGATCGTCTCGATGGCCTGGCCTTCGCGGGCGATGGCGAGCTCGAGGCACGAGTAGACCGGGACCCCGTCGACGAGCACGGTGCAGGCCCCGCAGTTCCCGTGGTCGCAGCCCTTCTTCGTCCCCGTGAGCCCGAGGTCGACGCGCAAGGCGTCGAGCAGCGTCCGCCGCGGCTCGATCCAGACCTCGCGCGCCTCGCCGTTCACAAGGAGCGTCACCGGCACCTTGCGCGGCCGGGCCGTCCGTTCGGCAGTCCCGACGGCCATCGTTGAGCCTCGCCTCCCCCTTGCGGATACGCTCCCATTCTATCCCGCGGGGGGAGGGGCCTCCCGGCGGCCCGGTTCCTACGGTCGGAGGCCGGGCGCGCCCGCCCGGTCGAGCAGTCGACCCAGGGCGAGCGCGAGCTCGGCGCGGGTCACCGGGGCCCGCGGCTGGAAACGGCCTTCGGCGTCGAGGGCGAGAAGTCCGTCGCCGAGCGCCGCCGTGACGGCCGGAACGGCCCAGGGCGCGACCTCGCCGATGTCGCTCGGCACGGTCTCGGCCCCTCCCGCGCCTCCCGGGGCACCGGCGGCCGAGCCGCCCGTCCAACCGGCCGCCTGCGCGATCTCCCGCGCCCGCTCGAGGAGGACGGCCAGCTCCTCGCGCGTCACCCATCCGCCGGCCCGGAAGCTTCCGTCCGGGTACCCCGTGACGAGCCCGGCTGCGAGGGCGGCGGCCACCTGGTCCTGGGCCCAGGCGGGCACCGCGTCCGAGAACGGGAGCCCGCCCGCGGCCGGGGCGGGGAGGCCGAGCGCGAGCGCCAGCATGCGGACGGCTTCGGCGCGGCTCACGAGCTCAGCGGGCCGGAAGGTGCCGTCGGGGTAGCCCGAGACGATGCCGAGGCGGGCGAGCCGGAGGACCTCGGCCGCGACGTCGGCGCCTTCGCCCGCCAGGTCCGTCGGCCGGTAGAGATCCGGCGCCGCCATGAGCGCGAGAGGCGTGAGGTGCGGCGCTTCCGCCGTCACGCGGCCGTCCTCGACCTGCGAGGGGAGCGGCACCCAGATCGCGCGCAGGCGATCCCAGTAGAAGATCGCGAGGTCGTCCGGGCCGGCTCCCGGCGGAAGCACCGCCGGGTCGAAGGGGTAGCTCAAGACAAGCGGCGGGTCGAACCGCGTAAGCGGCTGCCCGTCGGGCCCGAGGACGCGGACCTCGTACACGCGGCCGCCGACGAGGATCAGGTCGGCGTCGGCGGGCGGAGCCTCGCCGGGGCCGAGGACGGTCACGACGACCGTCGAGCCGGGCGCCGCCGCGCCGGCGGGCACCGTGATCGAGAGGAGCCCGTCGGGACTCGCGACGGTCGTCGGCTCGTCGCCGCCCGCGCCGGCGGAGACGGAGCCCGCCGCGCCCGCGCCGCCCGCTCCGGGGGCCGGCCCGCCCGGGACGCCGAAGGTGAACCCCGAGGCCGGATGGACGGTCGTCGGGTGGGCCGTCGTGCGCACGCCGAAGAGCTCGGGGCCGTAGGTGCCGGCGGGAGGGTTCCCGACGCCCGAGACGACGAGCGTCACGCCCGCGGGGGTCGCCGAGAAAGGCGGGGCGGTGTCCATCTGAAGCACGATCCCCGGAAGCTCTCCCTCGTCCCCCCCGGAGAGCGGGAAGACGTACTGGACGAGGTCGCTCCGGCCGTTCACCGAGTAGGCCGCCTTCGACTGCGGGAACACGGTGCCGGCGGGCCCCGTGAGCACGATGTTGGCCACTCCCGTCTCCGCCCAGGTCGCCACGGTGAACTCGAGCGTCCAGTCGGACGGAGCACCCGGCGTGGTGGAGGACACGGACCAGCGGAGGTCGTCGACCGTCTCCGGGTCCCCGTCGTCCGCAACGATCGAAAGCCCCAGGCCGGGGTGGGCGCGGACGAACTCGACCGACGTCCACGCGGAGAAACCGGTGGCCTGGTACTCGCCCGCCGAGGGGTTCCGGACGTTGCGAGCGACGATCGTCACGTCGCTTTCCGCGCCGATGTCGGCCGGCACCGTCAGGACGACCTGGCTCCCGTCCTGAGAGGGCGCGGCCCGAGTGGGCGCTTGCCCGTCGATCGCGTAGTCGGCGGGGTTCCCGGAGAAGGCGGTGCCGGAAGGGCCGGCGAGCGCGATCGTATCGCTTCCGCCGGCCAGCGCCCCGGCGGGGCCCGTATGCAGGGTCACGGTCCAGATCGCATAGGCGGAGGCGATGTGCGAGTTCGTCGCCAGGGAGACGCCGGTCACGGGCGCGCCGAAGGCCGCCCCGTCGAGGGGGTACGCCGGCACCGCGTCTTTCGTCGTCGCGACGAGGAACGCCTCGCGCGCGTAGCGGCCGACGCCGGGGTTCGTCGTCCGACGCGCCTCGAGGTAGACGCGGCTACCGGAGGTCGCGGAGAAGCCCGAGCCGACCACGATCGAGACGTCGGCCGTCCCGCCGCCCGAGTACACCAACTGCGCGGTCGTCTGCGGGCCGTTGGGATCGGTGTAGACGACGTAGTCGCCGGGCGAGCTGCTGAAGGCCGTGCCGGGGGGCCCGGCGAGACGGATGCGGTCGCCCCCCGCCAATCCCTGGGTCACGATGAACGAGACGGTCCAGGTGGCCGCGTCGCCCGCCACGTCGCTTGCGAACTGGAAGTCGACGCCCGAGACGGCCGACTGGCCGGGGGCGAACGAGAGGCCTTGCGAGGGCGACGCCGGCACGCCGTCCTGGCTCGTCGCCACGGCGAAGTCCGAGGCCGGGTAGTCGCCCTCTGACGGGTTCGTGACGCGCGCGATCGTGAGCGTCACGCGGTGGCCCGCCGGGACGTCGAAGGGGACCGAGAACCTCGTGGAACCGGGGGGCGCGTACACGGAGCCCGTCACCGTCGCGGTCGTCTGCGCGTCCTCGTCGGTCACCGTGTACGAGGACGCGCCGGTCGGGAAGGTCGCGGGCGCCGAGACGGTGACGGTGTCGCCCTGGGCCGTCGAGAGGGCCGTCGCGGTCGTGAAGCGCACCGTCCAGGTCGCGGAGACGTCCGGTATGCGGGCTGGCACCTCGAACGTCACGTCGGCGACCGAGGTGTCGAAGAGGACGCGCCCGGGCGCGGTGGCCGAATCCGAGGGGGTCCAGCTTTGCAGCCCCGGGTTGTACGAGCCGATGCCGACGGAGAAATCGGACGCCGGGTACTCCCCTTCGTAGGGGTTCGTGACGCCGCTTGCGGCGATCGTGACGGTCGCGTCCTTTGGGATTGCCGTGTCCGAGGGGAGAATCGCGTACGCGACGTTAGGGACGTGCGACTGCCCACACTGGTCACTCTCCATGCCCCGCACCATGACCTGGACGGGGTTCGCGTTCCCGATCGTGACCGTCCACAAGGACCAGGAGAACGTCGTGCAGGGCGGCCCCTCGAGGCGGATCGAGCTTCCGGCGGGGAACGGCTGGTCGGCCGTGAAGGTCACGTACCAGGTGTTGTTGCCCCGCGGCGCCTGGCTGCTGAAGCGGAACGAGACGCCGCTCATGGCGGCGACCGGGCGCGGGCCCAAGACGAAGACGGCGGGGACGGCGGCGAGCGCGGCGGCGAGGACGACGGCGAGGGCTCGGCGGCGCACCTTGCATCCCTCCCGGCGAAGGGTCCGATCTTTACGAGCCTAGCGGGGGACCCTTGCACGACCCTTGCACGGGACCCCGCGCCCGCAGGAGGTGTGCCGGCCCGAGCCGAACCTGGCGCCCGGGGGGCGGGCGTGGCCCGGCTCTACCTCTGCCTTCTCGGGCCGCCGGAGGTCGTCTGGGGCGGTCGGCCGATCGCCCTCTCGGCTCAGCGCGGCCGGGCGATCCTCTTCCGGCTGGCAGCGGAGCCCGACCGGCGGCACGCGCGGCAAGACCTGGCGGAACTCCTCTGGCCCCGCGCCTCCCCTTCGCGCCGGCGCAACAACCTGTCCGTCGCCCTCACCCGCCTCAAGGCGGAGATGCCCCTCTGGCCCCTCGGCGGCGACCGCGACTCCCTCTGGTGGCGGGACGACGCTCGGGCGGAGACGGACGCCGCCCGCTTCTTGCGGAGGCTCGGGCCCGGCCGCGGCGCGGCCGGCCGGCCGAGCTCGCTCGCTTCGGCGCTCGACCTCTGGCGCGGCCCGTTCCTCGAAGGCCTGGAGCTCGCGGTGCCCGAGCTCGAGGACTGGATCCTCGCGCTCCGGCGCCGATGGCATCGCGAGGCGCTCCGCGTGGCGGCCGAGCTCTGCCGCGAGGCGGCGCTCGCCGGCCAGTGGCCACGGGTGCGGGATGCAGCCGGCCGCGCGCTTCGGATCGAGCCCGACGACGAGACGTTTCTCCGCTGGGCGATGCGCGCGCACGCCGCCCTCGGCGAGCCTCGGCTCGCGCTCGGCCGCTTCGCCGAGGCGGAGCGTCGGCTGCGCACCGAGCTCGGCCTCGCGCCCGAGCCGGCGACGGTCGCCGTCTACCGAGCCATCGCGGCCGGCGAGGGCGCCTCCGCCCATCCGCGCGCCCGCGGGGCGCAGCCGGCTTCTCCCCTCGGGCTCCCGCGCGCGACCGGGCGCGAGCGCGCGCGCGAGGCGCTCCTAGGCTGGCTCGCCGGCTGCGACGCCCCCTTCGGCCCGGTCCGCGCCGTGCTCGTCGAGGGGGAGGCCGGCATCGGCAAGACCCACCTCCTCGAGACGATCCTCCGCGAGATCGAAGCGGCCGGCGGCCCGGAGCCCGGGGCGCCCATCGTCCTTCGCGCCCGCTGCCACGAAGAGGCCGACGACGTCGCCTACGGCCCGCTGCGGGAGGCGCTTCGGCCCCTCGTCGCCCGCATCGACCCCGCCGACCCCCCGATCCCGGCGCCGGCCCTTTTCGAGCTCGCCCGGCTCTTCCCCGAGC
>JADGHG010000151.1 GCA_019689585.1 Clostridia bacterium
GCGAGGCGCCGGTCGGCGAGCTCGCTCACCGAACCGACGAGCACGAGGCGGTCGCGCGCCCTCGTGAGCGCCACGTAGAGGACGCGCGCCTCCTCGGCCCGCTCCATGCGCGCGATGCGGCTCCGCACGGCGACCCAGGGCAGCGACGGGAAGACGGCGCCGAGCTCCCGGTCGACGAGCGGAAGGCCGAGCCCGAGGTCGCGGTCGACGAGGGCCGTGCCTTGCGGTTCGCGGAAGCGGCCGCCTAGGTTCGCGACGAAGACGACGGGGAACTCGAGCCCTTTGCTCTGGTGGATCGTCATGACGCGCACGGCGTCCTCCCCGCCCGGTGGCGGCGGCACGGTGAGGTCGTCGCCCCGCTCGCGCAGCCGCTCGATGTAGCGGACGAAGCGGAAGAGCCCCGGCCGGGGCGAGTCCTGGAAGGCGCGCGCGCGGGCGCGCAGCGCGGCCAGGTTGCGGGCGCGCCGCTCGCCCGACGGCATGGCCCGCGCCACGCCGAGAAGGCCCGTGTCGCGGAAGATGCGGTCGACGACCTCGACGAGCGGACGCCGGCGCGCCTCCGTGCGCCAGGCCTCGAGCGAGGCGAAGAAGGAGGCCAGCTTCTGCGCGAGCTCGCCCTCCCCCGAGGCGGCCCGCCGCGCCGCCTCCGAGAAGGGCAGGCCCGGGTGGGCGAGCCGGATGGCCGCGAGCTCCCCGGCCGAGAGGCCGATTAGGGGCGAGCGCAGGACCGAGGCGAGCGGGATGTCCTGGAGCGGGTTGTCGACGAGCGCGAGGAGCGAGAGCGCCCACTCGACCTCGATCGCCTCGAAGTAGCCGCCCGCGTTCGAGCTCACGGGGACGCCGAGGCCCTCGAGCGCGTCCCGCACGACGGGCGCCTCGTCCTTGGCCGCCCGCAGCAGCACGGCGACGTCGCCGAAGCGGGCGGGCCGCGGCCGTTCGAGACCGGGGTCGTACACCTCGACGGGCGGACGGCCCGGGGCGCCGGCGACGAGCTCGAGGATGCGGTGGCCGATCCAGATCGCCTCCCGCTCAAGCCGCGCGCGCTCCGCGAAGGAGAGCCGCCCGGACGGCGCCGTGCCGCGCCCAGCCCCGCCGTCTCTCGGGCCGCGCGCTCCGACGAGCGCCTCGGGGGCGCCGAGGTCGGAGGTCGGCTCGACCCCCTCGTCCTCGTCGTCGCCCTCTTCCCCCTCGAGGCCGATCTGCGTCGGGTCGGGGGGCTCGCGGCGGTCCAGGGGACGTTCCTCGCGAGCCGGCATCGTCGAGAGCGTCCGCGACTCGAGGACGTGGATCTCGACCTCCGGCCCCTCGCCCCGAAGTTCCACGTCGCGGTGAGGCGCCCGGGCCACGAGGGCGACCTCGTCCGTGTAGGCGAGCCCGACCGTCTCCGGCGCGAAGATCCTGCGGAAGAGGCGGTTGACGGCGTCGACGACGGCGTGGCGGCTGCGGAAGTTCTCGCGCAGGGCGACGCGGTGCGAGCGTCTCCCGCTCGCCTTCAGGCCGCCCTCCTCGGCCGGTGCGCGGGCGTCGGGGGGAAGGGGCGGGGACGACTCCTCCTTCGCGAGGAAGAGCGAGGGCTCGGCGAGGCGGAAGCGGTAGATGCTCTGCTTCACGTCCCCCACGAGAAAGAGCCGGCCCCGGCGCGCGAAGGACGTGAGGATCGCGTCCTGGCAGGCGTTGATGTCCTGGTACTCGTCGACCAGCACCTCGTCGAAGCGGGCGCCGAGCTCGGGTCCGACGGCCGGGTCCCGCAGGAGGCGGAGCGTCAGCTGCTCGAGGTCGGCGAAGTCGAGGGCGGCGAGCTCGCGCTTCGCCTCCTCGTACCGCTCTGCGAAGTCGGCGGCGAGGCGGAGGAGCGTCTCCGCATGGGGCGCGACGGCGGCCGCCTCGGATGCGAGCTCGCCCACCTCGCGCGCGAGGCCGAGGTCCGCGAGCCCCTTCACGACGTCCTTCGCCCGGTCGCGGAGCGCCTGGGTCCGCTCGCGCAGGTCGGCGTCGCACTCGTCGGCCCTCTGCCGCGGAAGCCGCGGCCAGCGGGCCGCGTCCTTCTGCGCGGCGACGGTCGCCTGCCACCCTGAGGCGCACGACTCGGCCGCCCTGAGGAGCCGCTCGACGTCCTGCGCGAGCGTCGCCCACCACGCGTAGGGGCCGCCCGGCGCCGCCGCGAGGGCGGCCGCCTGTCGAGAGAGGCGCGCCGCCTGAAGGAGCTTCGCGCGCACGTAGGCCTGCGCCTCCGAGAGCCATTCGCCCAGCTCGGCCGCGACCGCCTCGGGCGGTTCCCCGGCCCGGGCCGCCTGCCAGGCCAGGCGGGCCTTCCGATAGCGCTCGGCCGCCCGCGCCCGCCAGCCGTCCCGGTCGGGCTGCACGCTCGCCAGCCGGTCGAGCGCGAGCACCATGTCGAAGACGGGCGCATCCCCGTTCGGCGCGTACGCCAGAAGGAGCTCCCGGAAGCCGGGGTCCTCCCGCTCGTGCCAGTCCTCGACGAGCTCGTCGAGGACGTCCTCGCGCAGGAGCTCGGCGTCTTTCTCGTCCAGCACGCGCACGGCCGGATCGAGCTCGAGCGCCTCGAAGTGCTCCCGCAC
>JADGHG010000034.1 GCA_019689585.1 Clostridia bacterium
GGCGGAGCTGAAGGACGGCACGTTCGCCGACGAGGTGTACCATTCCGCGCACCCCACGCTCGTCGAGTTCTGGGCGCCCTGGTGCAAGCCGTGCGCCTATCTCGAGCCGGTCCTGGGCGAGGCGGCCCGGGCGCTGGCGGGGAGCGTCAAGTTCGTCCGCCTGAACGTCGACGAGAACCCGGTGGCCGCGACCGTCTTCGGCGTGCGCAGCGTCCCCTACCTCATCCTCTTCCGTGGCGAGGAGGAGCTCGAGAAGATCGCCGGCTTCGTCGGACGGGACGAGCTCCTGCGGCGGCTGCGGGCGGCGCTCGAGGGCCCGCCGGGGCCGCCCGCGGGCGAGGCGCCGAAGGCGCCGGGGGGCGGAGGACGGCCGGAGGGTCGCTAGGACGCACAGGCGGCGAGGAGGGGCGGGGGTACCGCCCCTCCTCGCGCTCGGGACCGGGAAACGGGGGCCGCGCCGTGGACGAGGCCGACGAGAGGCGCAAGAAGCTCGAGGACGCGATCGAAAGGCTCCGGGGGATCGTCGCCCGGAACCCGGCCGACCAGGCCGCCCAGCGCATGCTGGGGGCGGCGCTCCTTGAGAGCGGGCGAGCGCCGGAGGCGCTCGAACCCTTGCGCGAGGCGGTGCGCCGGGCGCCGCGCGACGAGCTCGCCGCCTACCTGCTCGGCGTCGCCCAGGCCGACGCGGGCCGGATCGACGAGGCGATCTCGACCTGGCGCGCGATCGTGCGACGCGACGCCTCGCACGCGGGCGCGCACTTCATGCTCGGCCGCGCCTACGCGGGGAAGCGGATGTGGGATGCGGCGCTCCACCATCTGAGGCGCGTCGTCGAGATCGACCGCCGGGACGCGCGTCGGCGGCCGGACGAAGCCCGGCGTTCGACCGTGGCCGCCCTCGAGCTCGTCGCCGAGATCGAGTTCGCGCGCGGGCGGCCCGACGAGGCGGAGAAGGCGTGGGAGGAGGTCGTCGCGCACGAGGCCGGGCACGTGCCGGCCCTCGTGAACCTGATGGCCCAGGCTGTGGCGCGGGGCGAGCTGGACCGCGCCGAGGCCTACGCGGAGAAGGCGCGCGCGGCCGGGGCCGACACGCCGGCCTACCATTACAACCGCGGGCAGATCGAGCTGCGGCGCGGCCGCTACCTCGACGCGGCCGAGTCGTTCCGGCGCGCCGCCGCCCGCGACCCGAAGCAGCTCTCGTACCGGATCAACGCGGGAGACGCGCTCCGCCGGGCCGGCCGCACGGAGGAGGCCGAAGCCGAGTGGCGGGAGGTCGAACGGCTGGACCCGGACCACCCGGACGCCAACCACAACCTGGCCGTGCTGGCCGCCGAGGCCGGGCGGGTCGAGGAGGCGCTCGCGCGCTGGGATTCGGTGCGCATGCGCATCCCGCGCTTCGCCCCCGCCTGGGCCGGGCCGATCCAGCTCCTCATCGCCCGCGGAGACGACGAAGGGGCGCTCGCCCGGGCCGAGCGCTGGGTGAAGGAGCAGCCCGAGGCGGCGGCCGCCTGGCACGCGCTCGCGCTCGCGCGCATCGCGCTCCGCCACATGCCGAAGGCGGCCGAGGCCGTCCAGCGCACGCAGGCGCTCGCCCCGCGCGACCTCCACACGCGGTTCCTCGTCGCGCTCGCGAACCTGGTCGACCGGCGCTGGGAGGAGGCCGGTCGCGCGCTGGCCGAGGTGCCGCCCGAGGCGCTCTGGCCGGGGGAGCTGGCTCTTCTCACGCGGCTCCTCGACGACGAGGGAAGGCGGTCGCTCCGAAGCCGGCTCGGCGAGGCGGCCGATCGGCCCGAGGACGGCCGCTACGCCGCCCGCTGGCGCCCGCTCCTCGGCGAAGGATAGCCTCGGAGGGGGCGCGCGTGGAGGTCACGGCGTTCGTCGGCCCAAGCGGAACCGGCAAGAGCCACCGAGCCTCCCTGGTCGCCGAGGAGCTCGGCATCGCCTACATCATCGACGACGGCCTCTTGATCCACGAAGGCCGCATCCTGGCCGGGGAGTCGGCGAAGCGCGAGCGCACGGCCCTCGCCGCCGTGCGCCGCGCCATCTTCGCCGATCCCGGGCACGCCGAGGAGGTGCGCCGCGCCATCTACGAGGCGCGGCCCGAGCGCGTCCTCGTCCTCGGCACCTCGCTCGACATGGTCGCGCACATCTGCGACGCCCTCGACCTGCCGCGCCCCGAGCGCACGGTGCGGATCGACGACGTCGCCACCTTCGAGGAGATCGAGCGCGCCCGCCGCGTCCGCCACGCCGAGGGCAAGCACGTCATCCCGGCGCCGACCTTCGAGGTGAAGAAGAGCTTCTCGGGCTACCTCGTCGACCCGCTGCGGTTCCTCTATCGGAGCCGGCACGCCCAGGGCCGCGAGGTCCTCGTCGACAAGTCGATCGTGCGGCCGACGTTCAGCTCGCTCGGGAAGTTCTTCATCACGGACACGGTCGTCGGCGCCATCGCCGAGCACGCGGCGCGCGCGGTCGAGGGCGTGGCCGAAGTGCGCCAAGGGCCGGTGACGATCCGCGACGAGGGGGTCCTCCTCGAGCTCGACGTCGACGTCTACCTCGGCCGGCCCGTGCTCTCGGTCCTGCGGGCCGTGCAGCGCAAGGCGCGCGAGATGGTCGAGCGGACGACGGCCCTCAACGTCCTCGCCGTCGACGTGGCCGCGCGGCGGGCGTTTCCGCCGGGGGCCGCGGGCGGGCCCGGCGGGGAGCGGCCGGAGGGCGTTACTGCGAGCTGGTCGCGGCCCAGCGCGGATCCGTCGCGAACGCGTGGTGGCCGATCGTCACGAGCACCTTGAGCGTCCGGATCCACTTGCTCGTCGCCGTGCGCGGATCGTAGAAGTAGAGGGCTCCGTCGGTCGGGTCCTCGCCGTAGAGCGCCGCCTTCGCGGCGCGCAGCGCCTCGTCGCTCGGGTCGCGGCGGAAGAGCGCCGTCTTCGTGCCCTGGAACTGGCCGGGCGCGAAGACGACGTCGTGGACCGTGTCGGGGAAGTGCGGCGAGAGGACGCGGTTCACGACGACGGCCGCGACGCCCACCTGGCCCTCGAACGGCTCGTCGGGCGCCTCCGAGTAGACGACGCGCGCGATCAGAAGGAGGTCGTCGTCGGTGAAGGGGATGCGCGGCTTCGGCGGCGGCGGCGCCACCTCGGAGGCGTCGGGATCGGTGACGACGAGCGTCTTCGTGTCGTCGCGCCAGACGACCTGGAAGCCGAGCGCCTCGGCGAGGGGCGCAAGCGGCGCGATGAGCCGGCCGTGCTCGTCGACGCGGGGCGCGACGGCGAGCTCGACCTTGCCCGGCGTGTAGAGGTAGGGCTGCCCGGCGACGAGCGTGAGGGCCACCGAGTGGCCGAACGCCCGCAGCGCCCGGCCGTCGGGCGTCGTGGCCACGTCCTCCCCGAAGAGCGCGAGGAAGTCCTTGGCCGAGCCGACGACGACGTCCGACTCGATGGCGAGCCCGGGGAGCGCGACCGAGCCGCCGTTCACGGTGAGGCCGACCGACGCCCCGGCGGCGAGGATGGCCGCGCCGGTCGCGGTGACGAAGGCCGCGGCGAACGCGACGATCGTCGCGAGCGCCCGCGTTCGGCCGTGCGACGGGCCGATGGGCATGTCGCGGGGATGGTACACGATGGCGCGCGTGGATGCAAGCGGAGCCGCCGGGGCGGGGTCACGCGGGCGCGCGCGCGGCCCAGACGGCGAGGCCGAGGAGGACGCGGCGGAAGGGGAGCCAGAGGAGCGCGCCGGCGAGGTTGAAGGCGGTGTGGGCGAAGGCGATCTGGCGCGCGGGAAGCGGCGAGAGCCGGGGGAGGAGCGCAGCGAGGGGCCCCGCGAGCGGCAGGAGGAGCGCCGTCGTGGCGAGGTTGAAGGCGAGGTGGAAGAGCGCGAGCCCGAGCCCCCGCCGGCCGGCCGCGAGGCCGGCGAGGAGCGTGTCCGAGGTCGTGCCGACGTTGTCCCCGAAGAGCACGGGCAGGGCTGCGGCCACGGGGACGACGCCGGAGGCGGCGAGCCCTTGCAGGAGCCCGATGGTCACGCCGCTCGAGAGCGCCACGGCCGTCATGGCCGCGCCCGCGAAGAAGCCGAGAAGCGGCGAGCCTCGGACCGCCGCGACGACGCGCGCGGCCCACGGGCTTGCGCCGAGCGGCGCGAGCCCGCCTTCGAGCCAGGCCACGCCGAGGAGGAGGAGGCCGAGGCCGAGGACGGCCCCCGCCCGGCGGCCTTGCCCCGGGATCAGCGCAAGCGCCGCGCCGGCTGCGACGACGGCGAGGGCGGGGCCCGTGCCGAGCCGGAAGGCCAAGACGTGCGCCGTCACGGTCGTGCCGACGTTCGCGCCCACGACCATCGCCGCCGCCGCGTCGAGCGACAGGGCCCGCGCCTCGACGAGGCCGACGAGGAGGATCGTCACCGTCGAGGAGGACTGGACGAGCGCGGCGGCGAGCGCGCCGCCCAGAGCCGAGAGCCAGGGCCGTCCCGAGAGGGCGGCGAGCGCCTTCGCCTGCGCGGACGCGCTCGCGGAGCCGAGGGAGCGCGAGAGAAGCCGCATGCCGAGCACGAGGAAGCCGAGTCCGCAGGCCGCCTCCGCCCAGCCGGGGGCCAGGGGCGCCGCCTCCCGCGTCTCCCTATGCGCGCCGCCCGCCGTCCAACGACGACACGTATAATGTGGACGCGCCTTTGGCCATCCAGGCCATGCCAGGAGAAGGCGGGTGCGTCATGGCGATCCGCGTCGGCATCAACGGCTTCGGCAGCATCGGCCGCAGGTTCTTCCGCCAGTCGCTCGACCGTCCCGAGATCGAGGTCGTGGCCGTGAACGACATCGGCGACATCCGCACGGCCGCGCACCTCCTCCAGTACGACTCGAACTACGGCCGCTTCCCGGGAGAGGTGGCCGTGGACGAGGGCGCGATCGTCGCCGCCGGTCGCCGGGTCCGCTTCTTCCAGGAGCGCGATCCCGGCGCCGTCCCCTGGAGCGAGGCCGGGGTCGAGCTGGTCGTCGAGTCGACCGGCCTCTTCGAGTCGAAGGACAAGGCCATCGCGCACATCGAGCGGGGCGGGGCGAAGAAGGTCGTCATCTCGGCGCCGGGCCAGGGCGTCGACCTGACGGTCGTCATGGGCGTCAACGAGGCCGCCTACGACCCGCGCCGCCACCACGTCGTCTCGAACGCCTCCTGCACCACGAACTGCCTCGCGCCGGTCGTCAAGGTCCTCGACGACGCCTTCGGCGTCGAGCACGGCCTCATGACGACGGTGCACGCGCTGACGAACGACCAGCGCGTCCTCGACCTCCCCCACCGCGACATCCGGCGCGCCAGGGCGGCGGGCCAGAACATCATCCCGACGACGACGGGCGCCGCGCGGGCCGTCGGCGAGGTGCTTCCGCACCTCAAGGGGCGTCTGAACGGCATCGCGATGCGCGTCCCGGTGCCGGTCGTGTCGGTCGTCGACGTCACGGTCGTGACGCGGGCGCCCGTCGACGTCGCGAGCGTGAACGACGCCTTCCGCCGGGCCGAGGCCGGGCCGCTGCGCGGCATCCTCGGCACCGACGACCGCGAGCTCGTCTCGGGCGACTACAAGGGCGACACGCGCTCGGCCGTCGTCGACCTGCCGCTCACGATGGTGTCAGGCGACCGCGTGGCCAAGGTCGTGGCCTGGTACGACAACGAGTGGGGCTACTCGGCCCGGCTCGTCGACCTCTGCGCCTACGTCGCCGCGCGGGGGTTGTGAGCCCGCGGCCGGTCGCAGCGGGGCGAGCGGCGGGACGGGCGGACGGGAGGGCGGACGGGTGCCGGAGAAGGCGGGCCTGAAGGACGTGGACGTCGCAGGGCGGCGCGTCCTCCTCCTCGCCGACTTCAACGTGCCCCTTGCGCCGAGCGGGGCCGTCGCCGACGACACGCGCATCCGCGCGGCCCTCCCCACGATCCAGCACCTCGTCGAGCAGGGCGCGAAGGTCGCGATCATCTCGCACCTCGGGCGGCCCAAGGGCCGGCGCGACCCGAGCCTCTCGCTCGCCCCGGTCGCCGCCCACCTCTCGGACCTCCTCGGTCGGCCGGTCGCGTTCGCGCCCGACTGCGTGGGCGAGGCGGCGGAGCGGACGGTGGCGTCGCTCGGACCCGGGGATGTGGCTCTCCTCGAGAACCTGCGCTTCCACCCCGGGGAGGAGGCGAACGACCCGGCGTTCGCGCAGGCCCTCGCGCGCCATGGCGACGTGTTCGTCAACGACGCCTTCGGGAGCGCGCACCGCGCCTACGCCTCGACGGTCGGCGTGGCCCGGCTCCTGCCCGCCGTGGCGGGGTTTCTCATGGAGCGGGAGGTCGCGCAGCTCTCGCGCCTTCTGCGCCCCGAGCGGCCGTTCGCGGCCGTCGTGGGGGGCGCGAAGATCTCGGACAAGCTCGCGCTCCTCCGGAACCTCCTCCCGCGGGTCGACGCGGTGCTCCTCGGCGGAGGGCTCGCGAACACGCTGCTTCTCGCGCAGGGCGTCCCGATGGGCGCCTCGCTCGTCGAACCCGAGGCGCTCGACGAGGCGAGGCGCCTCCTCGCGGAAGCCCAGGCCCGAGGCGTGGCCGTCCACCTGCCGCGCGACCTGGTCGTCGCCCCTCAGTTCCACCCCGACGCGCGCTCGCGTCGCGTGGCCGCGGCGGACGGCGTGCCCGAAGGCTGGCTCGCCCTCGACATCGGCACCGAGACGGTGCGCGCCTTCCGGAGGGCCTTCCGCGGCATGCGGATGATCTTCTGGAACGGGCCGATGGGCGTGGCCGAGTGGCCGCGCTTCGCCGCGGGGACGGCCGGCGTGGCGCGGGCCGTGGCCGCCCACCCGGGGTTCACGGTCGTGGGCGGCGGCGACTCCGTCGCGGCGCTTCGGCAGCAAGGCCTCGACGGCCGCATCGACCACGTGTCGACGGGCGGCGGCGCCTCGCTCGCGTTCCTCGAGGGGCGCGAGCTGCCGGCGCTCGCGGCGCTCGCGGACCGGCCCGCCCGCGTGGAGGCCCCGGGTCGATGAAGGAGCGGCGACCGCTCGTCGCCGGCAACTGGAAGATGAACGCGGGATCGGTCGGGGAGGCGCTCGGGCTCGTGAACGCCCTCCTCTCGGAGCTCGCGCCCGGGCCGAGCGAGGTCGTCGTCTGTCCGCCCTTCACCGCCATCGCCGCCGTCGCGGACCGGCTCCTCGACGAGGCGCGGGTGCGGGTCGGGGCGCAGGACGTCTTCTGGGAGCCCCGGGGCCCGTTCACGGGCGCGATCGCGCCCGGCATGCTCGTCGACTGCGGCTGCCATTACGCGATCGTCGGCCACTCGGAGCGGCGGACCCACTTCCGCGAGACGGAGGACGAGGCGGCGAGGAAGGCCCTCGCCGCCCTCTCGGCCGGGCTCGGCGCCATCTTCTGCGTCGGGGAGACGCTCGCCGAGCGCGGGGGCGAAGAGGGACCGGGCCGGCTTCCGCGGGGGGCCGAGGCGGCCCTCGCCCGCCAGCTGGCGCCGCTCCTTTCGGCCCTCACCGACGGGGGCTGGGCCGGGCGCGCCTTCGCGGCCGAACCCCGGCCGCCCGTGGAAGGGACGCTCGTCGTCGCCTACGAGCCGGTGTGGGCTATCGGCACGGGCCGGGCGGCCGAGCCGGCCGACGCGGCCGCGGCGGCGCGGGCGATCCGGCGCGCCTTCGCCGAGCGGCTCGGCGAAGGCGCGGCCCGTTCGCTCCGCATCCTCTACGGCGGAAGCGTCCATGCGGCGAACGCGGCCGGCTTCTTCGCCGACCCGGATCTGGACGGGGCGCTCGTCGGCGGGGCGAGTCTCGCCGCCCACACGTTCGCGGCGATCGTGCGGGCCGCCGACGAGGCGGCCGCATAGGTGCGGCTCGTCCCCGGCCCCGTCGCGCTCATCGTCCTGGACGGTTGGGGGCTTGCCCCCCCGGGTCCCGGGAACGCCGTCCACCTTGCGCACACGCCCAACTTCGACGCCGTCTGGGCCCGCTTCCCGCGCACGACGCTCGGCGCCTCGGGCGAGGACGTCGGCCTTGCGCCGGGGCAGATGGGAAACTCGAACGTCGGCCACCTGAACCTCGGCGCCGGCCGCGTCGTGCTCCAGGACCTCGCCCGCATCGACCGGGCCGTCGCCCGAGGCCTCGGGGGGAACCCTGCGCTCTCGCGCCTTCTCGCCGCCGCGCGCGGCGCCCGCTTGCACGTCTGGGGGCTCGTCTCCGACGGCGGCGTCCACAGCCACGTCCGACACCTCTACCCGGTCCTCTGGGCGGCGGCCGAGGCCGGGGTGACGACCTTCGTCCACGCGGTGCTCGACGGCCGCGACACGCCGCCGCAGGCGGCCCGCCCCTTCCTCGAGGAGCTCGAGTCGTTCTCGAAGGAGCGGCCCGAGGTGCGCACGGCGACCGTGTCGGGCCGGTACTACGCCATGGACCGCGACCGCCGTTGGCCGCGCGTCGAGCTCGCGTACGCGGCCATGGTGGAGGGCCGAGGCCGGCGCGCCGCCTCCGCCCTGGACGCGCTCGCGGCGGCCTACCAGGCCGGCGAGACGGACGAGTTCGTGCGCCCGACCGTCGTCGCGGACGAGGGGCGCGTGCGGCCGGGGGACGTCGTCCTCTGCTTCAACTTCCGGGCCGACCGGGCGCGCGAGCTCACGGCCGCCTTCATCGCCCCGGACTTCGAGGGGTTCCGGCGCCCGTTCCCGCTCGTCTCCGCCTACGGCGGCTTCACGCTGTACGACCGCGCCTTCGCCGGGCGCATGGAGGTGCTCTTCCCGCCGCCTCCCCTCGTGCGCACGCTGGGCGAGGTCGTGAGCGAGGCGGGGCTCTGCCAGCTGCGCGCCGCCGAGACGGAGAAGTACGCGCACGTGACGTACTTCCTGAACGGGGGGCGGGAAGCCCCGTTCCCGGGCGAAGACCGCATCCTCGTCCCTTCGCCGCCCGTCGCCACCTACGACCTCCAACCCGAGATGTCGGCGCCCGAGGTGGCGAGGCAGGTCGTGGCCCGGATGGCCGCGACGCGCTACGACCTCGTCGTCGTCAACTTCGCCAACCCCGACATGGTCGGCCACACGGGCGTGCTCGAGGCCGCCGTGCGGGCGGTCGAGGCGGCCGACGCGGGCCTTGGGACGGTGCTCGCCGAGGTGCGGCGCGAGGGGGGCGCAGCGCTCGTCCTCGCCGACCACGGCAACGCGGAGGTCATGCTCGACCCCGAGACGGGCGGGCCTTGGACGGCGCACACGACGAACCGGGTGCCGGCCGTGCTCGTCGCCCCCGGCCTCCCGCCGGGAACCCGCCTGCGCGAGGGGGGCAACCTGGGCGACGTGGCCCCGACGCTCCTCCAGCTCCTCGGCCTTCCCCAGCCGCCCGAGATGACGGGGCGCTCGCTGCTCCTCCTCTGAGCGGACGAGGGGCGCCGCCGCCGCGGCCGGGTCTCCGCCTGGGGCGCGCCGGGGACGGCGCCCCGGCGGTGGGCGCGCCGGCTCGGTCGCGCCGGCGCGCTCCCTTGCCTCGGCGGGCCGGCTCCGGCAGTGTGGTGCGCGGAGGTCGATCGTCCTGGCCCGCATCGCTCGCGTCCTGGCCCACGAGATCCTCGACTCGCGCGGCCACCCGACCTTGTCCGTCGAGGTGGCGCTCGAGGACGGCAGCTCGGGCACGGCGAAGGTCCCCGCGGGCGCCTCGACCGGGAGCCGCGAGGCGCGCGAGCTCCGGGACGGCGACCCCTCGCGCTACGGCGGCCGCGGCGTGCAAAAGGCCGTCGCCCACGTGGAAGGCGAGCTGGCCCGGGCCGTCGTCGGCCTCCCGGCCGAGGACCAGGAGGCCGTCGACCGGGCGCTCCGCGAGGCGGACGGCACGCGGGACAAATCGAGGCTCGGCGCGAACGCCATCGTCGGCGTCTCGCTCGCCGTGGCCCGCGCCCAGGCGGCATCGGCGGGGACGCCGCTCCACCGCCACCTGGCCGGCCTCTTCGCGCGCACCGCGCCCGGCGAGGGCGCGCCCGACGGGGGCGCGGCCGGGGGGCCGGGCGGCCGCGTGCGGCTTCCCGTGCCGCTCATGAACGTCGTCAACGGCGGGAGCCACGCGCCGAACCGGCTCGACTTCCAGGAGTTCATGCTCGTCCCCTGGGGCTTCCCGACCTTCGCCGAGGCCTTGCGGGCCGGGGTCGAGGTCTACCACGCGCTCGGCCGGCTCCTTTCCGAGTACGGGCTCGCCGCGGGCGTCGGCGACGAAGGCGGCTTCGCGCCGCCCTTCAGCCGGAACCTCGAGGCCGTCGAAGTCCTCGTATGGGCGATCGAGCGGGCCGGATACCGGCCGGGCGACGAGGTGGCCCTCGCCCTCGACCCGGCGGCGAGCGTCTTCTATCGCGACGGTCGCTACGTCCTCGCCGGGGAGGGCCGCGCGCTCGACTCCGGGGAGCTCGTCGACCTCTACGAGGACTGGGCCTCGCGCCATCCCATCGTCAGCATCGAGGACGGCCTGGCCGAAGACGACCGCGAAGGCTGGCGCGAGCTCGCGCGCCGCCTGGGCCGTCGCCTCCAGCTCGTGGGCGACGACCTCTTCGTCACCGACCCCGAGCTCGTGCGGCGCGGCGCGGAGGACGGCCTCGCGAACGCGGTGCTCGTGAAGGTGAACCAGGTAGGGACCTTGAGCGAGGCGCTCGCCACGATCCGCACGGCGCGCCGCTTCGGCTGGGCCGCGATCGTCTCGCACCGGTCCGGCGAGACGGACGACACGACGATCGCGGATCTCGCGGTCGGGGCCGGATGCGGCCAGATCAAGGCCGGGGCGCCGGCCCGGGGCGAGCGCGTCGCGAAGTACAACCGCCTTCTCGCGATCGAGCGCGAAGCCGGCCCGACGGCCGAGTTCCCGGGGCGGGACGCGTTCGCCGTGCTACAATGAGCCCATGCTGACGGCGCTCATCGTCGTCCTCGTCATCTGCGCGCTCGGCCTCATCGCCTCCGTGCTCCTGCAGTCGGGCCGCAGCGCCGGCCTCTCGGGCGCGGTCGCGGGGGCTTCGGAGCAGATCTTCGGGAAGCGGCGGGGGCTCGACCAGTTCCTCGCGCGGCTCACCGTCATCTTCGCCGTCGCGTTCGGGCTCGCCGCCCTCGCCATCACGGTCGTCGAGCAGTAGCACCGGAGCCCGGCCCCGGCCGGCCCCGCCCGGTCCCGGCCGCGCCTCATCCCCTGACGAGCTTCGGCATAGGCATCTCCGCGCGGCGCCCGCCGCGCCGCACGGCGCAGGGCGCGCGGGGAGGGATGCCGGCGTGGGCTTCCTCGTGGCCGGGTCGGCTGCCGCGCTGGCGTCCCTTCTCGCCGCCCTCCGCCTTGCGGCCGGCGTGCGGCGGCTGCCGGTCCAGGACCGCGAGGTCGAGCGCGTGCGCGTCGAGATCGCGCGCGGGGCCGCCGCCTTTCTCCGCCAGGAGACGCTCGCCGTGGGCCTCTTCGTCCTCGCGACGGCGGGGCTTCTCTTCGCCCTCGGCGGGCGCGCTCCGGCCGGCCTCGGCTCTGCGGCCGCGGGGACGTTCCTCCTCGGCTCCGTAGCCTCGCTCCTTTCGGGCTGGATCGGGATGGGCGTGGCCGTGGCGGCCAACGGCCGCGCCGCCCTAGCCGCGCGGAGCGGGGTGGCGGCGGCGCTCCGCGTGGCCCACGGGGCGGGGAGCGCGATCGGGCTCGCCGTCGTCGGGCTTGCGCTCCTCGGCCTGGTCCTCGCCCTCGCCCTCGTCGACCCCGGCCTCTCGGGGCGCTCGGGGGCGTTGGGGGGCTTGGCCCTCGGGGCGAGCTCGGTCGCCCTCTTCGCCCGCGTGGGCGGCGGGATCTTCACGAAGGCGGCCGACGTCGGCGCCGACATGGCCGGCAAGCTCGAGGCCGGGATCCCCGAGGACGACCCGCGCAACCCGGCGGCCGTCGTCGACAACGTCGGGGACGACGTCGGCGACGTGGCCGGCATGGGCGCCGACCTCTTCGAGTCGTACGTCGGCTCGCTCGTCGCCGCGGTGGCGCTCGCCGGGGCGAGCGGGGCGGGCGCCCGCGGGGCCGGGGCGGCGTTGGCCGTGGCGGCCGCCGGCGCGCTCGCCTCGATCCTCGCCCCCCTGGCCGTCCGGCTCTCGCGGCCGCGCGACGGGCGCGGGGCCGCGTCGGCCTTGCGGCGGGCCCTTCTCACGAGCGCTCTCGCCTTCCTCGGTCAGCTCGCGCTCCTCCGGGAGGCCGGCGTCGTCGGCGGCGCCTGGTCGGCCGCGTGCGCCTTGGGCCTCGCCGCCGGGCTCGCGATCGGTTGGCTTTCGGACTACTTCACGGCGCCCGGCCGGCCGGCCGTGCGCGAGACGACGCGGAGCGCGGCCGCCGGCGCGGCCACGTTCGTCCTCTCCGGGTTCTCCTGGGGGATGCTCGGGGCCGCGCTCCCGGTCCTCGTCGTCGCGTTCGCCGCGCTCCTCGCCTACGCGCTCGACGGCCTCTTCGGCGTGGCCCTCGCGGCCGTCGGGATGCTGGCCTTGACGGGCGCGGTCATGGCGGTCGACGCATACGGCCCCGTGGCGGACAATGCCGGCGGCATCGCCCAGCTCGCGCGGCTTCCGCGGGGCGTGCGCGAGGTGACCGACGAGCTCGACGCGCTCGGCAACAGCACGGCGGCCGTGGGCAAGGGCCTCGCCATCGGCTCGGCGGCGCTCACCGCGCTCGCGCTCTTCTCGGCCTACGTGAGCGCCGCCCGCCTTGCGGCCCTCTCCCTCCTCGACGCCCCGACCCTCGCCGGCCTCTTTCTCGGCGCCGCCCTGCCTTTCGCCTTCGCCGCCTGGACGATCCGCGCCGTCTCGCGCGCGGCGGCCGAGATGACCGAAGAGGTGCGCCGCCAGTTCCGCGAGATCCCGGGCCTCCTGACGGGCGAGGCGCGGCCCGAGCCCGCCCGCTGCGTCGCGATCAGCACCCGCGCCGCTCTGCGCGAGATGGTGCCGCCCGGCCTCGCGGCCCTCGCGCTTCCCGTCGCCTGCGGCTTGGCGCTCGGCGCCGAGGCCCTCGGCGGGATGCTCGCCGGCGCGTTGGCCTCGGGCCTCGTGCTCGCGATCGCCCTCGCCAACTCGGGCGCCGCCTGGGACAACGCCAAAAAGGCGATCGAAGCCGGGGCCCTCGGCGGCCCGGGCTCGGCCGCCCACGAGGCCGCGCTCGTCGGCGACACGGTCGGCGACCCCTTCAAGGACGCGGCCGGGCCGTCGCTCAACATCCTGATCAAGCTGATGACCGTCGTCGCGCTCCTCGTCGCGCCTTGGCTCGCGCGCTGACGGGCGCGCCGCCCGCCGTTTGCGGTACGCTAGGCGCGGGTGCGAGCGAGCCTGCCGACCGCCGACGAGCTTCAGCGCTTCATGCGCGACAGCGCCTACCGTCCGCTCACCTTCGGCGAGCTCGTCGACGTCTTCGACGTCCCGCCGTCCGAACACGACGCCTTCCGGCGCCTCCTCGGCCAGATGGAGGCCGAAGGGCTCGTCGTGCGCACCCGCACGGCGCGCTACGGCGTGCCGGAGCGCATGAACCTCGTCGTCGGCACCTTCCAGGGCCACATGAAGGGCTTCGGTTTCGTGCTGCCCGACCGGCCGGACGAGGAGGACGTCTACGTCTCCGCCGACGCCTCGGGCGGGGCCATGCACGGCGACCGCGTCGTCGCCCGCGTGGAGCGCTCGGGCCCGGACGGCCGGCGCCGGGAGGGCGAGGTCATCCGCGTCCTGAAGCGCGCCGTCACGAAGGTCGTCGGGACGCTCGAGCGCCACCGGGGGCACGGTTTCGTCGTGCCTGACGACCGCCGGCTCACCCAGGACGTGTACGTCGCCAAGGCGGACCTGGGCGGGGCGCGGGACGGCGAGAAGGTCATCGTCGAGATCACCCGCTGGCCCTCGCCGCGCCGGGGGGCGGAAGGCCGCGTGATCGAGCGGCTCGGCCGCCCGGACGAGGTCGGGGTCGACGTGAAGAGCCTCATGTTCCAATACGGCCTTCCGTCCGAGTTCCCGGCCGAGGTGGAGGAGGAGGCGCGGCGCGTCCCCGACCGCGTGAGCGAGGCCGAGCTCAAGGGGCGTTGGGACCTGCGCGACCGCGAGATCTTCACGATCGACGGGGCCGACGCCAAGGACCTCGACGACGCCGTCTCCCTCGAGCGCCTGAAGCCGGAGGCGGCGAACGGGGCGGCGTGGCGGCTCGGCGTGCACATCGCCGACGTGAGCCACTACGTCCGCGAGGGGAGCGCCCTCGACCGCGAGGCCCGCGAGCGCGGGACGAGCGTCTACCTCGTGGACCGCGTCGTGCCCATGCTGCCGGCCCGGCTCTCCAACGGCATCTGCAGCCTCAACCCAGGCGAGGACCGGCTGACGCTCACGGTGACGATCGACTTCGACCCCGACGGCCAGCCGCTCCGCCACCGCATCGCCCCGAGCGTCATCCGCTCGCGCCGGAGGTTCACCTACGACGAAGTGGAGGAGATCCTGGCGGCCGGCCGCGCGCGGGGCGCCGACGCCCGCTTCGTCCCCACGCTCCGCGCGATGGACGAGCTCGCGCAGAAGCTCGGCGCCTTGCGGCGCGAGCGGGGCAGTATCGACTTCGACCTCCCCGAGCCGGCCGTCGTCCTCGACGAACGGGGCCAGGTGAGGGATGTGAAGCGGCGCTCCCAGGACCGCGCCCACAAGCTGATCGAGGAGTTCATGGTCGCGGCGAACGAGACGGTCGCGCGCCATTTCCTCGCGCAGAACGTGCCCTTCGTCTACCGCGTGCACGAGCCGCCCGAGCCGGAGAAGGTGCAGGCGTTCCAGGAGTTCCTCTTCAACTTCGGCATCGCCTTCCAGACCGGCAAGGAGCCGTCGCCGCGCGCCTTCCAGGAGGTGCTCGAGCGCATCCGGGGCCGCGAGGAGGAGCACCTCATCAGCCAGGTGATGCTCCGGACCATGCGCCAGGCCCGGTACGCGACGGAGCCCCTCGGCCACTTCGGGCTGGCCGCCCGCTGGTACACGCACTTCACGTCGCCGATCCGGCGGTATCCGGACCTCGTCATCCACCGCATCGCGCACGAGGTGCTGGAGAAGGGCCAGCTCTCGGCGCGGCGCGTCGGCGTGCTCCTGCGCACGCTGCCCGAGGTGGCGGCGCACGCCTCGCTCATGGAGCGGCGGGCGATGGAGGCCGAGCGCGAGTCGGTGACGCTGAAGCTCCTGCAGTTCATGAAGGACCGCGTCGGCGAGACGATCGACGGCATCGTGTCGGGCGTCACGGCCTTCGGCGTGTTCGTCCAGCTCCCGAACCTCGCGGAAGGGCTCGTCCACGTCTCGACGCTGACGGACGACTACTACAAGTACCACGAGAAGCACTACGCGCTCATCGGGGAGCGGACGGGACGCCGCTTCCGCCTGGGGGACCGCGTCCGCGTCAAGGTGGCGCGGGTGGACCTGCAGCAGCGGCAGATGGACTTCGTGCTGGCGGAGGAAGGGAAGGGACGCGGCCGCACGCGCGCTCGGGCCTCCGGGAGCGCGGCGGAGAAGGGGACCCGGAAGCGAGCGCGGGCGGGCGCGGAGAAGGCGGCGGGTGCGCGTGCGTCGGCGGGCGCCGGCGCGGCGGCCGCTCGGGCTCTGGATGCGCCGTCGGTGGCCGAGGCGCCGAGCGACCGGCTCCCGGAGGCGACCGCGGCGACCCGCGTCGACGAGCCGGCGGCGGAGTCCGCGCAGGAGCGCGGGAATGGTGGACGCCGCAGGCGACGCCGGGCCAAGACGGCCGGGCGCTCTCGGTAGCGCGCCTGCCGGTCGGCCGCGAAACCAGGCCTGCCGCACATTTTCAGCGTAGTGACGCGCCTTCCGACGCAGTCTAGCTCGCGACGGGAGGTGACGATCGTGGCCCAAGGCAGTGGTTCGACGAACACTCCGGTGAAGAAGGCGGCCGCCAAGGCGCTCGACCAGTTCAAGTACGAGGTCGCGCAGGAGATCGGCGTCAACCCGCCGCAGAGCGGCTACTGGGGTGACCTTCCCGCCCGTCAGTGCGGCGCCGTCGGCGGGCACATGGTGAAGCGCATGATCGAGCAGGCCGAGCAGCAGCTCGCAGGGCGGATCTGACGGCCGAGCGCGACATCCGCATGCCCACGCGGGCCGGGGCGTGATCGCGTGCCCCGGCCCGTCCGGCTCGTGCGCGGATGCGCCCTCGGGCTCCGTCCTCCCCGGTCCCGCCGGGCGTTCTCTTTCGGGCGACGCGCTTGCCGTCGGCGGTGTCGGC
>JADGHG010000035.1 GCA_019689585.1 Clostridia bacterium
CCCCCGGGGCGTCCCGCCCGACGTCGCGCCCGGCCCCTACGGCCCCCGCGGGGAGGGTCCCCCCTTGGGCCGGGCGAAGGAACGCGTGGAAGACGGAGGCGACGTCCGGTGTCCGAAGCATCGCTCCCCCGAGTCGGCTATTCCCGCCACTGCTTCATCTGCGGCCAGGAGAACCCGCACGGCCTGCGGGCGCGCTTCGCCGTCTGGCCCGAAGGCCGCGCCCGGTCGGTCATACGGCCGCCCGACCACGTGCGGGGCTTCGAGGGCATCCTCCACGGGGGCGTCATCGCGGCCCTCTGCGACGAGGTCATGTGGTACGCGGGCTTCGGGCTCGGCCACTTCACGGTGACGGGCGACATCCGCGTCCGCTACCGCAACCCGGTGCCGCTCGCCCGGCCGGTCCACGCCGAAGGCTGGGTCACGGAGGCGCGCCGGCGCATCGTGCGCACGGCGGCCGCCCTCCGCTCGCCCGACGGGGAGACGCTCGTCGAGGCCGAGGCGCGCTTCTTCGTCGTGCCTCCCGAGGAGCGGCTCGGCGACGAGGAGATCCGCCTCTACGACATGCCGTGTCCGGGAAGCGGGCTCGGCCCCTTCCTCGGCCTGGGCGGATGGGCCTTCGCGCCGGGTCGCCCGGCGACGGGCCGCCCCGGCCGGAACGGACGCTAGTCTGGGCCTTCCGCGGCGAGCGCGCGCCCCCGGAGCTCGCGCGCGAGGGCGCGCCCGTCCCGGATGGGCGCCGAGCACGCGAAGCGGCGGCAGACCCACGCCGTCACTCCGCCGGCAGGCCCCGTGCCCCCGGCCTCGACCCGCCCCTCCCAGATCGGCGGCAGCCCGTCGGCCCGGCCGGTCAAGGGTGCGGCGAGCCGGGCCGCCTCCTCCCGGGGAGGCACGACGGTCGCGACGAGCGCCGGCTCGACCTCGCGCCCGACGCGCCGGAGCCAGCGGCGGGCCGTCCTTCGGGCGCGGGCATCGGGCGCGACCGAAAGGCAGACCTCGAGCGGCCCCCAGAGGAGCGCCTCGACGGCTGCGATCCACGAGGCCAGGCCCAGCGGGTGGCGCGCCAGCCGGTCGACGGTCGCCGCGACCGCCCGCCGGGCCGCCTCTTCGAACGATGCGTCGCCCGTGAAGGGCACGAGGCGGAGGAGCGCGACGACGGCCGCCGCCTCGGGGCTGGGAGGGCCCGCGTCGGCCTCGGCGCCGGGCCGCGCCACGAGGTCCGCCCGATCGCGGGCGGAGAGGGCGAAGCGGCCCCGCATGGGGTCCCAGAAGCGCGCCATCATCTCCCGCGCCAAGGCGGCCGCCCGCACGACCCAGCCCGCGTCCTCCGGCCGGCAGTACGTGTGCAGGTCGAGGAGCCCCGAGACGACGAACGCGTAATCCTCGAGCGTCCCCGGATGGGCGGCCTCGCCCGCGGCCCAGCGTCGGAGGAGCCCGCCCCGCCCATCCGAGAGCCGGTCGAGGACGAAGCGCAAGGTGGCCTCGGCCGCGTCGCGGTAGGCCCGCAGGCCGAACGCGGCGTAGGCCCGCGCGAAGGCGGAGGCGGCGAGCCCGTTCCAACCGGCGAGGACCTTCTCGTCCCGGGCGGGACGGGGGCGCGCCGCGCGCGCGCGGAGGAGCTCGGCGCGGAGACGGGAGAGGCGCCGTTCGCTCTCCTCGGGCGAAAGCCCGAAGCCTTGCGCGATCCCTTCGGCCGAGACGGCCGCGTAGAGGACGCTCCGGCCTTCGACGAGGGGACCCTCTCCGCCGACCCCGAAGCGCGCGAGGGCAATCTCGGCGTCCTCGCCCGGCCCGAGCGCCCGGCGGATCTCGTCCGCCGTCCAGGTGTAGTACGCCCCTTCGACCTCGCGCTCGGGCTCCGGCCTAGCGCTCCCGGGGTGCGGGAGGGGGCTGTCGGCGTCGAGCGAGGCGGCGAAGCCGCCTTCCGGCGTCCGCATCTCGCGGAGGAGCCAGTCGAGCGCGGCCCGGGCCGCCTCGGCGCACCAGGCGTCTCCCGTGAGGAGGTGCGCCTCGATGTAGGCGATGGCGAGCCCGGCGTTGTCGTAGAGCATCTTCTCGAAGTGGGGCACGCGGAACTCGCGGTCGACGGCGTAGCGGTGGAAGCCTCCGCCCAGCTGGTCGTGGATCCCGCCTTCCGCCATCCGTCGGAGGCTCTCGAGCGCGAGCTCGCGGGGCTTGGCCCCGGCGCGCAGAAGCGCCCGCCACGCCTCGGGATGCGGGAACTTGGGCGCGCCCCCGAAGCCACCCGCCTCGCGGTCGACGGCCGCCACGAGCCCGGCCAGGGCCTGCTTACGCGCGTCCTGGAGCTCGCGCTCGCCGAGCTCGGCCCCAGCCCCGCCGTCGCCGACGATCGGCCTTGCGCCGCGCGGAGGGGCCGCGACGCCCTCCCCGTGCACAGCCCGGATCGCGTCGGTCCAGCGCGAGGCGACGGCCTCGATCTCGGCCCGGCGCTCCTTCCAGGCCTGGGCCAAGGTCGCGGCGATGCGCCGGAGGCCCGGCCGGCCGCGCGCGTCCTCCTTGGGGAAGTAGGTGCCGACGAAGAAGGGGCGCAGGTCGGGCGTGAGAAAGACGGAGAGCGGCCAGCCGCCCTCGCCCGTCACGAGCTGGCAGATCGTCTGGTAGACGGCGTCGAGGTCGGGCCGCTCCTCGCGGTCGACCTTGACGTTGACGAAATGGGCGTTCAGGAGTTCGGCGAGGGCCGGGTCCTCGAACGACTCGCGCGCCATCACGTGGCACCAGTGGCAGGCCGCGTACCCGACGGAGAGGAAGATCGGCCGGTCTTCGCGGCGCGCGCGCGAAAGCGCCTCCTCGCCCCAGGGGTACCAGTCGACCGGGTTCAAGGCGTGCTGGCGGAGGTAGGGGCTCGCTTCGCGCGCGAGCCGGTTGGGACGCACGGTCGGCGGGTGCAGCCTCCTCGCCCCCCGCCGAGTCTACCAGGCGGGCTCAGTCGCCGCCGGCGAGCGCCGCCTCGGCCGCCTGCCGCGGGATGACGCGCACGGCCACCTCCGGTTGGCGCGCGAGCTTCATGAGCCCCGAACGCAAAGCCAGGACCACCTGCGGGTCGAACTGGCGGCCCGCCTCGCGGGCGAGCTCCTTGAGCGCCTCCTCATAGCTGAGCGCCTTGCGGTACACGCGATCCGTCGTCATGGCATCGAAGGCGTCGGCGACGGCGACGATGCGGGCGCCGAGCGGGATGGCGGCGCCAGCGAGCCCGTCCGGATAGCCCGCCCCGTCCCAGCGCTCGTGGTGGTGGCGCACGACGAGCGCCGCCCCTTCGAGCGCCGGGACCCGCCGCACGATCGCCTCCCCGCGCAAAGAGTGCGTCTCCATGATCGTGCGCTCGGTCGGCGAGAGGGGCCCGGGCTTCCCCAGGATGGCGTCGGGGATCGCCATCTTGCCGATGTCGTGGAGCACGGCCCCGTTCCGTACGTCCTCGCGCGCCGGTCCCGCGAGGCCGAGCTCCTCGGCGATCATGTCGGCGTAGGCGGCGACGCGCCCGACGTGGCCGCCGACGTACTCGTCCTTCGCCTCCACCGCCTCGGCGAGCGCGGCGAGGGTCCCGTCGAGCGTCTCCTGCGAGCGGCGCAGCGACGCCTCGAGCTCCTCCCCGAGGCGCGCGAGGTCGCGGTTCTGACGCCGCAGGTTGGTCGCCATCCCGTGGGCGAGGAGCCAGAGCGCCGCCCAGAGGAGCGCGGCCCCGAAGAGGAAGACGACGGCGAGGCGCCGGCCTAGGCCGGCGAGCGCCTGGGTGAGCGGCGACGCGTCGCTGTACGTCTCGAAGGCGCCCACGACCCGGCCGTCGACGACGATCGGGATGTAGGCCTCGAGCGCCTCCCGGAGCCCGCTCGTCCGCTCGAGCTCGTTCTCCTCGGCCTCGAGGTCGGTGAGCTCCGCCGCGGGACGGCCGGAGAGGGCCGAGCGAAGGCCCTCGCTCGGCGGGAAGGTCTGCCCGATGAGCGCGTGCTCGGTCGAGTAGAGGACCGTGCCGTCGGCCGACCACACCTTGAGGAGGAGGATGGGGAGGAGGCTCTTCTGGACGACGAGGTCGACGGCCGCCACCTCGTCCGGGCCGAGGGGCCGGGACCAGTCGAAGAGCGCGAGCGCCTCGCCCATGACGCGCATGTCGTCCTCCGCCTCCTGGGCCTCGACCCAGAGGACGCGCTCGGTGACGAAGGACGAGACGAGCCCTTGCGCGACGTACGCGAGAAGCGCCACGACGACGAGGCTCACGACGAGAAAGCGCGCCTCCCACAGCTGGACGCGGGCCGGGCTTCCCACGCGCCATCCCTCCCCTCACCCACGGCTATCGGAGGAAGGCCTCGCCGTTTGAACGGGGTCCTGGGGTGGAGGCCGGACCGCCGCTTGCAACGCAGGGTCGTATGTATAGTGGAGGCAAAGCGGCACAGCGGGCGTCGCCCGGCGGTCGGACGGGGGTCTAGCGTTGGGCGCGAACGTCTCCCGGAGGCCCGGCACCTGGGGTCGGCTGCGGGCCCTCGCTCGCCGCTGGCCGAAGCCGTACCGCTTCGGCCACGAGGCGGCCATCCTGGTCTGGCCGCTCCTCGTCGCCTCCGGGCTCGCCCTCTACCTTCCGCGCTTCCATGCGCCCCTCATCCCGTACTTCCCGTTCATCTACTGGGGGCACGTCGTCCTCGGGCTCGGCGCCGCGGCGCTCCTCCTGCTCCCGCTCTTCGTCCCCGTCGACCGCCGCCTCCTCCACGGGCTCGACTGGGCCGCCGTGCTCGTCTTGGGCGGCGGCCTCACGATCACGGGCGTCCTCATGTGGCTCGTCGGCGCCTTCCCGGCCGCCTGGCGCGCCAACGCCTTCTTCCTGCACGGCCTCCTCGCGGCCGCGGCCGTCGCCTGGCTCGCCTGGCACGCCTACCGGCAGATCGCGCGCGCGGCCCGCCCCGCCCGACGCACGGGGCCCGAGGGGGCGCGGGCCTTCCGGCCCTCCCCGGCGCGACGGCTCATCGCGCGCCGGGAGTTCCTCACGTGGGCGGCCGGGGGGCTCGGCGCCGCCTTCGCCGCCACGCTCCTCGGCGGCCCCGTCATCCGCCTCTGGCAGGAGATCGGGCGCGGGCCGGCGCCCCGGCCGGCGGGCGGCCCGGCCGCCGGGGCGGCGCCCAGGCTCGGCTGGCCGGGCTTCCAGCTGTACACGGTCGTCCCCGGATACCCCGACATCGACCCCGCCCGCTGGACCCTCTCCGTCGACGGGCTCGTGGCCGCGCCGGCCCAGTGGAGCTTCGACGAGTTCCGCGCCCTGCCCGCGACGACGATCGTGCGCAACTTCCAGTGCGTCACCGGCTGGGCCGTCCCCAACTGCCGCTGGCAGGGCGTGCCCTTGAAGGAGGTCTTGGCGCGCGTCCGGCCGACGGCCGAGGCCCGCTTCGTCACGCTCTACTCGGGCGACGGCGTCTACACCGAGAGCTTGAGCCTCGACCAGGCCCAGCTCGACGACGTGCTCCTCGCCTACGCCTTGAACGGCGAGCCGCTCCCGCGGGCGCAGGGCGCGCCCTGCCGCCTCGTCGTGCCCGAGATGTACGGGTACAAGTCGATCAAGTGGGTCGTGCGCATCGAGGTCGTGGCGGAGCGCCAGCTCGGCTTCTGGGAAGTGCGGGGCTACGAGGCCGACGCCTGGCTCCCGGCCTCGACGCCCGGCCCGGCCGGGCGCGGCTAGGCGCCGGACCCGGCAGGACTTCTCCGCAGGGCTCGACGAATTTCGCGGCTGCGGAGGAGGCGTCGGAGCGTGGAGCCGTTCACCCAGCAGGACTACCGGGCGCGACAGGAGCGCGTGCGCGAGGAGCTGGGCCGGCGCGGACTCGCGGGGCTCGTCCTCTTCGACGCGATCTCGATCCGCTACCTCTCGGGCTTCGCCTTCATCCCGACCGAGCGGCCCATCGCGCTCGTCCTCGCGCGAAGCGGCGAGGCCGGGCTCTTCGTGCCGCTCCTCGAGGCGGAGCACGCGAAGAAGGCCCCCGCCGTCGACCGGGTGCGGAGCTACCCCGAGTATCCGGGTCGGCGTCACCCGATGCACTTCCTCGCCGACCTCGTCACCGAGCTCGGCCTCCGCGGCCACCGGCTCGGCGCCGACCGGATGCGGTACGGCGGCTTCGGCTACCGCGGCCCCAGCCTCGCAGAGCTCGGCGTGGCGCGCGAGTGGCTCGACGCCGGCGACGTCGTCGAGACGATGCGGCTCGTCAAGGAACCGAAGGAGATCGAGGTGATCCGCGAGTGCGCCCGCTGGGGCGACCTCGCGCACCGGAAGCTCCAGGAGTACAGCGGGCCCGGCCGCCGGGAGATGGACGTCGCAAGCCGCGCCTCGCGCGAGGCCACGGCCGCCATGATGGCCGCCCTCGGCCCCGACTTCCGCCCGGAGGGCCAGACGGGCGCCCATGCCGGCTTCCGCGGCCAGATCGGCCCGAACTCGGCCCTGCCCCACGCCGTCAACCTGAACCTGGCGATGTCGCCGGGCGACACGCTCGTGACGGGCGCGGGGGCCGAGATCTGGGGCTACCACAGCGAGCTCGAGCGGACGATGTTCGTCGCAGAGCCCAGCGCGGAACAGCGCCGCTTCTTCCAGCACATGCTGAACCTGCAGGACATCGCGCTCGAGGCCATCCGCCCGGGGCGCACCTGCGCCGACGTCGACCGGGAGGTCGAGCGCTACTTCGAGGAGCACGGGCTCATGCCGTACTGGCGCCACCACTCTGGCCACAACATCGGGCTCAACTACCACGAGCCGCCCTTCCTCGACGTGGGCGACGAGACGCCGATCGAACCCGGTATGCTGTTCACGGTCGAGCCGGGCCTCTACGTCGAGGGGCTGGGCGGCTTCCGGCACTCCGACACGGTGCTCGTGACGGACACCGGAATCGAGTTCGTGAGCCACTATCCGCGGGATCTCGACAGCCTGATCGTCGGCTGATCCGTCCGGCGGCTCGGCCCGGTCGGCCGCGCGGCTTCGGCGCGCGCGGCCGGCCCGGCTGCGTGCGGAGGCGATGGTCGTGCACCCGAGGCCCGAGGCGGGCGTCCACCGCCGACCGGAAGTCCACCTGCATCGGCCGGTCCTCGCCGTCTACTGGTTCTCGCTCAACTTCCAGACGGCGGCGCTCATCACGCTCGTCCTCCCCCGGCTCATCCTCGGCATCGAGGAGAGCGGGCACGCGGCGCAGCTTGCGCGACTCGCGGCGCTCTCGGCGGCGGTCGGCATGCTCGTGCCGCCCGTCGTCGGGCTCTTCTCCGACCGCATGCGGCTGCGCGGCGGAAGCCGCGACCCGGTCATCGCCCTGGGCTCGCTCGTCAACCTGGCCGGCCTACTCTGGATGCGCCACGCGAGCTCTCTCGACGAGCTGGCCCTCGCCCTCACCACGGCCGTCCTGGGCCGGGCGGCCGCGACGGCCGCCTACCAGGCCCTCATCCCCGACCTCGTCCCCGCGTCCGAGTGGGGGTGGGCGTCGGGCCAGATGGGGGCTGCGACGCTCGTCGGCACGATCGCCGGGCTCGCCGCCGGCGGGGCGCTCCCGCCCGAGTCGACCCTCGGCCTCATGGCCGTCGTCGTGCTGGTCGGGGCGCTCGTCACGATCTGGGCCGGCCGGCACGGGCACGCCGAGCCGCGCTCAAGCGCCTCGCGCGGCGAGGAGGCGGCCCGCGCCGCCGCCAGCCCAGCCGGTCCGGGAGGATCGGTGCGGGCGGCGAGCCACCGCGACTTCCTCTGGGCCTTCTCGGGGCGCGCGTTCGTGATGTTCGGCCAGTCGCTCCTCATGACGTACGTCTTCTACTTCTTCACCGACGTGGTCGGCGTGGCCGACGCCTCCGCCAGCACGGCCGCGGTGGCCGCGCTCGCCATGGCCGGGGCCGTCGTCTCGAGCGTCGTTCTGGGCCGCGCCTCCGACCGGCTGCCGAGGCCGGTACCCGTCTTCTTCGCGGCCCTCTCGATGGCGGCGGCCGCCGCCGGCTTCGCCTGGAGCGGCGACGCGCGCACGATCTACGCCTACGGGGTGCTCTACGGGCTCGGCTACGGGGCCTTCCTCTCGGTCGACTGGGCGCTCGCCATCGACACCGTGCCCGACCGGCGCTTCGTCGCGCGCGACCTCGGCGTCTGGGGCATCGCCTCGGACCTGCCGGGCGTCCTCGCGCCGGCTGCGGGCGGGGTCATCCTGGGCCTCGCGGCCGCACCGGCCATCGGCTACGAGCGGCTCTTCCTCGCGTCGGCGGCGAGCCTCTTCCTCGGGGCCGTCCTCGTCCTCCAGGTGGGCCGCGCCCTCCGCCACGCGCCCCTCCTCTACCGACCGGCCGCCTTCGCCGTCGCCGCCCTCCTCTACGTCGCAGGCCGAGTGAAGAGCCGGCTCGCCGTCTACGGCCGGCCGCCCGCGGACACGAGGGGACTCCTCGTCGTGGCGAACCACACGCACGACCTCGACGGCGTCATCCTTCCGGCCCTCGTCTTCTTCGCCGACCCCTGGCGCGCGCACATCCGCTCGGCCGCCGCCGAGCGCCTCTTCCAGCCGGGCCACCTCACGCGCCTTGCGCCCAAGTGGCTTGCGCCCCTCCTGCCCGGCTTCAACGTGGGCCCGGCCGTCCGCTTCCTGGGCGCGCTTCCGCTCGAGAGCGATCCTCGTCACCGCGTGCTCCGGAGCGTCGCGTACGAGATCCGCGCGCGGCACGGCGACCTCGCCTGGGGCGAGGTCCTCTCGGAGGAGCGCCTCCGGGAGATCGCCCGGGCGCTCGCGCGGCTTCGGCCGGGCGGCCGGGGGGCCGACGAAGAGGGGCTGATGCGCGAGATCGCGCGCATGCGCCTCTCCGACGTCTTCCGCCTCCCCCTCGGCCTTGCGGCCGAGGAGCTCGTCCCCCTCGCCGACCTGCGCGAGCCCTTCCGGGGGGAGCTGCGCGCTCTGGTGCGGCCGCGCATCGCCCGCCAGTTCCGCGCGATCGAGGAGGCGCTCGCCGAGGGCGACGCCCTCTACGTGACGCCCGAGGGGCGGCTGACCCCCGACGGCCGCGTCCACCGCATGCGGGAGCTCCTTCTGCGCGTCCTCCCCGTCGCTCGGCAGGTGGCGCTCGCGGCCTGCGCCTACGACCCCTTCGCGCCCGGAAAGCTCGCCGTGCACGTGCGCTGGCTCCTTCTCGACCCGGCGTGGGCGACAGGCCGCCGGGACGACGCCGGGGCCACAGAGGCTCCGGGCGGCGCCAGGCGGGACGACCCGGCCGAGCGCGTGCGCCTTGCCCTCGCGGCCGCGCGTCCGATCACGCCCGGGCAGGTCGCCGCCGCCGCCCTCCTCGGCGCCCCCCAAGGGCTCACGCGGGACGAGTGGCTCGCCCAGGCCGAGGCCCTTCTCGCCGGCCTGCCGCAGGGCGCCTTCCTCGTGCCGGAGCTCGTCCCGCCCAGGCGGGCGGCGTCGCTGGAAGCCGCGGTCGAGGCCGTCTGCGCCGCCGGTGCCGCCCGCGGCGGGCCGCTCTATCTGCCCTGCGAGGGCGTCCGGGACGACCGCTTCCCCCACGTGCCCGACATCCTCGCGCACCAGGCGGCGATGTTCCACGACACGACGGCCGCGCTTCGGGCCCTCGCCGCCACGGGCGCCGCGCCGTACGCCGCTGGGGAGGCCGAGGAGGAGGCGGGGGGCTAGAGCCTTTCGAGGACGAGCGCCACGCCGAGCCCGCCGCCGCAGCACATCGTCTGGAGGCCCCATTCGGCGTCGCGCCGCTCCATCTCGTGAAGGAGCGTCGCGAGGATGCGCGCGCCCGAGGCGCCCAGGGGATGGCCCAAGGCGATCGCACCGCCGTTCACGTTGACCCGCTCGGGATCGGGCCCGATCTCGCGCTCCCAGGCGAGGACGACGGACGCGAAGGCCTCGTTGCACTCGAAGAGGTCGACGTCCCGGACGGAGAGGCCGGCTTGGGCGAGCGCCCGGCGCGTGGCCGGGATCGGCCCCGTGAGCATGAGCTCCGGCTCGACGCCGACCGTCGCCTGGGCGCGCAGCGCCGCGCGGGCCGGGAGCCCCTCGGCCTTCGCCCGCTCCCACGACATGAGGAGCACGGCGGCGGCGCCGTCGCTGATCTGCGAGGCGCTGCCGGCCGTGATGCGGCCGTCGGGCGCGAAGGCGGGGGGAAGCTCGGCCATGCGCTCGAGCGAGGGCTCCATGCGCACGCCCTCGTCCTTCGCGAAGAGCTCGGGGGCCGGGGCGGGATCCTTCGCCGCCGCCCCGCCCTCCCCCGCCTCGACCGCGTACTCCCGGACCGGCACCGGTTCCAGCTCGCGCGCGAAACGGCCCTCGCGGACGGCCCGAGCCGCCTTGCGGTGGCTCTCGAAGCCGAAGCGGTCCATCTCCTCGCGCCCGATGTCCCATCGGAGCGCGATCCGCTCGGCGGCCTGGCCCTGGGTCACGACCTCGTGGTGGGACCGGTAGCGCGGACTGTAGGGCCGGCCGTGCACGTCCATGTTCCCGAGCATGGGGACGCGCGTCATCGACTCGACGCCGCCCGCGACCACGACCTGGGCGAGGCCCGCCTCGATGAGCGCGGCCCCGAACTGGACGGCCGTCTGGCTCGACCCGCACTGGCGGTCGAGCGTCACGGCCGGCACCGACACGGGCAGCCCGGCCGCGAGCCAGGCGTTTCGGCCGACGTTGACCGACTGCTCGCCGACCTGGTCGACGCAGCCGAAGACGACGTCGTCGACCGACGCCGGGTCGAAGCCGGTGCGCGCGAAAAGGCGCGTCAGGATGAAGGCCGCGAGATGCTCCGCCGGCACCTGGCGCAAGGCCCCGCCGCGCCGGCCGATCGGCGTGCGGATGGCCTCGACCACGACCGGCGTACGCGGCGAAAGCTCCACCCGGAGACCCCCTCGCGCGCGGGCTCTGCCGCTTGCCGGCGAGCCTTGCGCTATCCCTGTTATAGTGGATGCCGAGCGCCGGCGGGCCCCGGGACCCGCTGGCGAACGACCGACTTCGGGGAGGCGTCTTCGTGTCCCTCTTCGAACCGCTTGCGATCCGCGACGCGCGCCTGCGCAACCGCATCGCCGTCTCGCCCATGTGCCAGTACTCGTGCGAGGCGCAGGACGGCCTCGCGCACGACTGGCACCTCGTCCACCTGGGCGCCTTCGCCGCCGGCGGCGCCGCGCTCGTCTTCACCGAGGCGACGGCCGTCGAGGCGCGCGGCCGCATCTCGCCCCAAGACCTCGGCATCTGGGACGACCGGCACGTCGAGCCCCTCCTCCGCATCACGCGCTTCATCCACGGGCAGGGGGCGCTGGCCGGCATCCAGCTCGCGCACGCCGGCCGCAAGGCGAGCACCTTCCGCCCCTGGGCGGACCGCCGCGGCAGCGTGCCGCCCGAGGAAGGCGGCTGGACCGTCGTCGGCCCGAGCCCGCTCCCCTTCGCCCCGGGCTACGCCGTCCCCGAGCCGCTCGACGAGGAAGGGATCCGCGAGATCGTCGCCGCCTTCGCCCAGGCGGCCCGGCGCGCCGACGAAGCCGGCTTCGACGTGATCGAGATCCACGCGGCCCACGGCTACCTCATCCACCAGTTCCTCTCCCCCGCGTCGAACCGGCGCGGCGACCGCTACGGCGGCTCGCTCGAGAACCGCATGCGCCTCTGCCTCGAGGTGGTGGAGGCCGTGCGTCGCGTCTGGCCCGAGGCGAAGCCGCTCTTCGTCCGCATCTCCGCGACCGACTGGGCCGAGACGCTCCCGGACGCCCCCGAGGCGTGGGACGTCGACCAGTCGGTCGAGCTCGCGCGCCGGCTCCGCGAGCGGGGCGTCGACCTCGTCGACTGCTCCTCGGGCGGCCTTCTGCCCGGCGTGCGCGTGCCCGTCGCGCCGGGCTACCAGGTGGCGTTCGCCGAGCGCATCCGCCGCGAGGCGGGCGTGAGGACGGGCGCCGTCGGCGTCATCGTCACGCCGCGCCAGGCCGACGCGATCGTCGCCCGCGGCCAGGCCGACCTCGTGCTCCTCGCCCGCCAGCTCCTGCGCGAGCCGCACTGGCCCTGCCTCGCCGCCCACGCCCTCGGCGAGGACGACCGCGCGCCCTGGCCGGTCCAGTACGTGCGCGCCCGCGAGATCGAACCCTGGCTCTCGGCCGAGGCGCTCGCCGAGCTCGACGCGCGGGTCGCCCAGCGCTAGGCCCTCCGCGTCAGAGGACGGCCTCCTCGCGCAGCGGCCGCCCGGCGGGGATCCGCTCCGGCCGAAGCTCGGGCACGTCCATGGTCTTTGCCGTGCCGTAGGCGATCATCTCGGCCACGGCGAGCGCGGCCGCGGGCGCCTGCATCACCCCGTGGCCCGAAAAACCGGTGAGGAGGAAGAGGTTCTCCACCTCCGGGTGCGGCCCCACGAGCCCGTTCCCGTCGAAGGCGCACATCTCGTAGAGCCCGGCCCAGCCTTCGACGAGGCGCAGCCCCTTCAGCCGGGGCCAGCGCTGGGCCGCCCGCCGGGCCATCTCGGGGAAGGGCCGGTCGTCGAACGTGAAGTCGAAGGCGTCCGGGTCGTCGGGCCGCGCCTCGACGAGCTGGACGAGGCCGTAGCGCTCTCGGAAGTGGAGGCCCGTCGGGTCGACCACCATGGGGAGGCCGTGAGGCAGCCGACGCTCGTCCCAGGCCGGCCACGGTCCCGCGGGCCGCGCGAGATACACGAGCCGTCTCCGCGGGTAGACCCAGACCGGGAGGCCCGAGGCGCCGAGCACGCGCCCCGACCAGGCGCCGGCCGCCAGCGCGGTCGCGCCGGCGAGGACCCGGTCGCCCGAGGCGAGCTCCACGCCCTCGCAGGCGACGGGGCGCCCGGCCGGCCCCCGGCGGAGGAGAAGGCGCGCCGCCTCCCCCGAAACGAGCGCGACGCCGAGCCCGGGGAAGCCGTCTCCGCCGAGGACGGCCCGGGCGAGGGCGCGCAGGATGGCGGGCGGCTCGTACACGCCGTCGCGGAGCCCGAGGACGGCGCCTGCGAGGTCCGAGACGCAGAGCCCCGGGAGGAGCTCGCCCGCCTCGGCCGGGGAGAGCCAGGCCGCCTCGACGCCGAGCCGCTCCCAGAGCGGCCGCCGCGCGAGCCAGACGGGCCAGCTGCGCTCGTCGGCGAGGAAGAGGTAGCCCGAGGGGCGGAAGCCGATCGGCTCGGGCGCGCGGCCTGCGACGGCTGCCACCTCCTCCGCGAACCGCTCGTAGAAGGCGAGACTGGCCCGCGCGAGGCGCACGTTCGCCTCGCTGCCGAAGAGCTGGCGGACGCCGCCCGTCGCGCGGGCCGTCGAGGCCTGGCCGTGGCGCGGGTCCCGTTCGACGACGGCCACGCTCCCCCCCACCCCGAGCCGGCGCAGGTGGAAGGCCAGGAAGAGGCCCATCACCCCGCCGCCCACGATGAGGACGTCGACCGTCTCCCGTTTCACGCCGCCCGCCCCTACCGCGGCCCGGCGAGCGGCCCCGTGCGCCGGAAGAGGTAGCGTTCGAGCACGAACTGGCGGCGGCCGCCCGCCTCCTCGAAGTCGACCCAGAGGCGCCGGCCCAAGGACGGCGCCGCGAAGCGGGCGCGCTCGGGCGTCACCTCGAGCGGCATGAGGGGCTGGGCCGGCTCTTCCTTGTCGTGGACGAGGGCCACGGTGAGCGTGTCGCCCGTCGAGCGCACGCGCGCCCGCATCGTGCCGCGGTACGTCTCGTACTCGCCTTCCCAGGCGAGGAGCGCTCGCTCCCGGCCGAGCGCCGGAAGCGTGAACGGGTCCTCGCCCAGCCGAAGCGCAAGGAGCATGTGGCAGAGGTTGGAGAGCGGGTAGCCCGAGCCGTTTGCGAGCACGACGGCGCCCAGGCCCGCCTCCGGGACGAACGACATGTTCGCCGTCGCCACGCCGACGCTTCCGGAGTGGCCGACGAGCGTGCGGCCGAAGAAGGGCGCGACCGAGAGCCCGAGGCCGTAGTGGGAGGCCGGACGACCCCGGAGCCAGTCGTGCGGGTCCGGCTCCTCGAGCGGCGAAGGCGCGATCGGCTCCCGCATCTGGCGGACCGACTCCGCCGAGAGGACGCGCCCGCCGCCCGGGGCCCGGCCTTCGGCGAGGTACATGGCCACGTAGCGGGCCATGTCCTCGGCGCAGCTGATGAGCCCGCCGTCGGCCAGGATGCGGCCGAAGAGGTAGCGGCCGGGCCGGTGGCGGCCGCCTTCCTCGCCGACGTAGGGCACGGCTGCGTCGGCGTCGTTGGCGAACCTTTCGGCGTCGAAGATCGTGCGGTCCATCCCGAGCGGCTCCAGGATGCGGCGCGTGACGAAGTCGGCGTACGGCTCGCCCGCGACCCGGGCCACGACCTCGCCGAGCAGGGCGTAGCCCTCGTTCAGGTAGAACCAGCGCCGCCCGGGCGGGTCGTGGACCCAGTCGCCCGCATCGCGGAGGAAGGCGAGGAGGTCGGCGACGTCGCCGATCGCGAGGTAGGGATCGCCGCGGCCCTGGGCGTGGCCGATGAGCGCCTCGGCGTAGCCGAGCGCCGGGATGCCGCTCGTATGGCTCATGAGGTGCCGCAGGCGGATCGGCTCGCCCATGGGCCGCACCTCGAGCGGCAGGTACTCCTCGACCGGGTCGTCGAGCGAGAGCCGCCCCTCCTCGGCGAGGACGAGGAGCGCCGCGCAGGTGAACGACTTCGTCACGCTGCCGATGCCGAAGAGCGTCCTGGGCGTCGCGGGGAGCCCCTTCTCGACGTCGCGGCAGCCGAAGCCCCGCGCGTAGGTGACGCGATCGCCCTCGACGAGCGCCACGCTGAGGCCGGCGAGCTTCGTCCGGCTCATCCGGTCGACGACGAACGACTCGAACTCGGCGAGATCGGGCACGAGCCTACCTCTTTCCTTCCGTGAAGTGACCCTTTACGGTTCGGGCCCCGCAGGCCTTCACCCTGCGACAGGTTCCGTCGCGCGGCCGGCGAAGCGTGAGGGCGGAGGGGGAGGCTGGGTGGAAGACCTCGCCGAGGCGGGCCTTCGCACGCTCTCCCGCGAGATCGCCCGCGGGGGGATCCGCGCCGAGGAGCTCGTCGAGTTCTACATCGACCGCATCCGGTCGCTCGACCGGCCCGACCCGGCGCGCGGCTACGCCGGCGTGCGCAGCGTCGTGGAGCTCAACCCGGAGGCGCTCGAGATCGCGCGGGCCCTCGACCGCGAACGGGAGAGGCGGGGCGTGCGCGGCCCGCTCCACGGCATCCCCGTCCTCATCAAGGACAACATCGACACGGGCGACCGGATGCAGACTACAGCTGGGTCGCTCGCGCTTCTCGGCCCGCCCGCCCCCGAGGACGCCACCTGCGTGCGGCGCCTGCGCGAAGCGGGTTGCGTCATCCTGGGCAAGGCGAACCTATCGGAGTGGGCGAACTTCCGCTCGACGAACTCGCTCAGCGGCTGGAGCGCGCGCGGCGGCCTGACGAACTGCCCCTACGCGCTCGACCGCAACCCGGCCGGCTCGAGCTCGGGCTCGGCGGCCGCGGTCAGCGCCGGCTTCGCGGCGGTGGCGCTCGGCACGGAGACGGACGGCTCGATCGCAAGCCCCGCGAGCGCCTGCGGCGTCGTGGGACTGAAGCCGGGCGTCGGCGCGACGAGCCGGGCCGGGGTCGTGCCCATCGCCGAAAGCCAGGACACGGTCGGACCCATCGCGCGGTACGTGGCCGACGCGGCCCTCGTCCTCGACGCCGTCGCCGGCCCCGATCCACGCGACCCGCACACGATCGCCTTCTGGCGGGGCCGACCCGCCTTCCGCCTGGCCGAGGAGCTCCGGGAGGACGGCCTGCGGGGCGCGCGGCTCGGCGTCCTCCGCGACTACTTCGGCCGCAGCGCGAAGGTGGACCGGCTCATGGAGGAGGCTCTCTCCGCCCTGCGGGCGGCCGGCGCGGAGCTCGTCGACCCGGTCGGCCTCCCTTCGTGGAAGGCGCTCTCGGCTGACGACTCCGAGATGACGGTGCTCCTCACCGAGTTCCGGCAGGGCGTGCGCGCGTACCTCGCGACGCGCCCCGGCATCCCCCACCGCACGCTCGAGGATCTCATCGCCTTCAACGAGGCGCACGCCGACCTCGAGATGCCCCTCTTCGGCCAGGAGCTCTTCGAGAAAGCCGCCTCGGCGCCCGAGCCCGACGACCCGGCCTACCGGGAGGCGCTTCGGCGCAGCCGTCGCCTGGGCGGGCGGGACGGGATCGACGCCGCCCTCGCGGCCCACGGC
>JADGHG010000152.1 GCA_019689585.1 Clostridia bacterium
TCGTACACGTTCGACGAGGCAGGCACCTACCCGTACCTCTGCACCGTGCCGGGGCACGCCCAGGCGGGGATGGTCGGGACCGTGACGGTCGTGCCGTGACGTGAAGTACGCCTTCAGCGCCGGTTGGCGGGGTGCGGGTGCCGACGACGTCCGAGCCGGGCTCACCCAGGCGTTGGCCCGCCGTGGCCACCGGACGGCGGCGGCGGACGATCCGCAGACGACGCTCGTCTTCCACTGGGTCGCGCCCGAGGCCCCGCGGCCCTTTCGCCGCCGCGGCCGAGGGACGTACGTCGTCGTCGTCACTCGTCACCCCCCATCGGGCCCGCGCGACGTCGAAGGGGTGCTCCGGCTCCATTACGCCACGATGGTGCGCGCGCTCGGAAACCTTCTCGTCGCATTCGAAGACGGGCGCCGCCGCGCGTTCGTCGTCACACTCGAGCGGGGTGCGTACCCCGTGGCGGCGACGGGCGACGGATCGCTCTACGAATCCCTGTGCGACGCCATCGCGCCGCTCGCCACGTCCACGCTCGTCATCGACAACGTCTTCGACCCCGACCTGCCCGCCGAGCTCGCGCGAGGCGACGAGGGCACGCGCCAGCTCGCCTGGGCCGGCCGCCGGCTCGCCGAGCTGGACCTCTTACCCGCGCCGTTCCCGTTGAGTGAGATGCTCTCTCCGCGCGACCTCCGTCACGTGCAGCGGCTCTACCGCATCGGCGGTCTGAGCTACGGCAACATCAGCGTGCGCCAGTCCTCATCGCGCTTCTGGATGACGGGGAGCGGGGTGGACAAGGGTCGGCTCTCCCTCGTGGGACGCGACTTCCTGCTCGTCAAGGGCTACGATCCCAAGCGGAACGCCATCGTCCTCTCGGTTCCGAGGGACGTGAGACCGAACCGGGTCTCCGTCGACGCCATCGAACACTGGATGATCTACCGCGAGCACCCGTCGGTCGGCGCCATCCTGCACGTGCACGCCTGGATGGAAGGCGTGCGGGCGACGGCGGTGAACTACCCCTGCGGCTCGCTCGAGCTCGCGGAATCGGTCGCGCAGGTTCTTCGCGAGGAGGACGACCCGGGGCGAGCGGTCGTGGGCCTGCGAAACCACGGCCTCACCATCACCGGCCCGAGCCTCGAGGACATCTTCTCCCGCATCGAAGGAAGGTTGTTGCGCCAAGTCCCGATGACGTAGAGGAGGGGGCCGGTGGAAGCGCTCGTCCTCGACCTGGGCCTCGCGCGCGTCGCCGCCCTCCGCCTCTTCCACGAACGCTGGCCGGCCGGCCCGCGGGGGCCGCTCGTCCCTCTCCGCCACACGACGAGATATCCGCGCCCGGAACTGCCCGGGGACGACTGGGTGCGCATCCGACCGACCTTGTCGGGCGTCTGCGGGACCGATCTGGCGGTGATCCGCGGGCGCGAGAGCCCTTTCCTCTCCCCGTTCGCCTCGTTCCCATGCGTCCCCGGCCACGAGGTCGTGGGCCGCGTCGCCGAAACCGGCGCGAGGGCCCGCGAATGGGTCGGCCGGAGGGTCGTCGTCGACCCTGTTCTCGGCTGTCGCGCCCGCGGCCTCGATCCCTGCCCGTCCTGCAGCGGGGGTCTGCCGTCACGGTGCGGCTTAAGCGATCAAGGCCGCTTCTCCCCCGGTCTCCTCATCGGCTTCTGCCGCGACCTTCCGGGCGGCTGGGCGGAGGAGATGGTGGCGCACCGATCCCAGCTGCACGCGGTGCCCGAGGGGGTCGCGGACCGGGCTGCGGTGCTGGTCGAGCCACTGGCGGTCGGGTGGCACGCCGTCCTGCGCGATCCGCCTCGCCCCGGCGAGCGCGTCGTCGTCGTCGGCGCGGGGACGATCGGGCTCGCGGTGGTCCACGCCCTCCGCCACCTCGCGTCGGGTGTCGACGTGACGCTCGTCGCGCGCTATCCGTTTCAGGCCGCTTGGGGCGAGCGGATGGGTGTTCGCTCGGTGGTGGGCGACGTCCGAGGCGCAGCCGTCTCGGTCGCCGGCGCGCGACGCCTGCGCCCGATCTTCGGGCCCGACGTCCTCTCGGGCGGCTTCGACCGCGCCTACGACTGCGTCGGAAGCCCGAGGACCCTCCGGGGGGCAGTCGGGTCCCTCGTCCCCGGGGGGACGCTCGTGCTCGTAGGCGGAGCGGCCGAGGCGACGATCGACTGGACTCCCGTCTGGGCCCGCGAGATCGCGGTCTTGGGGAGCTACGCCTACGGCTGGGAGCCTGCCGCCGGCGCCCACACGTTCGAGCTCGTGCTCGAGGCGCTGGCCCGCGACGGCGCGGACGTCGCCGAGTGGGTGACGCACGCCTTCGCCCTCGGCGAGTGGAGGCGCGCGCTCGAAGCGCTCACGAGCCGCCGGCGGGCGGGCAGGCCCACGGTCAAGGTGGCGTTCCGCTTAGGGTGAACGGTGGCGGGGGGCCCGTCGCCGGGCGCGCGCGGCGACGGGCGACCCCGTCACACCCGCCCGATGCGGACGCGCCAGACCTCGGGCCCCGACTCCACGTACTCCCACGTGAAGCGGCCCGGCTCCTCGGCCGCGAACTGGTAGTA
>JADGHG010000004.1 GCA_019689585.1 Clostridia bacterium
TTCTTCCGAGCCGGCGCGCGTCGACGGCCAGGCCCCGCCCCCGGGCGCCCGCCTCTTCCCCCTCCTTCCGCGCAACCGCGAGCGGCCGCCTGAAGGCCAGGGCGCCACGCCGCCCTGACGGCTCCGCATGGTACCCTAGTGACCCTGAGGGGGATGGACCTCCGGTGGCCCGCGTCTTCTCGGGCGTGCAGCCGACGGGTGAGGCCCACATCGGCAACTACCTGGGCGCGTTCCGGCACTGGCGGCCCGACCCGGAGCACATGTACTGCATCGTCGACCTGCACGCGATCACGGTCGAGCACGACCCCGAGGCCCTCGAGCGCGACACGCGTTTCATGGCGGGGCTCCTCGTCGCGCTCGGCCTCCACGAGGGCTCGATCCTCTTCGCCCAGTCCGACGTCCCCGCCCACGTCGAGATGATGTGGCTCCTCACGTCGGTGGCGACGGTCGGCGAGCTCGAGCGCATGACGCAGTTCAAGGCCAAGGCCCGGGCCCTCGGCCGCCGGGCCGGCATCCCGGCCGGCCTCCTCATGTACCCGGTCCTCATGGCGGCCGACATCCTCCTCTACCGGACGGACGAGGTGCCCGTCGGCGAGGACCAGAAGCAGCACGTGGAGCTGGCCCGCGACCTGGCCGAGCGCTTCAACCGGCGTTACGGCGAGACGTTCGTCCTGCCCAAGCCGGCCATCTCGCCGGTGGCCGCGCGCATCAAGTCGCTCTCCGACCCGACGCGGAAGATGTCGAAGAGCGACGCCGACCCCGATTCCAAGATCCTCGTCACCGATCCGCCCGACGTGATCCGGCGCAAGGTGATGGCGGCCGTCACCGACTCGGGCCGCGAGGTCTACCCGAGCCCGGAGAAGCCGGGCATCACGAACCTCCTCGAGATCATGTCGGGGTTCACGGGCCGGCCGGTCGAGGCGCTCGTCGCCGAGTACCGCGACGGCGGATACGGCCGGTTCAAGCGCGCGGTGGCCGAGGCCGTGGTCGAAGGGCTGAGGCCACTCCAGGCGGAGCTCGCGCGCGTGCTCGCCGACCCCGGAGCCATCGAGCGGATCCTCGCCGAGGGCGCCCGCCGCGCGAGCGAGCGGGCCGAGCCGGTTTTGCGCCTCGCGCGCGAGCGGATGGGCTTCCCGGCCGTGCGGCGGCTCGCAGCCGGGGCCCTGCCATGACCGACCGCATCGTCGTCCGGGGCGCCCGCCAGCACAACCTGAAGGACGTCGACCTCGAGCTCCCGCGCGACGCCCTCATCGTGTTCACGGGTCTCTCGGGCTCAGGCAAGTCGAGCCTCGCCTTCGACACGATCTACGCCGAGGGCCAGCGCCGCTACGTCGAGTCGCTCTCCGCGTACGCGCGCCAGTTCCTCGGCCAGATGGAGAAGCCGGACGTCGACGACATCCAGGGCCTCTCGCCCGCCATCTCGATCGACCAGAAGACGACGAGCCGGAACCCGCGCTCGACGGTCGGCACCGTGACGGAGATCTACGACTACCTGCGCCTTCTCTTCGCCCGCGTCGGGCACCCCCACTGCCCGAACTGCGGCCGGCCCATCCGCCAGCAGACGGTCGACCAGATCGTCGACCAGGTGACGGCCTGGCCGGAAGGGACGCGCATCCAGGTGCTGGCCCCGATCGTGCGCGGGCGCAAGGGCGAGCACGTGAAAGTGTTCGAGGACCTGCGCCGCGCCGGCTTCGTGCGGGCTCGGGTCGACGGCCGCGTGCTCGAGCTGGACGAGGTGCCGAAGCTCGAGAAGAACGTGAAGCACACGATCGAGGCCGTCGTCGACCGGCTCGTCGTTCGGCCGGGCGTGGCCCCTCGGCTGGCGGAGTCGCTCGAGACGGCGCTCGCGAAGTCGGGCGGGCTCGTCACCGTGGCCGTCGTCCCGCGCCCGGGCGACGACGGCGGCGAGCCCGAGGCGGGCCGTCGGCCGGCGGCCGACGGGGAGGCGCCGGGCGAGGTGCTCTTCAGCCAGTCCTTCGCCTGTCCCGACTGCGGCACGAGCCTCGAGGAGCTCTCGCCCCGGATGTTCTCGTTCAACAGCCCCTTCGGCGCCTGCCCGGAGTGCACCGGCCTCGGGTACCGCATGGAGCCCGACCCGGATCTCGTCATCCCCGACCGCACGAAGTCGGTCGCCGAAGGCGCCGTCGCCCCCTGGTCGCGGCCGGGGAGCACCTACTATCCCCAGCTCGTGCAGGCCGTCGCCGACGCCTTCGGCTTCCGCACCGACCGGCCGCTCGCGGAGCAGCCGGACTTCCTCGCCGTCCTCCTCTACGGCGCGCCAGAGCTCGTCCGCTTCCGCTACCGGAACCGCTTCGGCCGGACGCGCGTGCGCGACGTCCGCTTCGAGGGCGTGCTCGCGAACGTCGACCGCCGCTTTCGGGAGAGCACCTCCGACGCCGAGCGCGAGGAGCTTCTGGCCTTCATGCGGAGCCGGCCCTGCCCGGCCTGCGGCGGCCGGCGGCTGCGCCGGGAGTCGCTCGCCGTGACGGTCGGCGGCCGCAACATCGCCGAGGTGACGGCGCTCTCGGTGAGCGAGGCGCTCGCCTTCTTCCGGCGGCTGGCGCGGGAGCTCACGGCCCGGGAGTGGGCGATCGCCCGCCTCGTCGTCCGCGAGATCGAGGCGCGGCTCGGCTTCCTCGCCGACGTCGGGCTCGACTACCTCACGCTCGACCGGCCGGCCGGGTCGCTCTCGGGCGGCGAGGCGCAGCGCATCCGGCTCGCGACGCAGATCGGCTCGGGCCTCGTCGGCGTCCTCTACATCCTCGACGAGCCGAGCATCGGCCTCCATCCCCGCGACAACGAGAAGCTCATCGCCACCTTGAAACGGCTGCGCGACCTCGGGAACACGCTCATCGTCGTCGAGCACGACGAGGAGACGATCCGGGCCGCCGACTGGGTCGTCGACATCGGGCCGGGCGCCGGCGCCCACGGCGGGCGCGTCGTCGTGGCCGGACGGCCCGAGGAGGTCGCCGCCTGCGAGGCCTCGCTCACGGGCGCCTATCTCTCGGGCCGGCTCGCCATCCCGACGCCGGCCCCCGAGAAGCGGCGCCGCCCGGGCCCGCGCGCCCTCATCGTGCGCGGGGCGACGGAGCACAACCTGAAGGACGTCGACGTGCGCTTCCCCCTCGGCCTCTTCATCTGCGTGACGGGCGTGTCGGGGTCCGGCAAGAGCACGCTCGTCGACGAGATCCTCTACCGCGCGCTCGCGATCGCCTTGAACGGCGCGCGCGGGCCCAAGCCGGGGCGCCATCGCGCGATCGAGGGGCTCGAGCACCTGCGCAAGGTGGTGCTCATCGACCAGGCGCCGATCGGCCGCACGCCGCGGTCGAACCCGGCGACCTACACGGGCGTCTTCGACCACATCCGGGAGGTGTTCGCGCTCACCCGCGAGGCGCGGGCGCGGGGGTACGCCAAGGGTCGCTTCAGCTTCAACGTGCGCGGCGGCCGCTGCGAGGCCTGCCGGGGCGACGGCATCCTGCGCATCGAGATGCACTTCCTGCCGGACGTGTACGTCCCCTGCGAGGTCTGCAAGGGCCGGCGCTACAATCGCGAGACGCTGGAAGTCCGGTACAAGGGGCGGACGATCGCCGACGTGCTCGAGATGACGGTCGAGGAGGCGCTCGCGTTCTTCGAGCCGCTCCCCCTCATCCGGCGGAAGCTGGAGACGCTCTACGACGTCGGCCTCGGCTACATCCGGCTCGGCCAGCCGGCGACGACGCTCTCGGGCGGCGAGGCGCAGCGGGTGAAGCTCGCCACGGAGCTCTCGCGGCGGAGCGACGGCGGGACGATCTACATCCTCGACGAGCCGACGACCGGCCTGCACGCGGCCGACATCGCCAAGCTCCTTTCCGTCTTGCACCGCTTCGTGCGCGAGGGGGACACGGTCGTCGTCATCGAGCACAACCTGGACGTGATCAAGACGGCCGACTGGATCATCGACCTCGGCCCCGAGGGCGGCGCGGCCGGGGGGATGGTCGTCGCCGAGGGCAGCCCCGAGGAGGTGGCGGCCAACCCGGCCTCCCACACCGGCCGGTTCCTGCGGCGCGTCCTCGAGCGGGACCGGATGGCGGCGGCGAGGGCCTGAAGGCGCGAGCGGGCCGCCCCGGCGCGGGCGTGGGGGCTAGGGGAGCGACGCGAGCGAGAAGGCGCTTCGGTCGAGCGCCGAGCCGGCGTCGCCCGTCTCGACCGAGACGAGGACGGCGCGGCCCGGGGCGCCCGAGGGCGCGACCCGGTCGAGCGGGACGTCGAAGGCGACGACGTCGCCGTCGGCCGTCACCGTCACCGGCTGGGCGAGGGGCCAGGCCGGCTCGCCCGGCGCGAGCGGGCGGACGGCGACCTCCCCCGCCCGCCAGACGGCGAGGTAGCCTTGGGGCGCCCCGCCGGCGAAGGCCCAGAGGCGCACGCGGTACTCCCGGCGCGGGTCGGGCGGGCCGGCGAGCCGGAGCTCGACGCGAAGGCGACCGTCCCGGGCGAGGACGCGTGCACCCACGAGCGAGGCGCCGCGGTCGAGCCGCGCCTTGAGCGAGGCCGGCAGGACGGGGAGCTCGAGCGCGGCCCGGGCGAGCGACGCCTCGCGCACCGGCGAGAAGACCTCGTCCGTGCGGGCGAACGATTCGAGCCACGGCCCCATCACGCGCATCTGCGAGCTGTAGGCCTCGATCGCCCTGAGCTTCCGGTCGGCCTCGGCCGTCGTCAGGCCGAGGCGCACCCAGGCCGTGCGCCGGACGAGGTCGGGCGGCGGCGCGAGCGGCGAGGCCGGCCGGGCGCCGAGGCGGCCGGGCCACATGCCGTGGTGCACGACGTACGTGAGGAGCGGCAGGTCGGGCCGCCCCGCGCGCGCGAGCGCGAAGAGGGCGAAATCGTAGGCGGCGCGGTGGTCGGGGTGGCCGTCGAGCGGGTAGGGCGCGACGACGACCGTCGGCCGGGCCGCCCGGACGACGTCCCAGAGGAGCTCGACCAGGTCCGGGGCGTCGTAGGGGGTTCCCTGGTCGGGGAGCGGGTAGGGCACGCGGTCGGCGCCCGTGCGGGGGCTCCGGTACGGATGGGCCGGGTCCCAGAAGCGGTCCCAGATCGGCAGAAGGCCCTGGTCGGGGAAGCCGAGGAGGACGACGTCCTCGCGGCGGAGCCCGAGGATGGCGGCGGCCGCCCGCGACTCGCCCAGGCGGCGCTCGCCGAGGGCGAGGTAGTCGCGGGGCGAGGGCTCGACGTGGCCCGAGAGGTCGAGGGCCGCGCGCCGGAAGGCGTCGCCGGCCGTGAGGACCACGACCGTCGCCTGCCCGCCGGCGGCGAGCGTGCGCTGGATGATGCCTCCGGCCCCGAGCGTCTCGTCGTCCGGGTGCGGCGCGACGACGAGGAGCCTCGTCGCGGCCGAGGGGGCCGGCAGGAGGCTTGCCGGCAGCGGAGCCTCGGAATCGGCCCGGAGCTCGTAGGCGGTGTAGAGAAAGGGCGAGCCGAGGACGGCGAGCGCGAGCGCGGCGAGGAGGAGGATGCGGCCCGTGGCGAGGCCGCGCTCGCCGCCAAGGCCGCGGAGCGGCCGGCGAGGTAGACGCCGGGCGCGCCGGCTCGGCCGGGCGACAGGCTTTTCGTCCGCCCTGCGCCCGAGGCCCGGGGACGGGCCGGCCGCGCCGCCTTCGCCCGGCTCCGCGCCCTCTCGCTCGCGCCTTCTCCCGGCGAGGCGCCAGCCGAGCCAGGCGGCTGCGAGCGCGAGGACGAGGCCGAGCGCGAGCCAGCCCGCTCCCTTCGCAAGGAGCGAGAGGGCCGTGCGGCCGAGGAGCGTGAAGGCCAGCTGATAGGCGCCCGTCCAGGTGAGGGCGGCCGCGGCCGACGCCGCCGCGTAGGCGCCGAAGTGGAGGCGGGACGAGCCGGCCAAGAGAATCGCAGGCGTTCGGATCAATCCGAACCATCGACCGATGAACACGGTCCACGCGCCGTACCGCCGGAACCAGGCGTGCGCCCGCCCGAGCCGGCGCGGGGAGAGGCCGAGGCGCGGACCGACGTGCCGTAGGAGGCCGGGGAGCCAGAGCTCGCCGACCTTGTAGCCGGCGAGGGCGCCGAGGAAGTTCCCGAGGGCGGCGGCGAGCCATGCGGAGGTGAACGTCGCCTTGCCCGCGCTCACGAGGATGCCGGTCGCCAGGAAGAAGGGTTCGACGACGACGCCGGGAAGGCCCGTGCCTTCGAGGAAGAGGGCGAGGGCGAGCACGGCGAGCAGGGCGACCAGCGGCAGCCCGAAGAGCCAGTTCAGCACGGGCCGCCACCCGCCGCCTGGCCCGCGACGCGCGCGAGGGGCGTCTTCGCGCCGTAGACCTGCTGGCCCACGCGCACGAGGAACTCGACGTCCGGCCGGTCGAAGTAGACGTCGACCTGGCTCCCGCGCCGGATGAAGGAGAGCTTCTCGCCGCAGCGCACCGTCTGGCCGGGCTCGACGCGGCACTCGATCTTGTTCACGTAGAGGTCGGCGATCTCGACGAGCGCGAGGCGGATGCCGTCGGCCGGGCCCGTGCCTCTGAGGAAGACGGTGTTCCGCTCGTTCTCGAGGTGGAAGCGGTGCGCGAAGAGGTCGACGGCGCGGCGCAGGTAGGTGAGGCGGACGTACTCCCAGAGGTCGACCATCGGCCAGTTGCGGGCGGCGGACGTGTGCACGACGCGCTCCACCACCCCTTCGATCGGCGCGTAGTTATAGTGCACGTCGAGGGGCGACATGTAGATGCCGAGGAGCCAGCCGTCGGCCGACCACTCGTCGCGGAGGATCTCGCGCACCCGGATCGCCCGGCCGAGCTTCTCGCTCCACACTTCGCCGCCCTCGACCCGGCGGAGGTAGACGACGCGCCCGTCGGCCGGGGAGACGACGAGGCCCGGCTCGACGGGGGGCACCCGGACCGGGTCGCGGAAGAACCAGACGCGGCGGAGGTACGTGAGCGCCCCGAGGACGGCGAGGACGAAGAGCGCCGCGGCGACGAGGAAAGCGGTCACGCGAGCCGGCCGCCGTTCTCGACCCAGGCCTTCCACGCGACGTAGGGGAGCTTCGGCAGGCCGTAGGCGACGAGGCCGAGCGCCGCCCTAGGAGGCGACGGCCTGGGCGGCCGGCCGGCCGCGCCGGCCCGGCTCGGCGCCCGGCGCGGTCGCCGAGCCCCGGGCGCCTCGGCGCCGCCGAGCCCGGCCGAGGCGCGATAGCGGCGATCGAGCTCCGAAAAGAGCGAGAGGAGGGCCTCGCGCGGGGGCGCGGCCGGGTCGTGGCCCCCAAGGAGCCGGACGACCTCCCCGGCCGGCGGCGTCCGAAAGAGCTCTTCGTCGACCTCGACAAGGCGCCGGAGCTCGAGGTAGAGAGGCCGCACGTGAGGGCCGTAGCCGCGCTCCGCCACGGCGGCCCGAAGGCGCGCGTAGGCGCCGACGTCGAGGGGGGCGTCCGGGGCCCGGGAGACGATCGCCTCGACCGCGCGGAGCACCGCGCCGATGCGGGCGAGGTCCGCGGTGCTGTCGAAGGCGCGGATCTCGACCGTCGGCAGCCGCCGCGGCAGGATGAGGTCCTGGAAGCGGTCGGCCGGGTCGCCCGTGAGGGGGCCGATCGCGTAGGAGCGCGCGAGGCGGTACGACGGCCGCCTTCCGTCCGGCGAGTTTTGCAGCGCGCAGAGGATGAGCGGCAAAAAGCGCGCGAGGCGCCGGTAGGCGGCGAGCCGGTCGGGGAGACCGCCCACGTGGACGTGCAGGCCGCAGGTGTTCGTCGGCAGGAGGAGCCCGGGCAGGGCCCCCATGGCGACCATCCAACCGTCGGTCCGCTCGGCCAGGGCCCGGCGCGCGAGCGCCAGGGCCGAGACGGCCTCGTCCGGCGAGGGCGCGGGCGCCGTCGCGATCTCGACGCCGCTCATGAGGCAGAGGGCGCGGTCGCGGCCGCGCGCGAAGTTCGAGGCCGTGCGCGCGTACCAGCTGTGGGGGTCGCTCCAGAGGAGGCGCGCGAGCGGCCAGAACCCGTCGAGCGTGGGCCGGTCCGGGTACGTGAGGAAGACCTCTTCTTCGAGGCCGAAGCGGAGGGCGGGGACGGCGGTCGCGCGCACAAGTCCAGTCTAGAAGCCGCCCGCGGCGGGAACAATGCCGCGCGGAGGCGGAGAGCGCGTGGCCCCCCGCGAGCGCCCGCCCTTCCGGGCGGCCTTGCCGGCCGACGGCCAGGCTCGGGCCGTCGCGAGCGCGGCCTCGATCGACCGCGTCCGGCGCTACATCTCGAGCGAGCTCGAGGCCAACGTGCGCTACATCGAGGAACTGCTGGGCGTCCGCGAGTCGTACGACATCCTGAGCGAGTCGTACGACTTCCGCGGCGTGAGGGTGCACGTCTTCGTCATCAACGGCTTCTTCGAGGCCCGCACGGTGCTCCAGGTGCTGCGGACGCTCGCCGAGCTCGGCGGCGGCCGGCCGGGCGCCGAGGCCGTGCGGCGCATCGTCCACGAGCGCGTCACGCTCCCGGCCTGCAGCGTCGTGCGCACGATCGACGACTTCGTCACGAACGTGCTCTCCGGGCCGACCGGCCTCCTCATCGACGGCTGCGACGCGGGCGTCGTCGTCGACACGCGCATCTACCCGGCCCGCATGCCCAACACGCCCGAGACGGAGAAGGTGATCCTCGGGCCCCACGACGGCTTCGTCGAGACGCTCCTCTACAACACGACGCTCATCCGCCGCCGCCTGCGCGACCCGCGCATGCGCTGCGAGATCATCCACCTCGGTCGCCACTCGCGGACGGACGTCGCCCTCTGCTACCTGGCCGGGGTCGTCGACGCGGAGCTGCTCGCGCGCGTGCGGGCGCGCCTCGCCGACGCCGACGTGCGCAACGTGACGAGCGCGGAGCGCGCCGTCGCCAATCTCCTCTCGCGCCACCCGTGGAACCCGCTGCCGACGGTGCGCTTCACGGAGCGGGCCGACCTCGCCGCCGCGAACGTCGTCGAAGGCCGCGTCGTCGTCATCGTCGACACCTCGCCGAACGCGATCGTCGTGCCCGCGCCGCTCTTCACGCACGTCCCGCATGCCGAGGACTTCCACGTCGGGCCGCTCGCGGCCACCTACATGCGCTGGGTCTCGCTGCTCGCCGGCTTCTTCGCCGTGTTCCTCCCGCCGCTCTGGCTGCTCGGCGCCCTCGAGCCGCGCTACCTGCCGCCGGCGCTCCATTTCGTCGGCCCGCGCCAGCCGCCGACGGGGCTCTCGCTCACGGGCCAGTTCGTGCTGGCCGAGGTGGCGATCGAGCTCATCCGCCGCGCCGTCCTGAACACGCCCACCTCGATCACCTCGGCCATGACGATCGTGGGCGCCATCATCGTCGGCGACGCCGTGACGAGGGTGGGGCTCTTCACGCCCGAGGTGCTCGTCGTGATGGGCTTCGCGACGATCCTCAACTTCGCGATCTCGTCGGTCGAGATGGGCATCGTGGCGCGCCTCTTCCGCCTCGCGCTCCTCGTCCTCGTCGGGCTCCTCCGGCTCCCAGGCCTCGTCCTCGGCGCCCTCCTCCTCCTCGCGCTCGCCGTCTCGACCGACTCGCTCGGCGTCCCCTACCTCTGGCCGCTTCTGCCCTTCGACTGGCGGGCCTTCAAGGCCGTCTTCGTCGTCTCGCCCGTGACGGCCGACATGGCGCCCCGCGGCCAGAGCCCGGCGACGGGCCCGCGGCTCGGGCAAGGGAGCGGCGGGTGACGGACGAGGGGCCGGCCGTCCGCGAGCGGGCGCTCGCCGACGGCCTCGTCTGGATCGACGCCGCGCTCCCCGAGGGGCCGGAGGCCGACCTCGGCCGCCACCCGGCCGTCGCCCCTCGGCTCGGCCGTTTGCCGGAGGTCGTCGCCCGCCGCCTCGGCCGGCCCTTCGAGCGGCCGAGGGTCACGGCCGAGCGGGACGCCGTGTACCTGGCCTTCCTCTGGCCGGCGCGGGACGAGCGGGGTCGCCTCGCGCCGACGCCCTTCGGGCTCCTCCTCTGGCCCGGCGGCCTTCTCACCGTCCACCGGCCCGGCCTCCGGCCGACCCCGGAGCCCGAAAGCGGCCGGTCCGCGCGCGACGCCGTCCTCCATGGCCTCCTCGAGCAGGCGGTCGGCCAGTTCGAGGCGCTCGCCCAGGAGCTCGCCCGCGTGGCCGAGGCGATGTCGGACCGGCTGCAGGAGCCGCCGCCGCGCCCCTTCTTCTACCGGGTCCTTTCCGTGCGCGAGGAGGCCCTGCGCCTGCGCCACGTGCTGGGGCCGGCGCGCGCGGCCCTCGAACTCCTGCGCTCGCCGCACTTCCCGCTCCTGGGCGAGGCGTGGCGCCCCTTCTTCGACGACCTCGCCGACCGACTCCAGCAGCTCATCGACGACGTCGAGGACGTCCGCCTCTCGCTCCGGGAGACGCTCGAGGCGCACACGACCATCCACAACGACCGCCAGAACGACATCATGAAGGTGCTCACGGTGATCTCGACCTTCACGCTGCCGACGACGCTCGTCGCGAGCATCTACGGCATGAACTTCCGCATCCCCGAGTACGCCTGGCCGCACGGCTACGAGTTCGCGCTCGGCCTCATGTCCGCGATGATGCTCGGGCTCTTCGGCTACCTCCGCTGGCGGGGCTGGTTCGGCTGAGCGAGGGAGCGCGCCGCAAGCGGCCCTCACACGCGGGGCCGGCGGCCCAGGCGGCGCACGCGGCGGGCGGCCGGCTGGAGGAGCATCGCGTGGCGCACGGCGGCGAGCGCCGAGTCGAATTCGGGGTCGGCCGGGACGTAGGTGACGATGAGGCTCGCCGAGCCCGGGTCGAAGTGGGCCTTCGGCAGGCAGGCCTCGATGCCCGGATGCAGGATGCCGGCCGCGGCGGCCACCTCGAAGAGGATGAGCTGGATCTGGCCCGGGGCGCACAGCGCGAGCCGGTCGCCAGGCCGGCGCGGGGAGAGCCGGAGCGCACGCACAGCCGAGGACGGGACAGGGGCCTCGCGCGGAAGGACGACGCGCGCCGTCCCGAAGACGACGGCGTCGCCCTCGACGCGCGGCGCAAGCGGCTCGACCGTCGCCACCTCGCCGACCGTCGGGAAGCCGAGCACCCACTCGGCGACGAGGACGGCGGCGAGGGCCGTGGCGATCCCGGCCGGCCAGCCCCAGAGCCAGGCGGCGAAGCTCGTGGCGAGCGACGTGAGGACGACGGTGTAGTTGCGGGCCTCGAAGCCCATCGCGATCGCCTCGACGTAGGCCGGGCCGCGCGGCACGGGCTCGCTCCGGTCGAGCTCGGCCAGCATGCGCCGCTCGACCGTGCGCACGGCGTGGAACTGCTGGGCGCCGGCCGCCAGGAAGACGCCGGCGATGAAGTTGTGGGTGGCGATGGCCGGGACGGCCAGCGCCCCCAGCATGGCCGCCACGAAGCCGAGGAAGAAGTGGATCACGCGGTTGTGCGGGTAGGTGGGGAACTGCCGCACGTCGGCCCAGAGGAAGTAGGCTCGCTCGAAGAGGCCGGCGGCGACGCCGAGCCCGATGGCGAGGGTCGAGGCGTGCACGGACGCGCCCTCCGCCGTCGAGTCTGCCCGCCTCCGGCCGGGGGGAGCCGGCCGGCCGGGCTCGCCGCCCGCGGCCGGTGCTACGATCGGCGCGTGAAGGCCGAGGCGACGGAGCTTCGTCCGGACGGGCCGCCTCGCGCCGTGCGCGAGGCGCTCGCGCGCCTTCCCGACAAGCCGGGCGTGTACGTCTACCGCGACGCGCGCGGCCAGGTGATCTACGTCGGCAAGGCGGGCTCCTTGCGCTCGCGCGTCCGCTCGTACTGGCACGCCTCGCGGGCGGACGAGGGCAAGGTGGCCGTGCTCGTGCGCCAGGTAGCCTCGATCGAGACGATCGTGTGCGCGAACGAGGTCGAGGCGCTCGTCCTCGAGAGCAACCTCATCAAGCGCCACCGGCCGCGCTACAACGTCCGCCTGCGCGACGACAAGCAGTACCCCTGGCTGCGCATCGACCCGCGCGAGCCGTGGCCCAGGCTCCAGCTCGTCCGGAACCGGCGCGACGACGGCGCCCGCTATTTCGGCCCCTTCACCGACGCGACGGCCGTCCGCCAGACGATGTCGATCCTGCGCCGCGCCTTCCCGTACCGCACCTGCAGCGACCGGCGCCTCCGGCAGGGCGGCCGGCCGTGCCTCTACTACCACATCGGCCGCTGCCCGGCGCCCTGCGTCGGCTACGTCGACGAGGCGGCCTACGCCCGCACCGTCGGCCAGCTCGTCGCCTTCCTCGAGGGGCAGGACGCCTCCGTCCTCGGGGAGCTCGAGCGTCAGATGCAGGATGCGGCCGAGTCGCTCGCCTTCGAGCGGGCGGCCGAGCTGCGCGACCGCATCCGGGCGCTCGCGGCCCTGCGCGAGGGCCAGAACGCCGTGCTGCGCACCGTGGCCGACCGCGACCTGGTCGCGATCGCCCGGGAGGGCGACCTGGCCGTCGCGCAGGTCTTCTTCGTGCGCGAAGGGCGCGTCGAGGGCGGCGCCTCGTTCGTCCTCGACGCCGGGCTGGCCGGGTCGCCCGGCGAGATCCTGGCCGCCTTCCTCAAGCAGTACTACGAGGGCGGCGCCCCCGTGCCGCGCGAGGTCCTCGTCGACGTCGAGCCGGACGTGGGCGAGGTGCGGGCGCTCGCCGCCTACCTCGCCGAGCGGCGGGGCGCCCGCGTCACGATCCGCCGCCCGCGGCGGGGCGAGGCCCGGCGCCTCATGGAGCGCGTGCGGGAGAACGCGCGCGAGAGGCTCGCGGCCGAGCTCTGGCGGCGCGACCGCGCCGAGGCCGGCGCGGAGGAGGCGATGGCGGAGCTGGCGCGCGTCCTGGGCCTCGCCGGCCCGCCCCGTCGCATCGAGTGCTACGACGTCTCGAACGTGCAGGGCAGCCACATCGTCGCCGCCATGACGGTCGCCGAGGACGGCCGGCTCGCGCCGGGAGAGTACCGGCGCTTCCGCATCCAGTCGGTCGTCGGCCGCCCCGACGACTTCCAGTCGCTGCGCGAGGTTTTGGGCCGCCGCTTCCGGCGCGCGCTCGCGGCGCGCGCCGCGGCGGAAGGCGGCCCGCGCCCCGAGGGCGCCGACGCCAAGTGGGCGCGGCTTCCCGACCTCGTCGTCATCGACGGCGGTCGCGGCCAGCTCTCGGCGGCGCTCACCGTCCTGCGGTCTTTGGGTCTCGGCGACCTGCCGGCGATCGCGCTCGCCAAGGGCGAGGAGCTCGTATTCCGCCCGGGCGACCCGCGCCCCCTCGCGCTGCCCCGCGAGTCGGCGGCCTTGCGCCTCCTGCAGCAGGTCCGCGACGAGGCCCACCGCTTCGGCGTCGCCTACCACCGGAGCCTCCGCTCCCAGGGGGCGCTGCGATCGCTGCTCGACGAGATCCCGGGAGTCGGTCCGCGCCGCCGGCGGGCGCTCGTGCGCGCCTTCGGTTCGGCCGAGGCGATCGTCGCCGCCGGACCCGAGGCCGTCGCGGCCGTCCCCGGCATCCCGCGCGCACTGGCCGAGCGCATCGTCGAACATCTCACACGAGAGATGAGATAGTTCAATATCGATATTGACGGTGTTCATCCGCGGGTGTACGCTCGCGTCACAAGGCGGCTCGACGGCCGCCGGGACAAGGGGGGCGGTCGGGTGGCGCAGCGGGGGCTTCTCGGGCGTTGTCCTGTCTGCGGCGAGCCGCTCGAGGTGACCGAGCTCGCCTGCCGCAGCTGCGACACGACGATTCGCGGCCGCTTCCTCCTCGGCCGCTTCGCCGCTCTCACGCCCGAGCAGTGGGAGTTCCTCGAGATCTTCGTGAGGAACCGCGGCAACATCCGCGAGGTCGAGCGCGACATGGGGCTCTCCTACCCGGCGGTGCGGAGCCGACTCGACGGGCTCGTCGAGGCGCTCGGCTACCCGGAGAAGGCCCGCGAGGCGCAAAAGCCGCGCGGCGAGCCCGGCCTCTCGCGCGAGGAGCGCCTGCAGGTCTTGGAAGAGCTGAGCCGGGGGGCCATCACGGCGCGCGAGGCGATCGACCGCCTGAGGGGGCGATGACCGTGGACGACGAGCGGCGCCTCATCCTGAAGATGCTCGAGGACGGGAAGATCTCCGCCGAGGAGGCGGTCGAGCTCCTCAACGCGCTCGAGGGCTTCGAGGAGGGCGAGTCGCTGCGGCACCGGCCGGGGGAGGGCCGCCGGCCGGCGCGGGTGCGGGACGTGTCGGACATCGCGCAGGAAATCGCCGAGCGCCTGCAGGCGGAAGGCGAGCGCTGGGAGCGGGTCGGCGAGGAGATCGCCGAGCGCGTCACCCGGAGCGTCCATCGCCTGGGTTTCCCGTTCTTCTCCTTCGGGCCGCGCGCCGAGGAGGTGAGCGAGTGGTCGCACGCGGCGCCCGAGGGCGGCCCCCTCACGCTCGCCGTCTCCATCCGCAACGGCTCAGTCCGGGTGGTGGGCGAGGATCGGCCCGACGTGCACGTGCGGCTCGAGTGCGCCGCCCAGGCCGCGACCGAGGAGGCGGCGCGGGCCGCGGCGCGGGCCATGGGGGAGGTGGAATGGCGGGACGGCACGCTCGTCGTCGCCGAGGGCGCAGGTCAAGGCGGCCCCTGGGGCGTCCGGCGCATGCGCGTCCGCATCGCCGTCCCGAAGGGCGTGCCGGTCGCGGGCCGGGTCGAGTCCCGCAACGGCTCGCTCGGCTGCCAGGGCCTCGTCGTGCCCGAGGGCCGCTCGCTCGCGCTCGTGACGACGAACGCGAGCGTGGAAGTCGCGGACGTGCGCGGCGGGTCCGTCGAGGCGCGCACGACGAACGGCTCGGTGCGCGTCCGCGCCGTCGACGCCGACCTCGCGGCCGGCACGACGAACGGGTCCGTCCGCGTCCAGCTCGACGCGCCGTCGCGCGACCGCGAGGTGTCGCTGCGCACGGCCAACGGCTCGGTCCGCGTCGCCCTGCCCGAGACGGGCGGCCTCGACGTCTCGGCCCGGACCGTCGCCGGCTCGGTGCGGAGCGAGTTCCCCGAGCTCGGCACGGGGGCGCGGGTAGGCGCCGGCCGCCACCTGGAGGGGCGGCGGGAGGGGTCGCCGCGCATCCGGCTCACGGCGGAGACGCGGAACGGCAGCGTGCGGCTCCTGCGGGCGACGTCCCAAGAGGGCGAGGAGGTGGCGGCCGGTGGATGACGAGCGTCTCCGCATCCTGAACATGGTGGCCGAGGGCAAGGTGACGGCGGAGGAGGCGGCCAAGCTCCTCGACGCGCTCGCGCCCCGGCCCCAGCCGGCGCGGGCCGCGGCGGCCAAGGGGGGCGCCCCCTCGCGCTGGCTCCGCATCCGCGTCTCCTCGGGCGAGGAGCGCGTCAGCGTCAACGTGCCCCTCAGGCTCCTCGACGCCGTGAAGGGCTTTCTCCCGCAAGGGGGCATCTCGATCGGCGGCGCGATGATCGACCTCGACGAGATCCTCGACCTCGTGCGCGAGGGCATGGACGGCAAGCTCGTCGAGGTGAAGGGCGCCGACGGCGAGGAGGTCGAGATCTACGTCGAGTGAGGCGGCTCGCCCTCGCCCCGCCTCGCGCCCTCCCGTCCCGGGGAGCCGCCCTCGCCCGTCCGGCCCGGCCGCGGCCCCAGCGTGCGGGCCGACCGGTTCGAGGCGGCCCACCACCAGACGAGGACGGCGATCGCGGCGATCGCCACCACCCACCACCAGAACATCGCGTTCGCGCCCGTCATCATGCGGCCCAGCTGGAGCTGGAAGGCCACGTGCGTCCCCCCCGCGAAGCGTCTCCGGCACAGGATGCCCGGCTGGGCCGGCGGCCATGCGGCCGCGCCGACACGACCCCCTGGGAAGGCGGTGAGCCCTCGTGCCCTCGATCCTCTTCCGGTGGCTTTTGAACGGGATCGCGCTCGTCGTGGTGGCGTACGTCTTCCCCGGCTGGGTCCGCTTCGCCGACCTCGGGACGGCCGTCGCCGCCGCCGTGCTCCTCGGCATCGTGAACGCCGTGATCCGCCCGCTCGTCCTCGCGCTCACGCTGCCCCTGAACGTCGCCACCCTCGGCCTCTTCACGTTCGTCGTCAACGCCCTCATGCTCGTCCTCGTCGCCTGGCTCCTGCCCGGCATGACCGTCTCGGGCTTCCTCGCGGCCGTCTTCGCCTCGATCGCCGTGAGCCTCGTGAGCGGCGTCGTCAGCTGGCTCGTCGGCCGCTAGGCGGGGAGGACGCGCCCCGTGGGGCCCGGGCGGAGGGGGAGCGGTCGGAGGCCGTGGGCGCGGAGCCTCCGGGACGGGTCGGCCAGGCCGGCGGGGAAGAGGGCGAGGGCGAGCCGGCCGCCGTCGTCGACGAGGGCGGAGACGGCGCCCGCCTCGCGGGCGCGCGCGACGTCCTCCCGCACCGGCCCGGCCTCGGGGGCGTCGGCGAGGAGCTCGGCGAGCGCAAGCCACGCGCGCGCGAGGGCCTCGGGGAGCCCATCGGGCGCCGCCGCCGCCGCCTCGGCCGCCGCCTCCGCCCACGCCCCGAAGGCGCGGTGGGCACGACGACCGCGCGTGGCGAGCCAGGCCTGCGCCACGCTCCGCCGCGCCCAGCCGGGCGCGGGGCGTCGCGGCGGCCGGAAGAGGGCGAGCCGGGAGGCCAGGGCGCGCCCCACGGCCTCGAAGCCGGCCGGGTCGAGCCGCGCGGCCGGGCGGCCGGCCTCGTCCCGCGAGATGCGGACGAGGCCGCCGAGAGCCGCCGCGTACGCGTCCGCGAGGGGCTCGGGCGCGCGCCGGCGCGCGGCCAGGGCGGCGCTCGCCCGCCGGGCCGCCTCCTCCGGGCCGAGGACCGGGGGCGCGAGCGCGCCGCGAAGCGCCTCGCGGGCCACCTGAAGCGCGACGTCGTGCGGGCGCGGGAAGCCGAGCGGCGCGGTCGCGCGGGCGCGCGGCCCGGCTGCGAGGTAGAGGGCCTCGCTCGGCGCGCTGCCCGGTGCCGCGTCCCACCACGCCGGCGCGAGCGGGAGCGGCGTGGGCGCCGAGGCGGCGAGGACGCCCGGCACGTGGACGATGGCCGACATGGCTTTGGCCCCTCCGCCTTCCCCCGGCCGCAGGCCTTGTGGGGCAGGTTCGCCCCCTTCGCGTCGCGCCCCTCCCGCCAAAGGCGTGTGGCACAATGGGCGCGGGGGCGAGGGGCGCGGACGGAAGCCTCCGGCTCGTCATCGTGACCGGGCTCTCGGGCGCCGGCAAGACGCAGGCCGTGCGCGCGTTCGAAGACCTCGACTTCTTCTGCGTCGACAACCTGCCGCCCTCGCTGCTCCCGCGCATCGCCGAGCTCTGCGCCGCGCCCGGGACGGGGATCGCGCGCGTCGCGGTCGTCGTCGACGTGCGCGGTCGCGCCTTCTTCGACGACGCCCTGAGCGCCCTCGCCGAGCTCGAGCGAGCCGGCTACCCGTACCAGGTGCTGTTCCTCGAGGCGTCGGACGAGGCGCTCCTCGCGCGCTTCAAGGAGACGCGCCGGCCGCACCCGCTCGCGCCCGAGGGGCGGCTCGTCGAGGGCATCCGCCTGGAGCGGCGTCGGCTCGAGCCCCTGCGCGGACGCGCGACCTGGATCCTCGACACGAGCGAGTTCCGGCCGCGCGACCTGCGGGCGCACGTGCGCGAGCTCTTCGAGGCCGGCGACCGGCAGGGGCCGTTCGTCTCGATCGTCACCTTCGGCTTCAAGCACGGGCTACCCCGCGACGCCGACCTCGTGTTCGACGTGCGCTTCCTCCCCAATCCGCACTACGTGCCCTCGCTGCGGCCTTTGGGCGGCGAGGACGCGCGCGTGGAGGAATACGTCCTCAAGTGGCCGGCGGCGCGCGAGTTCATCGACCACCTCGAGCGCTTCCTCGACTTCCTCCTGCCTCTCTACGAGGCGGAAGGCCGCGCGCAGGTGACGATCGCGATCGGGTGCACCGGCGGCCGCCACCGCTCGGTCGTGATCGGCAACGCCCTCGCCGAGCACCTGCGGCGCAGCCGGCGCGCCGTGGCCGTCGAGCACCGTGACTCCGACCGCGAGGCCGCCCTTGAAGCCTGAGGCGGCGAAGCCGGCGTGAGGCTCGTCAGCTGGCTCTACCCGGGGTTGGGCGTGAAGCGCTGGCTCCTCCTCTTCTCGGCGGGCGTGGCGCTGCTCGCCCTGGGCGCGGGCCTCGTCGTCCACACGAACGTGTTGGCCGTGGCCGACTCGGTCCTCTCGCGAGTCGCCTACGCGCTTACGGGGCGCTTCCTCGCCCCGGAGGCCCTCGGCCTCCTAGCCGCCCTCGCCGGGCTCCTCCTCGTCGTCGTGGGCGCCCGCGGCGCCGTCCGCTCGATCCTCGCCGTCGTCGCGCCGAGCGAGGTGCGGGGGCTGGCGGAGCGCGTCTACGAGCGGCGCTATCTGCCCCGCGGCCCCCGCGTCGTCGCCGTCGGGGGCGGCACCGGTCTCTCCGCCTTCCTCCAGGGCGCGAAGGAGTACACGTACAACATCACGGCGATCGTGACGGTGACGGACGACGGCGGCAGCTCCGGGCGGCTTCGCGGCGAGCTCGGCATCCCGCCGCCCGGCGACGTGCGGAACGCGCTCGTCGCCTTGGCCGACACGGAGCCGCTCATGGAGGCCGTCCTGCAACACCGCTTCGGGCGGGGGGCGCTCAAGGGCCACTCGCTCGGCAACCTCTTCCTCGGCGCGCTCTGCGAGTCGCTGGGGAGCTTCGAGGAGGCGGTGCGCGCGGCCAGCCGCGTGCTCGCCGTGCGCGGCCAGGTCCTGCCGTCGACGGCCGCCGACGTGCGCCTTGTGGCGGAGTTCGCGGACGGACGCACGGTCGTGGGGGAGACGGCCATCGTGGCCGCCGGCCGCGAAGGCCGGCGCATCCGGTCGCTGGCGCTCCTCCCGCCCGACTGCCGCGCCCTGCCCGAGGCGATCGCCGCCGTGCGCGAGGCCGATGCGATCGTGCTCGGGCCGGGCAGCCTCTACACGAGCGTCCTGCCGAACCTGCTCGTCCCCGACCTGCGCGAGGCGATCCGGCGCAGCCGGGCGCTCCGCGTCTACGTCGTCAACGTGATGACGCAGCCGGGGGAGACGGACGGGATGACGGCGGCCGAGCACCTCGCGGCCGTCGAGGCCCTCCTCGGCCCGGGCGCGATCGACGCCGTCATCGTCCACGAGGGTCCTCTGGGCGAGGAGCGGCTGCGCGCCTACCGGGCGCTCGGCTCGGAGCCGGTGCCCGTCGACGCCGAGGCGCTGCGGCGGCGGGGGCTCGTCGTCGTGGCGGGCGACTTCGCGACGAGCGAGGGCCTCATCCGCCACGACCCGAGGCGGCTCTCCCGCGCCGTGATGCGCCTTCTCCTCGACCGGGGCCTCGCGAACGCGGCGCGCCTCTTCGACCGGGTCGTGCTGGCCGAACGGCTCGCGCGCACGGCGCGAGGGGAAGCCGGGTGACGGCGCCGGGCCGCTCGCTCTTCGCGGCCGAGGCGAAGGCGCGGCTTGCGCGCCAGGTGCCGAGGGCGCCGGCCGCCCGGGCGGCCCTCGTCCACGGCCTCGCGCTCGCCGGCGCCCGCGTCGACGCGGGAACGCGCCCGCCGACGCTCCGGCTGCGCACGCGTTCGGCCTCCGTGGCCCGCCTGGCCGTCCTGCTCTTCCGGGAGCTCGACCCCGCGGCCCGCACCCGGCGCCCGCCGGGCGGCCGGGGCGTCGAGGTGGCGGTCGCGGCCGCGGGGCCGGCGGCCATGGCGGTCGCGCGGCGGGCGGGGCTCGTCGGGCCGCGCGGCCGGCCGCGCCTCGCGCGGATCCTCCGGACGCGGGCCGCCCGCCGGTCGTTCCTCGCGGGCCTCTTCCTCGGAGGAGGCTCCGTGAGCGACCCGAGGGCCGCGCCGCACCTCGAGATGGTCCTTCCCTCCGAGGAGGCGGCCCGGCTTGCGCGCGACGTCGCGGCCGGGTTCGGCGTCGCGTTCGCCTTCGGCCGCCGCCGCGGTGCCTGGCGCGTCTATCTGAAGAGCGCGGCGGAGATCGGCGAGTTCCTGCGGCTCGTCGGCGCCGGCCCCTCCCTTCTCGCGCTCGAGGACGAACGGGCGCGGCGCGAGGTGCGCGGGCGCGTGAACCGGCTCGTGAACGCCGACACGGCCAACATGCGCAAGGCGGCGCGCGCCGCCGCCGCCCAGCTCCAGGCCGTGCGCCGCCTCCTCGCCGACCGGGGCCTCTCCTCGCTCCCGGCGGCCCTCTCCGACCTCGCGCGGCTTCGTTTGGAGTATCCTGAAGCGAGTCTGGCCGAACTGGGCGCGCTCCTGCGACCGCCCCTCGGCAAGTCGGGCGTGCGCCACCGGATGGCCCGGCTCGTCGCGCTCGCCGAGGGCGGCGGGCGCGAGCGGGGGGCCGGGCGCCCCGCAGGCGGCGCGGGAAGGAAGATGGCATCGCATGCTCGATGAGGCTCGGCTCCGCGACCGACCCCGAGCCCTCGACCCCTCGCGCGCGTGGGCCCGCATCGCGGACCCCATGGCGAAGGTCGAGCGGACCGTCGACGCGATCCTCGACGCCGGCGACGAGTTCCTCTACGAGGCGTCCGCCCACCTCCTGCGAAGCGGCGGCAAGCGCCTGCGACCGGCCCTGCACCTCCTCTCCGCGGAAGCCTGCGGGGCCGATCCGGCCGGCGAGCCGGCCGTGCCCATGGCGGCCGCGCTCGAGTGCATCCACATGGCGACGCTCGTCCACGACGACGTCATCGACGGGGCCGAGGAGCGGCGCGGCCGGCCGACGGTCCACCGCAAATGGGGCGCGCACACGGGGGTGATCGTCGGCGACTACCTCTTCGCGCGCGCCTTCGCCATCCTGGCCGACGTGGCCGGCCGGCGCGTGCTCCGGCTCATGTCGGCCGTCGTCTTCGAGATGGCGCAGGGCGAGATGGCCGAGCAGCGCTCGCTCTACGACCTCGACCAGACGAAGGAGCAGTACTTCGAGCGCGTGCGGCAGAAGACGGCCGCCTTCATCGCCGAGTGCTGCCGGCTCGCGGCCGTCATGGCCGGGGCGGGCCGCGCCGTGGAGGACGCGCTCTGGCGCTACGGCATGGGGGTCGGCATGGGGTACCAGATCGTCGACGACCTCCTCGACTTCACGGCCGACCCGCAGGCGCTCGGGAAGCCGGTCGCGAAGGACCTGCGCTCGGGCGTCCTCACGCTCCCTGTGCTGCACGCCCTGAGCCTTCCGGAACTGGGACCGAGATTCCGGCGCCTCTTGGAGGAGACGGCCTGGGGTCAGGCGGAAATGGAATCGATCGTGGAGTGTCTCGCCGAGGCCGACGCCATCCGCTTCAGCTACGACCTGGCGCGCCGGTACGCGGAGGAGGGGCGCGAGGGCCTCGCCGCCCTTCCGCCGGGTCCGGCGCGGGACGCGCTCGACGCGCTCGCCCTGGCGCTCGTGGAGCGGGAGTTCTGATGAGCCTCACAAGCCGCGAGGCAGGCCGCCGGCCGCGCATCCCGGACGTGACGATCAAGCGGCTTCCGGTCTACCTGCGCGCCCTCGACGAGGCCGGCGAGCGCGGGGTCGAGATCGTCTCCTCGGCCGAGCTGGCGCGCCAGACCGGCTTCACCTCGGAGCAGATCCGCAAGGACCTCGCCTACTTCGGCGCCTTCGGCACCCGCGGCGTCGGCTACGACGTCGGGACGCTCGCCGACCGCATCCGCCGCATCCTCGGCCTGCACCGCGTCGTGCCGGCGGCGCTCGTCGGCGCCGGCCACCTCGGCACGGCCCTCGCCCGCTACAACCTGACGCGCCCGCATCCCGTCCGCATCGAGGCCATCTTCGACGTCGCCCCCGACAAGGTCGGCACGTCGATCGAAGGGGTGACGGTCGAACCGGTCGAGCGGCTCGAGGAGACGGTGCGGGCCAAGGGCTGCCGCCTGGCCATCCTGGCCGTGCCGGCGCCGGCCGCGCAGGAGGCGGCCCAAAGGCTCGTCGCGGCCGGCGTCGAGGCGATCCTCAACTTCGCGCCGGCGCAGCTCCAGGTGCCGGCGCACGTCCAGGTCCAGCACATCGACCTCGGCCTGGAACTCGAGAGCCTCGCGTACTACACGGCGGGGGAGAGGCTCTCGGTCTGAGGCGGAGGCGCCGGGAGGGGGCGGCCGGTGCTCGACTTTCTGGCGGAGCTCGACGTCACCCGCGTCCTCCGCGCCATCGTCGACATCGGCATCATCGCCTACCTCGTCTACCGAGTCCTCATCCTCGTGCGGGGTACGCGCGCCACCCAGCTCATCCGGGGGCTCGTCGTCATCGTCGTCGCCTACTGGGTCTCGGGCTTCCTCGGCCTCGACGCGCTCCACTGGCTCCTCGACAAGGTGTGGGTCGGGCTCTTCGTCGCCGTGCCGATCGTCTTCCAGCCGGAGTTGCGGCGCGCCCTCGAGCAGGTGGGGCGCGGCTCGTTCTTCCGGCCCCTCACGGCGCTCGGCTCGGAGGACGTCGCGCACTTGATCGACGAGGTCGTGCGGGCGACCGAGACGCTTTCGCGCAACAAGACGGGCGCCCTCATGGTGGTCGAGCGCGAGACGGGGCTCGGCGACATCATCGAGACCGGCATCAAGATCGATGGGCTCGTCACGGCCGAGTTCCTCGTCAACCTCTTCATCCCGAACACGCCGCTGCACGACGGCGCCGTCATCATCCGCGGCAACCGCGTGATGGCGGCGGCCACCTTCCTCCCCCTCGCCGAAAGCCACGTCGTGCCCACGGAGCTCGGCAGCCGCCACCGCGCCGCCGTCGGCATCAGCGAGCACTCCGACGCGGTCGCGATCGTCGTCTCCGAGGAGACGGGCCACGTGGCCGTCGCGCACTCGGGGAAGCTCATCCGCGGCCTCGACTCGCAGGACCTGCGGGAGCTGCTCGAGCGCCTCTTGCCGCGCGAGCCGGCCGGGCTCGGCTTCTTCCGCTCCGGGAGGAACGCCGCCCATGAGGCGCGTTAGCGCCTGGCTGCGCGAGGACCTCTGGATCAAGGTCGCCTCGGTCGTCATCGCGGTGCTCCTCTGGGTGAACGTCGTCGGGCCGCCGCGGAGTTCGCCCCTCGCCCCGGTCCAGGCCACGGCGCAGAACGTGCCGGTCGAGTGGCGGCACCTGCCCGACGGCCTCAGCGTGGCCCGGCTCGACCCCCCGGTCGTGGCGGTGACCTTCCGCGCGCCGGCCACGATCGCGGACGGACTCGGGCCCGGCAGCTTCGCCGCGTTCGTCGACCTGCGCGACGCCGAGGCCGGCCGGCTCGCCTTCAACGTCGACGTGGCCGTGCCGGCGCAGGTCCAGCTCGTGAGCGTCGAGCCGCAGCGCGTGACGGTCACCCTCGCGGCCGTCTCGGCGCGCGAGGTCCCGGTGACGGTCCGCGTCTCGGGCCAGCCGGCCGACGGCTTCCGCGCCGGCGCGGCGCGCGCGACCCCCGAAGCGGTTGAGGTGTCCGGCCCGACGGCGGCCGTGGCGGCCGTGGCGTCGGTCGTGGCGACGGCCGATGTCGCGGGGCGCGAGGCCGACCTGACGGTCGACGCGCCGCTTACGGCGGTCGACGCCGACGGCGACCCGGTGGAAGGCGTCGCGCTCGATCCGGCCACGGCGCGCGTCACGGTGCCCGTCGCGGCCTGGGCCGAGAAGGTCGTCCCGGTCGAGGCCAGCCTCGCGGGCGAGCCGGCGGCCGGGTACCGGGTCGAGCGGGTCGGGGTCGAGCCGGCCGAAGTGCGGCTTTCCGGTCCGAAGGAGGCGCTCGACGCGATCGCGTCCGTCTACGCGCAGCCGCTCGACGTGGCGGGTCGCGACGCCGACCTCGAGGCGAAGGTCGGGCTCATCCTTCCCGCCGGGGTGACGAGCGACCCCGCTGAGGTGACCGTCTCGGCCCGGATCGTGAAGGCGCCGTGAAGCTCCGCCTCTTCGGCACGGACGGCGTGCGCGGCCGGGCCGGCGATGAGCTCACGGCGGAGCTGGCCTTCCGCCTCGGCCGGGCGGCCGCCCGCGTCCTCGGGCCGGGCTCGGGCGCGGAGGGCGGGCGGGTGCTTCTCGGCCGCGACACGCGCGCCTCGGGCCCGTGGCTCGAGGAGGCGTTGGCGGCCGGCCTCGCCGCCGGCGGGCTCGGCCCGGCGAGCCTCGGCGTCGCGCCGACGCCGGCCGTGGCCCACCTCGTCCCCCGGTCCGGCTTCGCGCTGGGCGCCGTCGTCTCGGCCTCGCACAACCCGGCGGAGTACAACGGCATCAAGTTCCTCGACGGGGCGGGTCGCAAGCTCGCCCAGGCCGTCGAAGCGTCTATCGAGAGGGAGCTCGACGCCCCGGGCGACTGGGGCGAGACCAAGGACGCGGGCGGAGGCGGGCTCCCTCTCGCCCCCGACCGCTTGCGGGCCGACGCGCTTCTCGAGCTCTACCTCGAGCACCTCGTCGAGGCCGCGGGCGGTCGCTTCGCCGGCGAGCGGGTCGCGCTCGACTGCGCGAACGGGGCGGCGTTTCGGACGGCGCCCGAGGCCTTCCGGCGAGCGGGGCTCCGCGTCACGTCCCTCCACGACCGTCCGGACGGCGAGAACATCAACCGGGGGGCCGGGTCGGAGCACCCGGGGGCGCTCGCGGCTCTCGTGCGCGAGGGGCGCTTCGCCTGCGGCTTCGCCTTCGACGGCGACGGCGACCGCTGCCTCGCCATCGACGAGCGCGGCGAGATCGTCGACGGCGACGGCCTCCTCGCCGTCCTCGCGCTCGACCTTCACGAACGGGGCCGCCTGCCCGGTCCGGCCGTCGTCGGGACGGTGATGACGAACCTCGGCCTCGAGCGGTTCCTCGCGCGCCACGGCATCGCCCTCGTCCGGGCGCCGGTCGGCGACCGCGAGGTGGCGGAGGCGATGGAGGCGGGCGGCTTCCGGCTCGGCGGGGAGCCCTCGGGGCACATCGTCGTCCGCGACTTCGCCGTCACGGGCGACGGGGCCCTCACGGCGCTCCGCGTCCTCGACACGCTCCGGCGCAGCGGGCGTACACTGGGCGAGGCGGCGCGCCTCTGGGAGCGCCTGCCGCAGGCGCTCCGCAACGTGCGCCTGCCGGAGGGCGCGCGGATCGGGGACGACGAGCGCGACGCGCTCGCCGCCCTCCAGGCGAAGGCGGGGCGGGCGCTTTCCGGCCGCGGCCGGGTCGTCGTCCGGCCGTCGGGCACGGAACCGGTCGTGCGCATCCTCGTCGAAGGGGAGGACGAAGGGGAGGTGAGGGCGCGGGCGGACGAGATCGCGCAGGACGTCGCCCGGGAGCTCGAACGAAGCGCCAGGGCTCGCGCGGCTCGCGCGAGTCGACGAGGCGGGGACTGATCGAACCGTTCGGCGGATGGTCCCCCGGCCGGCCACGGTCGTGAGCCCCAAGCCCGAAATCCGGCGAGCGATCGCCGGGACAGGGGCCGGGCAGGTGGCGGCACGGCGCCGTGCCTTCCCGGGTGGGCGCAGGATGTCCCATCTTCGCCGAGATGGCTGCCGGGGCCCGGGCCCGCCCGCGCCCGGCCGGGCTGGGCCGGCTCGGCGCCGGGGAGAGATGGCGCTACATGTGCGGCATCATCGGGTACGTCGGGCCGCGCAGCCCGCTCGACGTGGTCCTTTCGGCCTTGCGCCGGCTCGAGTACCGCGGGTACGACTCGGCCGGCGTCGGCGTGGTCGCGGACGGGCGCGTGCGGGTCGTCAAGCGCGAGGGCCCGCTCGAGGCGCTCGAGGCCGCCCTCGACGGGCTCTCGTCCGGGGCGGACGGGCTCGTGGCGACGGCCATCGGTCACACGCGCTGGGCGACCCACGGCGCCCCGAGCGACCGGAACGCGCACCCGCACACCGACGAGCGCTCGGAAGTGGCGATCGTCCACAACGGCATCATCGAGAACGAGGGGGAGCTCCGCCGCGAGCTCGAGGGCCGCGGCCACCGGTTCCGCTCCGAGACGGACACCGAGGTCGTCGCCCACCTCCTCGAGGAGGTCTATCGGCCGGACGGGCCGGCCGGCGGCGACCTGGCCGAGGCGGTGCGCCTCGCCGTCGCCCGGCTCAAGGGCGCCTTCGCCTTCGTCGTGGCGAGCGCCCGCGAGCCGGGCCGCATCGTCGTCGTGCGCCAGGCGAGCCCGATCGTCATCGGGCTCGGCGAAGGCGAGAACTTCGTGGCGAGCGACATCCCGGCCCTCATCCCGTACACGCGCCGCGTGATCACCTTGGCCGACGGGGACATGGCCGACGTCCGGGTCGACCGCGTCGCCCTCTCCGACCTCCGCGGCCGGCCCGTCGACCGCAGGCCGTTCACGGTGAGCTGGGACCTTGCGCTCGCCGAGCGCGGCGGCTACCCGCACTTCATGCTGAAGGAGATCCACGAGCAGCCCGACGCCTGGCGGCGCACGCTCGCCGGCCGCGTCGACGGGGAAGGGCGCGTGCGGCTCACGGCGGAAGCCGGCCGGGCCGAGGGGGAGGCCGCGATCGAGGCGGGCCGCGAGGAGGCGGCGCTCATCTCGGTGACCGGTTCCGGGGAGAAGGAAGCCTTGGCCCGGCTCCTGGCCCGCGAGTTCCGGCGCGTGGCGATCGTCGCCTGCGGTTCGGCCTACCACGCGGGTCTCGTCGGCAAGGCGCTCGTCGAGCGCTGGGCCAAGCTGCCCGTCGAGGTCGACGTCGCCTCGGAGTTCCGGTACCGCGAGCCGCTCGTGGGCGAGGACACGCTCGCGATCGCGATCTCGCAGTCGGGCGAGACGATCGACACGCTCGCGGCCCTGCGCGAGGCGAAGGCGCTGGGCGCCGGGACGCTCGCGATCGTCAACTCGGTCGGCTCGATCATCGCGCGCGAGGCGGACGCCGTGCTCCCGATGCGCGCCGGCCCCGAGATCTCGGTCTGCTCGACGAAGGCGTACACGACCCCCATCCTCTGCCTCGCGCTCCTCGCGCTCGAGCTCGCGGCCAGGCGGGGGACGATGGACGAGGAGGCGCGGCTGGCGGTGGGGCGCGAGCTCCTCGCCCTGCCCGACCGCGGCCGGGAGGCGCTCGCGACCGACCGACGCGCGGCCGAGCTCGCGAAGCGGCTTGCCACGTGCGAGGACGTGTTCTTCATCGGGCGCGGGCTCGACTACGCCGCCGCGATGGAGGCGCAGCTGAAGCTCAAGGAGATCTCGTACATCCACGCCGAGGCCTACGCGGCCGGCGAGCTGAAGCACGGCACGCTCGCCCTCGTCACGGAGGGCGTGCCGGTCGTGGCGCTGGCCACGCAGCCGGAGCTCATGGACAAGGTGACGAGCAACATCCGCGAGGTCGAGGCCCGGGGCGCGTGGGTCATCGCGGTCGCCACCGATCCTCTGCTCCCGGCGGCCGCCGGGCCGGCCGGCGCGGACGCGGGGGCGGCGCCTTTGAGACGGCGCGCCGAGGGGACGCGCGCGCTCCTTCCCGAGAGCGTCCGGGACGTCCTCGCGATCGCGCCCACGCACCCGCTTCTCGCGCCGGCCGTCGCCGCCATCCCGCTCCAGCTGCTCGCCTACCACGCGGCCGTGCGCCGGGGGAGCCCCGTCGACAAGCCGCGCAACCTGGCGAAGAGCGTCACGGTCGAGTGAGGCGTCGCTAGCGCGGCCGGCGCGCGAGGACGAGGGCGGCGAGGACGGCGAGAAGGCCCGCGAGGGCGAGAAGCCAGGGGAGCGGCGAACTGCCCGTGGCGCCGGCCGCCCGGCCCTCGTCAGCCGAGGACCCTTCGGGCGGCCGGGAGCCGGGCCCCGCCTCGGATGCGCCCTCCGACGGGGGCGGCCCCAGCTCGGCGAAGACGATGGCCCCGCCTTCCGAGCCGGCCTGAAGGTACGAGCGTACGACGGTCCCGCCCTCCCAGAGCGTGAGGTCGGTCGGGCCGACGACGCGCGCGTGCTCGTAGACCGGGTACGGCCTCCCAGCGAGGACGAGCGTGTAGCTCGCCTCGCCGTCGGGCGTCGTCTCCGTGCGCACCTCGGCGACGGGCCCGGTCGGGCCGGGCGCGACGCCGAAGGAGCGGAGCTCGGCGGGGCCGAGGTGGTCCGCGATGACGGCGGCCGCCTGCGCCTTCGTGACCGCGCCGCCCGCCTCCTCCGAGAGGCGGAGCCGGCCGTCGAAGATCGCCCGGTCGACGTCGGCGAGCGTCGCGTCCCCCGAGAGGGACGGGAGGTACGGCCGTCCCGCCGCGACGAGGGCCGCGAGGTCGGGCGCCTCGCCCCCCGGCGCCCGGCGGTGCGCGAGGGCCGCCCAGGCCGCGAGGTCGCGCCGAGTGAGGCGCGCGTCCGGCTCGAAGACGGGCGTCTCGGGGACGACGCCGAGCGCGACGAGCAGCACGATGTCCCCCGCCTCGGGGGCGGCGCCGATGTCGGGGAACTCGGTCTTCTCGTTCGCGATGTGCGCCGAGGCGGAAGGGGCGGGAGGCGCAAGCGAAAGGAGAAGCGCCAGCGCGAAGGCGGCCCGGAGGAGCCGGAACGAAGCGCGAGAAGACGTCGCGACGACCTGCCGGCGCCGGCGGTACACGCGCGCTCTACCTCCTCGTGTAGAGCCAGAGGGCCCCGTCGTCCTGCTGGAACTGGAGGAGGCGCGCGGCCGGGTCGAGCTCCCGCGCCTCGATGCGGAGCATCGTCTCGTCGGCGACGACCTCCTGCATCTGGGGGTCGTCCGGGTCGACGAGGTAGCCGTCGACGAGCGCGTACTCGACGCGGTAGCGGACGGCCGTCGGCCCCGCGCGCACGAACTGCCCGACGAGGATGACCTGGCGCCGGCCGAGCGGAACCGAGAAGGTTCCGACGACGTAGACGTGATCCGCCCGCAGGAGGATCTCGAGGTCGGAGACGCCCTCGATCGGCGACCCTCCCGGGCCGGCGAGGGCGGGCTCGCCGACGAGCCGCTGGAAGGCCGCCTCGTCGAGCCGGAAGCGGCCGGCCGCGACCGGCGTCACGGCGCCTTCGAGCCCCGGCGAACCGGAGATGCGGCGCTCCGCGAAGCGGACGTACGCGGCCAGGGGGCCGGCGCGGATCTCCTCCCAGCTCTCCGAGATGCCGTAGAGCGCGAGCTCCTGCTCCTGCGGCGAGCGGCCCGCGATCGCCTCGCGGTGGCGCCTTTCGGCCTCGACGAACGCCGCGACCAGGTCGCGGTAGCCCCGAAGCTCGCGCTCCTTGGCCTCGAGCTTGGCGAGCTCCGCCTCGGCCGCGCGGAGGGACTCGAGGTCGCGGCCGACGACCTCCCGCACCATCTGGAGGTTCGCCAGCGCGTCGACGGGGCCTCCGCCGCCGAAGACGGCCGCGAGGAACGCCTCGCCCGCGTACTGGCCGTAGAAGAGGACGCGCCGGCGCGCCTCGGGCAGCATGGCCTCGTACCTCGCCCGGGCGGCGTCGACCTGGGGGGCGAGCTCGGCGATGCGCCGGTCCGTCTCGTCGAGCTGGGCCTTCAGGATGTCGAGGCTCGACTGGCCCGCCTGGCCCTGGACGTCCTTGAGGAAGTAGAGGAACACGCCCGTGATGTGCGCCCCGGCCGAGCCGCCGGGGACGAGCGCGGCAGCGAGCACGGCGAGGGCGAGGGCGAACGCGGCCGGCCGCACTGCCAGAGGGCGCCTCACCGGAAGACCCCCTCCCGCCGGGCGAGAAGCGCCAGGGCGAGGGACGCTCCGGCTGCGCCGAGGGCCGTGCCCGAGGCGAGGCAGAGGACGACGAGCGGCCCGAAGCGGGGTGGGGCGAGCGGCCAGGGGAGGAGGGTGGCGAGGGCGAGCTCGACGCGATGGACGACGAGGACGAGGCCCATCGCCGCAAGCGCCCCTCCGGCCAGGCCGAGGAGCGCCCCCTCGGCCGCGAACTGGCCGGCGAGCGCCCAGGGCGATACGCCCATCCAGGCCTTCACGCGCACTTCGGCAAGGCGCGAGAGCACGGCGAGCTGCCAGGTGACGACCGTCACCGCCAAGCCGAGGAGCGCGAAGCCGACGACCGACGCGAGGCCTGCCCGGCGCAGGAAGTCGGCCAGGCCGAGGACGGCCGGCAGGTACTTCTGGCCGTAGACGACCTCGTCCACCTCGGGCCAGCGCGCGATCCGGGCGGCCAGCGCCCCCGCCTCGTCCGGGCCGGTGAGGAAGACGGCCACGCTCGGCGGGAAGGGGTTCTCGGGGAAGAGGCGGCCGAGGTCGACCGTCCCCCCGAACGCCTCCTCGAGGGCGGCGAGCGTCTCCTCCGGCGGGACGACGCGCGCCGAGGCGACCCCGGGTAGCGCCCGGATGCGCCGGGCGACGGCCTCGGCGCGGCCGGCGGGCGACGTCGCCTCCGACGGCTCCGTCAGGACGACCCGCATGGCCGCCTGCTCGCGCAGGAGCCGGGCGGCCGACCGCGTCGCATCCGAGCCGAGGAAGACGAGGGCGGCGAGGGATACGGCGAACGCTGCGACGAGGACGGCCGAGACCGCGGCGACGAGGTTCCGGCCCGCGCCTAGGCGGGCGTCGCGCAGCGCGTAGTAGAGGGGCCACAGGTTGGGACGGCCGAGGGGGCGCCTCACCGGATGCGCGCCCCCTCGTCCGAGGCGATGCGGCCGCCCTCGACGCGCACGACGCGGTGACCGCCCCAGGCCAAGAGCTCCCGCGAGTGCGTGGCGACGACGACGGCCGGCGACCAGAGGCGGTGGATCCGGGAGAGGACCTCGAAGACGACGCGCGCCGAGGCGAGGTCGAGGTTGCCGGTCGGCTCGTCGGCCAGGACGACGGCCGGCCGGTGGATGAGGGCCCGCGCGATCCCGACGCGCTGTTGCTCGCCGGCCGAAAGCTCGTTGGGGAAACGGTCCGCGAGGTCCTCGAGGCCCAGGGTCGAGAGCATCGCCTCGGCCAGCCGGCGCGCCTCCCCGGGCGGCCGGCCGAGCACTTCGGCGCCGTAGGCCACGTTCTCGAGGGCGGTCTTCGCCGGCAGGAGCTCGAACGACTGGAAGACGAGGCCGAGACGGCGCCGCAGGAGGTGGATGGGCCGGACGCCGACCGGCTCGCCCAAAACCCGCACTTCTCCTCGCGTCGGCCGGAGCGCCCCGTAGGCGAGGCGGAGGAGCGTCGTCTTGCCGGCGCCCGAGGGGCCGACGAGGAAGACCCACTCGCCCATGGCGACGCGCAGGTCGACGCCGTCGAGCGCCGGGCGCGCCGCCCGGCCTCGACCTCGCCGCGACATCGGGAAGACGTGGCTCACCCCGAGCCAGGCGACGGCCGGGGCCTCGGACGGACCGGGCAGCTCTGCGCGCACGGGCACCCCGCCCTCACCCGCCTCCGCCTGCGAGTTCCCGCCTGGCCGCCGTGAGGAGCGCGGGGAGCGCCTCGGCCGCGGCGGCCGCCTCGTCCCACGATCCGCGCAGGAACCCGAGCTCGACGACGGCCATCTCGTGCCACAGGCGGCCGGCCAGCTCGGGGTCGCGCTCGGCGAGCCGCGGGTAGACCTTGTGGATGACCGGGTCGACCTCGCGCCAGAGCGACCGGGCCTCCCCGTAGTCCCCCGCCCGGATGAGCGACGCGACGCGCCCGGCCCCGTCGACGGCCGTCCGCCAGTCGCGCTCCGACACGCCGCCGCAGGCGGCCGCCGCGAGCGCAAGACAGGCCAAGGCCAGCGCGACCCAGGCCCGCCCCGGCCGCCGGCGGGGCGCCGGGCCGCCTCCATCCGCTGGCGGCATCAGCCGCCCAACTCCGCCACGCGGCGGATCTGGCGGAGGATCGTCCCCGGGTCGGCGTCCGACTCGATGTAGAGCCGTTCGCGGCCGGCCGGGTCGATGAGGAAGAAACCGGTGTCGTGCTCGCCGTTCACGCCGTACCGGCCGACGAGCTCCTCGACGACGGCGACGTGGTAGGCGTCCCACACGGGCTTGAGCTCGGCCTCGGTCCCCGTGAGGAAGTCCCAGGCGCGGGGGGCGACGTTGCCCGGCTGGGAGGCGATGAAGGCCGGCCGCCCGACGGCGTCGAGCCAAGGGTCGACGGAGACGGCGACGAAGGCCACGCGCGCCGCGTCCCGGCCGAGCCGCGCCTCGAGCTCGGCCATCGTTCGGAGCGTCTCGGGGCACACGTCCTTGCAGTGGCCGTCGAGGAACGTGAGGAGGACGGCGCGGCCGCGGTAGTCGGCGAGGGTGACGCGCTCGCCCTCTTGGTTCGTGAGGGCGAAGTCGGGCGCAGGCACGCCCCCGAGGTCGGTCCCTTCGTAGGCGTAGGCGCCGCCGGCGCCGCCCTGCCAGGTGAGGAGGGCGAAGGCGGCCAACGCCGCCCAGGCGGCGCGCCGGAGCCAGCCGAGCGCGCGCGAGGCTGAGCTCCGCGGGGCCGCCGAGCCTCTCACGGCCGCCTGCGCCCCCCGCCGCCCTCGGCGAGCGCGCGGGCGGCCGCGTGCGCGCGCTCCTCGAGCACGAGCGAGGCGTCCGCCTCGTCGCCGAGAAAGCGCGGGCCGCGCGCGTCGGCGTCCGTGCGGCAGAAGGCCCAGAACGCCTCGAGGAAGGCGAAGAGGAAGGCGGCGCCACCGAGGAGCTTCATCACGATCCCGCCCATCTGCTGGTCCTCGAGCGGCGTGAGCGCCATGATGCGCGGCGCGTGCGCGTACCAGTCGTAGACGACGGCGTTCGAGAAGGTGACGCCGGCGAAGACGGGCGTCATGCCGAGACCGTCGACGAACACGTACACCATCCGCGCCGGGGGCGAGAGGCGCGGCAGCTCGGGAAGCGGCGAGACGACGGGCCACCACGTGAACATCGCCGTGACGAGGAGGGCGGCGTGCTCGAGCGCGTGCAGGGCCGGGTCGGCGAGGGCGGCCTGGTAGAGCGACGGGATGTGGTAGGCGCTGAAGACGCCGTTGAAGACGAGGATGGCCGCGACCGGGTGGGTGAAGAGCGCGAGCGCGCGCCAGGCGAGGGCGCCGGCGAGCGAGCGTGCCACGGACGGGCGGCTTTGGGCGGAGCCGCCGGCTGGCCTCCCGCCCTGCACGAGCTCGCGGAGCGGCCGGCCGACCCACCGCGGCAGCGGCGGGAAGCGGCCGGAGAGCCCGAGGAGGAGGAGCGGCGCCGCGACGAACGCGATCAGCATGTGCTGGAACATGTGGACCCAGAAGAGGAAGAGCTCGCCGATCTCGTCGATCGGCGATTCCAGCGCCAAAAGCAGGGTGAGGAGGCCGAGCGCGAACCAGACGGGACGGCCGAGGGCGCGCGGGTCGCGGCCCCACGACGCGGCCCGCCGGTCGGAGAAGCGCACGAGGGACGCGTAGCCGACGGCGAGGAGGAGCACGATCGCCCAGACGGCCGGGTGGAACGAGAAGGCGAGCCAGATCTCGCGGGGCGCGCCGACCACCTCCCTCGCCGGGACGGCGAGGCGTCCTCCTATAGCCTACCCGACGCGCGCGCCGCGGGAGGCCGGGGCGACGGCCGGCTCGTCCCCGCCGGGCTCTTCGGCGGGCGAAGCCCGATCGGCCTCGGCCTTGGGCCAGAGCAGCGCGCCGGCCGCGGCGAGCGCGAGGAAGAGGACGTCGCGGACGACGTCCCACGGGCCGACCGGCTCGGCGCCCCCGAAGCAGCCGCAGCCCGAGACGCCTCGCCCCGTGGCGAGCGCCCAGCTCATGAGGGCCGTGAAGGCGACGAAGCCGGCGGCCGCGAGCCAGAGGAGGAGCGGCACCCGGCGGGGGGTCCAGATCCAGGCGAGGAGCAGCGCGAGGGCGAGCGCCGTCTCCCCGGCCGGAACGGCGAGCCCGAGCGCGGCCACGGCCCCGGGCCCGAAGCCGTAGCCCGAGAGGGCGAGCGCGAAGCCGGCCGGGTCGACCCACTTCGTCCAGGCCGAGTACCCATAGACGGCGGCCGTCGCGAGAAGGAGAAGCGCCGCAAGCGGGCGGCGCAGCCCGGCCCGGCCGCTCACCGGCTGCCTCCGAAGGACGAGAGGAACCAGCTACGGAAGTCGTCCGGCTCGACGACCCCGCCTCGCGCGGCCACGACGCGGCCCGCGCCGTCGATGAGCACGACGGTCGGGTACCCGGTGAAGTGGAACCGGTCGGCTACGCGCCGGTCGGGGTCCGAGAGGAACGTCACCTGGGCCATGGCCGGGTACGCCTCGACGTAGCGGCGCATCTCCGCCTGGTAGGCCGCCTGGGCGTCGCCGGTGGGAAGCGCCATCGAGCCGTCCTGACCGCTCCCCGGCTGCCCCTTCTCCCCGGGCGTGCCGATGCCGAGCCGGTCGGTGGCGTTGATGGCGACGATGCGACCGCCCTGAGAGGCGACGAAGGGCGCGATCTCGGGCAGGTCGTAGGCGGCGAAGTACGCGCAGTACGGGCACCAGGTGGCCATGATCTCGACGACGAGCGGGTGGCCGTCGGCGGCGATCGTCACCGGTCGGCCGTCCTGGTCCGGGAGCGTGAAGGGCAGGGCGCTCGCACCCCCGCCCCGGAGCGACGGGTCGCGGACGGCGAGGACGACGACGAGCCCGACGAGCGCGAGGCCGAGGACGGCGAGCGTGAGGCCGACGCGGCGTCGCCGACGGCGCTCGCTTGCGAGGGACTCCGGGCGTCGGCGCGTCTTGGCCATCGCCACGGGTATCGAACCACGGTTCGACCGGCGCGGCAACCGGCCGGCGCGGCCGGCGAAGGCGGGAGCGGCCCGTCAGCCGGCGACGCGCGGCGTACGCCCTTCGCGGCTCGCGCGCCGGACGGCGCGCGCAAGGAGCCGGGCGGCGCGGTCGAGGAAGGCGGCGTCCGATTCTGCGCCCTCCGCCGCCGCTGCCGGGCTCTTCGCCCGGTAGCGCTCGGGCCAGTAGGCCGCCCGCAGCGCCTCCGCGAGGGCGGCGGCCTCGGGCGCGGACGCCTCCCCGCTCCCCGGTTCCCCGCCCGCTTCGGCGGCGAGATGCGCCGCGCGCCGCAGCATGGCTGAGGCCGACTCCCCGCGCGGGTAGCCGGCCTGGACGAGCGCGCGCTTCACGCGCCAGAGGGCGCGGCGGGCCGGCAGGTACGGCGGTCCCGCGACCAGCCGCGGCCCGGGTGCGCTCTCGGCGCGGGTCCTCGGGATGCGGCTGCGCTCCTCGCCGGCCGGCTGCGGGCCCGCCGGCTCGAGGGCCGGCCGGAGGAGGCGCGCCGCGAGCCAGGCGAGGAAGGCCACGAGGACGACCGCAAGGAGGGCGCGCGCGCCCCCTTCGACGAGCGGAGGCACGGGCACCGGTCGGCCGGCCTCGCTCGCGAAGGCCGGCGCGAGGGGCGCCGGTTCCGAGGGCGGGTGCGCTCCCACGTGCGAGCGGACGAGGTAGAGGACGAGCCCGGCGAGGTAGCCGAGGGGGAGGGCGGCGAGCGCGATGGCGTCGGCGATGAGGGACCAGGCGCGGCCGAGCCAGAGGGCGGCTTGGGACATCGCCTCGGGCGCGAAGGCGAGCGCGGCGAGCGAAAGGGCGGCGAGGGCGGCTCCGGCGCCGCCGGCAGCGAAAAGCCAGGCGCGGCGGCCGCCCAGGGGGTCGCCGCCCCCTTCGCGGGACGCCTCGGCCTGACGGGAGACGGTCGCCGTCGCGACCGAGAGGGCGACGAACGCGAGGGCGGAGAGCGAAAGGGGCCCGTAGAGGGGACGCCCCGCGGCCCCGCGCAGGTCGAGCGCCGCCGAGGCGACGAGCCAGCCGGCCGCGCCGAGGCGCCAGTCGGCCGCCGCGCGCTCCGCCGAGGCGGGCGCTCGCCCGGCCGCCAGACCCGCGTACGTCGACGCGACCGAGACGGCCAGGACGAGGAGGCCCTTGCGCGCCTCCGCCCCTCCCCGGCCGCCGAGGAAGAACGAGTCGGCCTGGGCTAGGGCGTCGGCGAGGCCGGCCGGGCCGAGCGCGACGACCGTGGCCGCGAGGGCGGCCGCCCAGGTCGCGGCGGCGGCCGCCCGGCGCGCGTGGGGAGCCACGCCGGCGCGGAGGAAGGCGGCGCCCGCCAGGTAGGCGGCGGCCGCGCCGCCGGCGGCTGCGAGCGGGGCGCCGGCGCCGCCTCCCCCCGCGCCCGCGAGGACGGCCGCCAGCGGGGCGGTCCACGACGCGAGGAGCAGGATGCGGACGAGATCGGCGAACGGCTCGGCCCCCGACCCCGTCACCCGGCGGGCCTCCCCCGGTGGGCCGGCGCGGGAGGCCCGCCCGGCGGCGAGGCGTACCACTCGTCGGCCGCCCAGCCGGGGACGCGCCAGGTGCGGACGCCGGCCATCTCGGGCAGCGGCTCGTCGCCGACGTAGACGAGCCGGACCTCCCGCGTCCTCGCCGCCCGCACGAGCTCACGCGCGAGCGTAGGGCCGACGTAGGGGGCCACGACCCAGAAGGCGACGGTCGGGGAGAGGCGCGTCCGCTCCCGGCGGACGAGGCTCGCGAGCGGCGCGGCCGGGTAGCCGCTGACGACGGCGAGGGCCTCGAGGGCGTGCCGCAGGTGGCGCGCGCCGGCGCCCGCCCCGATCGACAGATGGCGCGGCCCGTTCGGCACGGACCCGTCCGAGTGCAGCGCGAAGCTCCCGCCGGCGACCGTCACCTGGCGGACGAGCTCGGCCGCAAGCGCCACGGCCGCCTCGTGGCGCGCCCGGTCGAGGCCGCCCCACGGCTCACCCGAGGTGCGCACCTCGAGGAAGACGGCCGCCTCGCGGGCGACGGCCGCCTGGATCTGCCGCACCTGGAGCGATCCTGTGCGCGCCGTCGCCGGCCAGTGGACGAGCCGCTCCGGGTCGCCGTCGGCGTACGGCCTCACCCCGACCGTGCGCGAGGGGTCGGCGAAGAGCCAGCTCTGCCGCTCGCGCCGGCCCGAGGGCTCGTCCGCGGCCGCGAGGAGACGCCCGGCCGGGAAGGGCCGCGGGTACACGACGAGCGGAGCCCGCCTCTCGACGGCGGCCGTCGCCTCGCCGGCGCCGAACGGGTTGGCCGCCGAGAGGCGCGCCGGCCCGACCTCGGCCCGGCCGCGCGCAAGGGGCGTGGCCGTGAGCGTTCGCCGCACCTCCTCCCACGCGCCGACGCTCCACGTCTGGTGGAGCTCGCGCAGCCGCGGCAGGTGGTGCGCCCGCAGGTCGCCGCCCGCGACGCGGAGCCAGGCCGGGACGACGTCCGCGCTCTTGAGCCAGGGGAGCGGCCAGCGCTTGGCGTTCCGCAGGGTGAAGGCGAGCTCCACGCGCTCCCCCGGCCACGCGCGCGAAGGGCGTACCTCGCACTCGTAGCTCACGCCGTCGAGGGCGCGCCGGCGCCACAGGCGGCCGGCCAGGTAGGCGAACAGCGCGCCCAGGCCGACGAGGACGATCGGGGCGAAGGGGCCGGCCATCAGACCGGTTCGGTCGGCACGGGCACGCGGGCGAGCGCCGAGCGCACGGCGTCGGCGCCCGTGAGTCCGCCGAGCTCCGCCTCGGGCGAAAGGAGCAGCCGGTGGCCGAGGACGGGCACGGCCAGCGCCACCACGTCCTCGGGCACGGCGTAGTCCCGCCCTGAGAGGGCGGCCCGCGCCTGGACGGCGCGCTGCAGGGCGAGCGCGGCGCGCGGGCTGGCGCCGAGGCGCACGTCGGCCATGCTCCGCGTCGCGCGCACGAGGCCGAGGACGAAGGCGCGCACGTCCGGGTGCACCTCGACCCGGCGGACGGCCTCGACGAGCGCCGGGAGCTCCTCGAGCGCGACGACGGGGCCGAGCGCCGGCACGACGTCGTCGGCCGCCTCCGCCCGGGCCGCGCGCGCCAGGATCTCGAGCTCGTCCGCCTCGTCCGGGTACCCGGGCGCGATGCGGAGGAGGAAGCGGTCGAGCTGGGCTTCGGGCAAGGGGAAGGTGCCCTCGAGCTCGACCGGGTTCTGCGTGGCGAGGACGAGGAAGGGGCGCGGCAGGGGATAGGCCGTGCCGTCGACCGTCACCTGGCGCTCGGCCATCGCCTCGAGGAGCGCCGACTGCGTGCGCGGCGCGGCCCGGTTCACCTCGTCGGCGAGGAGCACGTGCGCGAAGACGGGCCCTGGGCGGAAGCGGAACTCGCCCGCCTCGGGCCGCCAGACGTTCGTGCCGGTGAGGTCGCTGGGCAGGAGGTCGGGGGTGAACTGGACCCGCTTGAACACGGCGCCCCCGAGCGAGCGGGCGACGGCCTGGGCGAGCCTCGTCTTCCCGACGCCGGGGACGTCCTCGAACAGCACGTGACCCTCGGCGAGGACGGCGACGGCGACGAGCTCGACCGCCTCGTCGAGGCCGACGAGCGCGCGGGCGACGTTCGCCCGCAGGTCCTGGAAGAAGCGCGCCACGTCCTCGACCGACGCGCGGGCCACGCGATCGCCTCCGCCCGGCCCAGGGGGCCCGGGGCTTCACGCGGTCGATTCCCGTCGCGAGGCGGGAAACCCTGCGTCGGACGCCGTCAGGACTCGAGGCGCAGCTCGCCTTCGGCGTCCGCCGTGAGGAGCGCGTCCCAGTCGTCGGGCAGCTGCGCCAGGACGTCCTCGAACGCGCCCGGCGTGACAGCCCGGCGCAGGACGGAGAGGACGGCCCGGGCGTGGAAGGCGGCGCGCGGCGCGTCGGCGTCCTCGCGCACGGCCACGCGGTCGAAGAACTCCGGCAGCGAGAAGCGCTCGCCCTCTTCGTCGCCCTTGGCCTCGATCGCGTCCTCGACGTAGCGCTGGAGCTCGCGCGGGAGCTGCGCCGCGAGCTCGCGCGCCTCGGCCGCGCTGAGCCGTTCGGCGAGCGTCGTGAGCGTGGCGCGGGTGGCCGCGATCGCCTCGCCCGCCGAGGCGAGCCGGGCCGCGTGCTGCACCTCGCCGATGAAGCGGTCGAAGTTCACGGTCGCCACCGCCTCCGAGGCTAGCCTGCCCGCCCGGCGCGCGCGGGATGCGAGCGAGGTCGCGAAGGGCGCCGGCGCGGCGAGGAAGGGCGGGGGCCGAACGAGAATGGCCCGAAGGAAGGTGATGACGCGTGCAGGCGATCGAGGCGGACAGGGTGCGGGCGGCGCTCGCCGCCTTCTGCGGCGAGCCCGTCTACGTGCACGTCGAGACGACGAACGGCGCCTACGCGAAGCACCCCTTCGGCATGTTCGGCCGCAACCTGGTGCTCCGGGCGGAGGAGGCGGCCCTCGCGGGCCAGGGGCCCTACCGGGCTGCGCTGGCGCTCGCGGGCGAGCCGGGGCTCGGGCCCTCGGGCTGGCTCTACGTGGAGGGGCTCACGCACTGGGAGGAGGGAGAGGGGCGCCTCTTCCTCGCCGGCTACGACGACCGGAACCGGCTGACCGTCTCGCTCGAGCTCGGGCGCGCCCCCTTCCCGCTCGGGACGGGCGACGCGCCCGACGCGAAGGGCGCCCGGCCGAGGATCGAGCGGATCGCCGTCCCGCTCGACCCGGCTCTCGTGCCGGAGGAAGGGCGAAGCGGCGCGCCGCGCGCGGTCGGCCCCGCCGACCCGCGGGGCCGGGCGGCGCGGAGGGCGGACCGGCGGCCCGATCCGGCCCGGGAGCGCGCGCTCCTCGTCGTCCTGCCGCACCCCGACGACGAATGCTTCGGGGTCGGCGGCACGATCGCCCTCCACGCCGCGAACGGCGTGCCCGTGACCTACCTCTGCCTCACCTCGGGCCAGATGGGCCGCCAGATGGGGGATCCGCCCGTCGCGAACCGCGAGACCCTCGGCGCCGTGCGGGAGGAGGAGCTCGTCCGCTCCTGCCGCGCCCTCGGCATCCGCGACCTCAGGCTCCTCCGCGTCTGGGACAAGACGGTCGAATTCCGCGACCCCGAGTGGCTCGTGCAGGCCGTCCTCTCCGTCATGCGCGACGTGCGCCCCTCGCTCGTCCTGACCTTCCACCCCGTCGAGGGCGGCCACCCCGACCATTGCGCGGCCGGGGCCGCGACGCGGGAGGCGGCTTTGCGGTTCGCCGCCGAGCTGCGCCGGTCGGGGGACGCCGACCTCGTGCCCCGCCTCGTCTATCCGGTCGGCTTCCGCGCGCGGGCCCAGGTCGGTCTCTCCCGCATCACGTATCCGATCGCCGAGTACGCCGACCGCAAGCGCGCCTCGCGCGAGGCCCACCATTCGCAGACGTCCGCCTGGGCGCGCCGGCCTTCTGCGCCCAGCCGGCGCCTGCGCGCGCGCTGGGAGCGGGCCCTGCGCGAAGAGTCGTTCTGGGTCGAGGCGGTCTAGGCGGGCGTCGCCCGGAGGGGAAGGGGCTCAGTCCGTCCGGCGGGCGAGGTCGGCGACCGGCCGCAGCACCTCGCGGCCGCCCATGTACGGCTGGAGCGCCTTCGGGATGCGCACGCTCCCGTCCCGCATCTGGTGCACCTCGAGGAGCGCGATGAGGATCCGCGGCGAGGCGACGGCCGTGTTGTTCAGCGTGTGGCAGAAGCGGGCCCGGCCGTCCTCGTCCGTGTAGCGGATGCCGGCCCGCCGAGCCTGGAAGTCGTGGAACGACGAGCAGGAGTGCGTCTCGCCGTAGCCGCCCCGGCTCGGCATCCAGGTCTCGATGTCGTGCTTGCGCACCTGGCCCTGCCCCATGTCGCCCGTGCAGACGCGGACGACGCGGTAGGGGAGCTCGAGCCGCTGGAGGACGTCCTCGGCGTTCCGGAGGAGCTCGGCGTGCAGCCGCCTGGACTCCTCTTCGTCCGCCCGGCAGATGACGACCTGCTCGACCTTCGTGAACTGGTGCACGCGGTAGAGGCCGCGCGTGTCCTTGCCGGCGCTGCCGACCTCGCGCCGGAAGCAGGTCGAGAGGGCGCAGTAGCGGAGCGGCAGCTCCGAGAGCGGGATCGTCTCGCCCATGCGCGAGGCGACGAGCGAGACCTCCGACGTGCCGACGAGGTTCAGCTCGTCCCGCTCGAGCCGGTACACCTCCTCGCGGCCGAGGGGGAAGTACCCGGTCGCGACCATCGCCTCGTCCCGGACCATGACGGGCACGCCGAAGGGCGTGTAGCCCCGCTCGACGAGGAGGTCGAGGGCGAGGCGCACGACGGCCAGCTCGAGGAGCAGCCCCTCGTTCTTGAGGAGGTAGGTGCGGGAGCCGGCGAACTTGACGGCCCGCTCCACGTCGAGGATGTCGAGGATGCGGCCGAGCTCCACGTGGTCGCGGGGCGGGAAGTCGAAGGCGGGCGGCTCCCCCCAGGCGTGGTCGAGCACGTTGTCCTCGGACGAGGCGCCGACCGGCGTGTCGGCGCTCGGGGGGCTCGGCAGCCGCAGCATGAGGTCCTCGAATTCGCGCTCGAGCGACGCGAGCTCGGGCTCGAGCCGGGCGAGCTCGTCCTTCAGCTGGGCGGCGCGCGCAAGCGCCGCCTCGCGTTCGGTCCCGGAGAGGCGCCCGATCTCGCGGCTCACCCGGTTGCGCTCGGCCCTGAGGGCCTCGACCCGGCCGATCGCCTCGCGCCGCCTGCGATCGAGCGCGAGGACGGCCTCGACGTCGAGCTCGAGGCCTTTCAGCCGGGCCGCCTCCGCCACCTTCTCCGGATGGCGGCGGACGAACTCGATGTCGAGCACTGGGGGACCCCCTCCCCGTCAATCTGCCACAAGTGCCGACCCGGCGGCCGCCGCGGGCGTCGTCCGCGGGGCGCTAGCCGCCCTGTCCGAGCGGGTAGAGGACGCGCGAGGGGTCGTCCGCGCGGGGGATCGACACCGGCAGCCGGCCGCGCGCCTTCGCCGCGCCCGTCAGCACGTCGGCGAGCGCGCGCAGGAGGGTCGGGTCCGTGCCGTAGGTCGCGAGGTAGGCGTCGACGTCCGGGTAGGCGCGCACGTCGTAGGGGGTGCCGACGGCGACGGCGACCGTCGGGAGGCTGGCGACGAGGGCCTCGACGAGCGCCGCCTGGCGGCCCCCGGGCGCGGCGTCCCGCGTGAGCACGACGGCCACCCGGGCGCCTCCCTCGCGGGCCTTTGCCACGACGGCCCGGACCAGGTCGCCCGTGGGCGCGGCCCCGGTCTTCGCCACAAGCGGCTTCACGCCCCGTTCGGCCATCGCCCCGGCGAGCGCGTCGACGGCCGAGCCCGGGTATCCCGCGACGAGCACCTCGTCCCCCCGCCCGAGCGGGAGGGCTGGGCGGGTGTCTGCGCCGCCGGGGAGGAGCGTGACGCCGTGAGCCGCGATCTCGGCCGCGAGGCGGCTGTCGGCCTCCGTGCCCACGGAGCGGTCGACGGCGCCCGGGTCGACGTACGGGTCCGCGAAGAGGCCGAGTTCCGCCTTGAGGGTGAGGATCCGCCGCACCGACGCGTCGAGGCGGGCCTCGCCGATGCGGCCCGAGCGCACGGCCGCGAGGACGGCGCTCCAGGCCCCCGGCAGGTCGGGCGGCATGAGGAGCACGTCGGCGCCGGCGAGGAAGGCCTCGACGGCCACCTCCGCGTCGGGCGACGTCCCGCGGACGCCGGCCATGGCGAGCGAGTCCGTCATGACGACGCCCGAGAACCCCAGTCGGCCGCGGAGGATGTCGGTGAGGAGGACGGGTGAGAGGGTCGCGGGGCGGCCCGAGGGGTCGAGCGCGGGGAAGGCCAGGTGGCCCGCCATGACGACGTCCACACCCGCGTCGATCGCCGCCAGGAAGGGCGGCAGGTCGACCGCGCGCCACTCCTCAAGGCTGTGACGGACGACGGGGAGGGCCGCGTGGCTGTCGACGTCCGTGTCCCCATGTCCCGGGAAATGCTTCGCCGCCGCCGCCACGCCGGACTGCCGATAGCCGCGCACGGCCTGGGCGGTGAAGCGGGCGACGGACGCAGGGTCGGCGCCGAACGAGCGGAGGCCGATGACCGGGTTGGCCGGGTTCACCGCCACGTCCGCCACGGGCGCCAGGTCGAGGTCGACCCCGAGCGCGCGCAGCTGCCGGCCGGTCACGCGCGCGGCCGCCTCGGCCAGCGCCGGGTCGCCCGTCGCGCCGAGCGCCATGTTGCCCGGCATGTGGACGAACGGGGCCGGCATGCGCGTGACGATCCCGCCCTCCTCGTCGGTGGCGAGGAGGAGCGGGACGGCCGGATCCTCGCGCGCCGCCGCGCGCTGGATGCCGTTCGAGAGGGCGGCGACCTGGCGCGGGTCGACGAGATTCCCGTACTGGGGGAAGTAGATCGCGCCGCCGACATGGTAGCGGGCGATGAGGCCGGCGAAGTCGTCGACCCCGTAGAGCTCGCGGTTCGCGGCCCGGGCGTCGGCGTCGGGGCTCGTGGCCGTCGCTCCCCAGGCGGCGACCATGAAGAGCTGGCCGACCTTCTCCTCGAGCGTCATGCGGGAGAGGACCGAGTCGGCGCGGCGCGCCGCCTCGTCCTCGGACCGCGTCCCGCCCGGCTCGCTCCCAGGACGCGGCCCGCCCGGGGCACCTTCCGACGCGCCGGACGGCGGACCGCCCGACGCAGCGCCCGAGGGCGGGGAGCCGGATGGCAGAGCGCCGGTCGGGCCGACGGCCCTAGGCACGCGGCACCCGCCCGCGACGACGAGCGCCAGGACGGCCGCACAGACCAGCGCCCTGAGGGCGGCCGCCGGCACCCGTCCGCTCGCCGCGCCGGGCGCGGTTCGGGCCGGGCCGAAGCGGCCTCGCGCGCTCCGGCCGCCTCCGCCCGCCCGGCCGCCCCGCGGCGCCGCGTCGGCCTTGGAATCCACGTAGCTTCGACGCGCGCCTTCGGGGCCGGTTCCCGCAGCGGATCGGGTGGCGGGAGGCTCACCGCGCCGGCAGAATGGAAGCGAAGGGAGGCGCGCGCTTGAGGGACACGTCCACCGGTCCCGCGCTGCCCTTCGTCCGGCGCATCCGTGTCCGGAATTACAAGAGTCTGGGAGACTGCGACCTCTCCCTTAGACCCGTCACCCTGGTCGTCGGGCGCAACGGTGCTGGCAAGAGCAACTTGATCGACGCCCTTCGCTTCGTGGCGGACGCCTTGAGCACGACCTTGGAACACTCCATTCGGACCCGCGGCGGCATCGACAACGTCCGGCGTCGCTCGCGCGGCCATCCGCGCCACTTTCAAATCTTCGTGGACATGGCCTTGGACGACGGTGGGGAGGGTTCCTACAGTTTCGTCGTCGGATCCCGGAAGAACGGCGGGTTCGAGGTGACCGCCGAGGAGTGCCGCGTGTACCAGCCGCGGCTCGGGCGGGTCGTCTCGTTCAAAGCGTCGTGCGGCTCGCTCGATCCGCCCGTCGCGAACCTCCCGGCGCGGATCGAGCCGGATCGGCTGATGCTGCCTGTCGCATCCGCACTGCCCGAGTTCCGGGAGGTCTACGAGGGGCTGTCCCGCATGGGATTCTACAACCTGAACCCGGAGGCCATCCGCGCGCTTCAGGATCCCGATCCTGGAGAGCTTCTCGCCGGCGACGGGCGCAACCTGGCGGCCGTCGTCCGGCGCATGCGGGACGAGGACCCGGACGCCCTGGACCGGGTCCAGGAGTACCTTCGCGCGATCGTACCGGGCGTGACCGCCGTCGGGCCTCGCTCACTGGGACCCAAGGAGACGATCGAGTTCCGACAGCTGGTGCCGGGCGACGGGCAGACGTGGCGGTTCCTGGCGCCCAGCATGTCGGATGGGACCTTGCGCGTGCTCGGCATCCTGGTTGCCGTCATGCAGCCCGAGTCGAAGACGGCGCGCGGCCGCACGCGCCTCGTGGGGGTCGAGGAACCCGAGGTCGCCGTCCATCCGGGGGCGGCCGCGAAGCTCATGGACGCCTTGCTCGAGGCGCGGGCGCGCCGCCAGATCGTGATCACCACCCACAGCCCGGATCTGCTCGAGCACCCGTCGTTGGATCCGGACTGGGTGTTGGTGGCAGAGATGAAGGGCGGCGAGACCCGCGTCGCCCCGATGTCGGATCGCCTCAAGGACCTGGTCCGCCGGCACCTCTACTCGATCGGGGAGTTGCTGCGCCTCGACCAGCTGCCGCCGGGTCCGGTACAGTCGGAGCTTCTGTCGCTCGCCGGCCCAGCCTCCGCGTCGGACGACACCGGGCCCCTGCCGTGACGCCCCCGCAAGTGGTCGTGTGCATCGTCGAGGGCCACGGCGACGAGCTGGCCGCGCCCATCCTCGTCCGCCGCCTCTTCGCCGAACTGGTGACCCGCGGCGACGCGCCGTTCCTCCCGGAGATCCGGTCGATACGCTGGCCGAAGAGCCGCCTCGTGCGCCCGGCCGGGCTCGAGGCGGTGCTCCCCCTCGCGGTGGCCCAGATGGAGGGACGCGCCGGCGCGATCCTCGTCGTCCTCGACGCGGACGACGACTGCCCGGCCCGACTGGGACCCAGATTGGCGGAGAGGGCGAGGGACGGTCTCCCCAACCACAGGGTCGAGGTGGTCCTGGCCAACCGCGAATTCGAATCCTGGTTCCTGGCCGCTCTGCCGTCCTTGGCGGGCGTCGGCGGGTTGCCTCGGACGTCGACCGTTCCTAAGGATCCGGAGTCCGTCCGCGACGCGAAGGGATACCTGAGGAGGCTGGCCGGACGCTACTCGGAGACGGTCGATCAGCCCCGCCTCGCCGCCCGCATCGACCTCGCGATGGCGAGCGCGAACTCGCCGTCCTTCGCCAAGCTCTCCCGCGCCGCCCGCGCCCTCGTCCGGCCCTAGCCGACCGAGCCCTCCATCTCGAGCTCGATGAGGCGGTTGAGCTCGATCGCGTACTCCATCGGGAGCTCCTTGCGGAAGGGCTCGACGAAGCCCTGCACGATCATCTTCGCCGCCTGGTCCTCGGAGATGCCGCGGCTCATGAGGTAGAACAGCTGCTCCTCGCTGATCCGCGAGACGGTCGCCTCGTGCTCCATGGCGACGTCGTCCTCCTCGATCTCCATGTAGGGGATCGTGTCCGAGGCCGAGCGCTCGTCGAGGATGAGGGCGTCGCAGTTCACGCGCGACTTGCAGCCGGTCGAGCCCTTCGGCACCTTGACGAGCCCGCGGTAGGTCGTGCGTCCGCCGCGCAGGCTGATCGACTTCGAGGTGATCGTCGAGCTCGTCTCGGGCGCGGCGTGGATCATCTTCCCGCCCGCGTCCTGGTGCTGGTTCTCGCCCGCGAGCGCCACGGAGATGACCTCGCCCTTCGCCTTGCGGCCGAGCAGGAAGACGCTCGGGTACTTCATCGTCAGGTGCGAGCCGAGGTTGCCGTCGACCCACTCCATCGTGGCCTCCTCGTAGGCGAAGGCGCGCTTCGTCACGAGGTTGTAGACGTTGTTCGACCAGTTCTGGATCGTCGTGTACCGGCAGCGCGCGCCCGGCTTCACGATGATCTCGACGACGGCCGCGTGCAGCGAGGCCGAGGAGTACGTGGGCGCCGTGCAGCCCTCGACGTAGTGGACGAAGGCGCCCTCGTCGACGATGATGAGCGTCCGCTCGAACTGGCCCATGTTCTCCGTGTTGATGCGGAAGTAGGCCTGCAGCGGGATGTCGACCCGCACGCCCTTCGGCACGTAGATGAACGAGCCGCCCGACCAGACGGCCGAGTTGAGGGCGGCGAACTTGTTGTCGCCCGGCGGCACGACCGTGCCGAAGTACTCCTTGACGAGGTCCGGGTACTCGCGCAGGGCGGTGTCCGTGTCGACGAAGATGACGCCCTTCTTCGCGAGATCCTCGCGGATCTTGTGGTAGACGACCTCGGACTCGTACTGCGCCGACACGCCCGCGAGGAACTTGCGCTCGGCCTCGGGGATGCCGAGCCGGTCGAACGTCTTCTTGATCGTCTCCGGCACCTCGTCCCAGCTGCGGCCCTGCCGCTCGGTGGCGCGGACGTAGTAGTACATGTCGTCGAAGTCGAGGCCCGAGAGGTCGCCGCCCCAGCGAGGCAGGCGGCGGCGCTGGAAGATCTCGAGCGCCTTGAGGCGGAAGTCGCGCATCCACTGGGGCTCGCCCTTCATGTACGAGATCTCCTCGACCACGCTGCGGTCGAGCCCCTTGCGGCTCTTGAAGACGTAGTTCTCCGGGTCGCGGAACCCGTACTTGTACTCGAGGTCGATGTCCAGCTTGCGCGCCACGCGGCTCACTCCTCGCCGAATCCAAAGTCGTGCGGTCGGATTTGAACCCGCGCCTAGCATACACCACGCCGGCCGTCGTTGCCGCCCGCTGCGCGAGCCGTCATCATCACGGCGAAGAGGGTGAGGGCGGCGATCGTCGGCACCGGCGTCGACCTGGTCGAGGTCGAGCGCGTCCGGCGGCTGGTCGCGCGCCGGCCGGAGGCCCTCGCCCGCCTCTTCACCGGGCGCGAGCAGGCGGTGGCCCGCGGGCCCCACGCGGCCGAGCGGCTCGCCGGCACGTTCGCCGCCAAGGAGGCGGCGCTCAAGGCGCTCGGGACGGGGCTCCGGCGCATGGCCTTCCGCGAGGTCGAGATCGTGCGCGACTCCTACGGCCGCCCGAGCCTCCGCCTTTCGGGGCGCGCCTTAGAGCGCGCGCAGGAGATCGGCGCGCGGCGCTTCCACGTGTCGATCAGCCACCTGGGCTCGTTCGCGGTGGCGAGCGTGATCGCGGAGGCGGACGGCCTGTGATCCGCGTCGTGACGGCCGAGGCGATGCGGGCCGCCGACGCCTGGACGATCGCGCGCGGCACGCCCGCGGGCGAGCTCATGGAGCGGGCGGGCCGCTCGCTCGCCGAAGCCGCCTGGCGCCGCCTGCTTCGGCGCGGCGAGGCGCCGGGGCGCGTCGTCGTCGTCGCCGGCCTCGGGAACAACGCCGGGGACGGCTTCGTGGCGGCGCGCCTCCTCCGCGCGCGGGGCGCGTCCGTGCGGGTCGCCTTGGCGGCGGGCGGGGACCGCCTCGCGGGCGACGCCGCGCGCGCGCTCGCGCGGCTCCGCGCCGAGGCGCCGGACGTCGAGGTCGCCCCGGCGCCCCGCCCCTCGGAGCTCGCGGAGCTTCTCCGCCCCGCCGACCTCGCGCTCGACGCGCTCCTCGGGACGGGCGCGAAGGGCGCGCCGCGGCCGCCGATCGCCCAGGCGGTCGAGGCACTCGCCGAGGCGGGCCGACCCGTCCTGGCCGTCGACCTGCCGTCGGGGCTCGACGCCGACACCGGCAGGGCGCCCGGCGTCGCGGTGCGCGCCGAGGCGACCCTCTGCCTCGGCGCGCTCAAGCTCGGCTGCCTCACCGGCCCCGACGCCGGCCTGGCGGGGGAGGTCGAGCTCGGCCCGATCGGGATCCCCGAGGAGGCCTACGAGGCGTCCGGCCTGCCGGCCATCTTCGCGCTCGAGGCGGCCGACGTGGCGGCGCGGCTCGGGGCGCGGCCGCGCTCGGGCCACAAGGGGTCGTTCGGCCGCGTCCTCGTCGTCGCCGGCTCGGTCGGCTACTCGGGCGCGGCCGTCCTGGCGGCGCGGGGCGCCTTGCGCGGGGGGGCGGGGCTGGTCGCCGTGCTCACGCCTGCGCCCGCCTGGCCGGTCGTCGCGAGCCTCGTGCCCGAGGCGACCGTCTTCCCCGGCCCGGCCGACGGCGACGGTCGGCTCGACGCCGACGCCTGGGCCGCCCTCGCCCCGCACCTCGCCCGCGCCGACGCCGTCGTCCTCGGACCCGGGCTCGGCCTCGGCCCCGGGCCGGCGGCCCTCGTGCGGCGGATCGCCGCCGAATTCGCGGGGCCCCTCGTCCTCGACGCCGACGCCCTGCGCCTCCTCCCGGCCGAGGAGGTGCGCGGGCGCCGGGCGGACGGGCGACTCACCGTGCTCACCCCCCACGCCGGCGAGATGGCGGCCGTCCTCGGTACGAGCCCGGCGGAGGTCGAGTCGGACCGGGCGGCCGCCGCGCGGCGGGCGGCCGAGCGCTCGGGGGCCGTCGTGGCGCTGAAGGGGGCGGGCACGATCGTGGCCGCGCCCGGGGGCGGTCCCCTCTACGTGAACCGGACGG
>JADGHG010000153.1 GCA_019689585.1 Clostridia bacterium
GCGGCTCGTGAAGGCGATGGGCGGCCGGGGCTTCCTCGCCGTCACGCCGGGCATCCGGCCGAGCGGCGCAGCGCTCGGCGACCAGGCGCGCGCGGCCACACCGGCGATGGCGATCGCGAACGGGGCCGACTACATCGTCGTCGGGCGGCCGGTCACGAAGGCCCCAGACCCCGCCGCGGCGGCGCGGGCGATCGTCGCGAGCGTGGCGCGGGCCTTGGGCGAGCGGGGGGCGGCCTGCGGCCCTCTGCCCGCGGGCTCCCTCGCCACAGGCGCGTCGCGCGAGCGGTCGGCCGAGGCGAGGGCCCGGGCCGGCCGGCCGGACCTGCCCACGCCTCGCCCGGATGAGGCGCCGTGACCCCGAGCGAGCTGGCCCGCGCCCTTGCCGCGGTCGGCGCCGTGAAGGAGGGCCACTTCCGCCTCACCTCCGGCCGCCACGGCGACCGCTTTTTCTTGTTGCCGCTCGCCTTCCAGCACCCGGAGCTCGCGACCGAGATCGGGCGGCTCGTCGCCGGGCTCTTCCCGGACTGCCGGGCCACGGCCGTCGTCGGGCCGGCGACGGGCGGCATCATCCTCGCGCACGAGGTGGCGCGCGCGCTCGGCGCGCGCTCGCTCTTCGCGGAGAAGACGGAGGCGGGCGCCATGGAGCTCCGCCGCGGCTTCGGCCTCGCGCCGGGGGAGCGCGTCCTCGTGGTGGAGGACGTCGTGACGACGGGCGGCTCCGTGCGCCGGACGATCGCGGCCGTGCGACCGTTCGCCGCGGAGGTGGTCGGCGTCGCCGCCGTGGTGGACCGGAGCGGTGGGGCGGCGGACGTCGGCGGCGTGCCCTGGCGCGCCGTTCTGGCGCTCGCGGCGCACGACTGGGATCCGGCCGAATGCCCCCTCTGCCGCCTGGGCGTGCCGCTCGTCGAGCCGAAGGCGCAGCCGGCGGCGGGATGGGCGGGCGCGTAGCCGCCGCGCACGATGTGCGCATAATCCGCCCGCGTCACGCGCACGATAGGCCCAAGCCTGCTGAGGGTGCCCTCTCGAGAGAGAGTGCCGGAGAAACCGGCCACAAGACGCAGGCTGCGGGCGGATCCCGTCGGGGATCCGCCCGCCATTTCCCGTGACCGATCCCGGCGACGGACATCGCGCCCGGGCGCCCCGGCCCTGCCGCCGGCGCCGGAAGGGCGTTCGCACCGGCCGATGGTACGATGCCCGCGGGAGGCGACGGGCCTGACCGCGCGCGCCCGAGCCGGGTCCCGATCGCACGCCGAGGCGCGGCGCCCCGACGACGAGGGACTGGCGGGCCTCGCCTCGGAGGCGGGCCGACGCCGCGTGTGGCGGGTCGCGGTGGCCTTGGCCGGGGCGCTCGTGCTCGTCGCGACCTGGGTCGTCCTCGTCTTCTACCAGACGTACGAGCCAAAGGTGGCGGAACTACCCGACATCGTCCGGCAGGAGACGGCGCTGCACGGCGGGACGTACGTCGCCCTCGACCAGGTGGCCGAACCGATGAGGGCCGCCGTCGTCGCGGCCGAGGACCGCACGTTCTACACGAATCCGGGCGTGTCGTGGCGGGGTATCGCGCGGGCGCTCCTCGTCGACGTCGCCTCGCTCGAATACGTCGAGGGCGGCAGCACCATCACCCAGCAGCTCGCGCGGGCCGCCCTCCTCACCAGCGAGAAGACCCTCGGCCGGAAGCTGCGCGAGCTTGCGCTCGCGATCCTCATCACCCGCCGCTTCTCGAAAGACGCCATCCTCGAGATGTACCTGAACGCCGTCTACTTCGGCCACGGCGCGTGGGGCGTGGAGGCGGCCGCAGAGACGTACTTCGCGAAACCGGCGGCGTCGCTCACGCTGGCCCAAAGCGCCCTCCTCGCCGGGATCCTCCAAGCTCCGAGCCGCTACGACCCCCTGTGCCACCTGGAGGACGCGCGCGTGCGTCAGCTTTACGTGCTCGAGCAGATGGTGGAGATGCGGGCCGCGACGCCGGCCGAGCGCGAGAAGGCACTCGCCCAGCCGCTCTTCCTCGTGCCAGCCGGATGCGGCACGGCCGCCTATCCGGCGGGGCCGGCGGCGTCCGCGGCCGGCGGCAGATCCTCGGCCCGCGGGGTGACGGACGTCGTGCGGTGGTGGTCGTAGGACACGCGGCCCCGGCCGGCCCCCCGCAGGCGTCGGACGTAGCGGCAGCGCGTGTAGTCGACCGGGACGTTCGAGCCCGAGCGGGCTTCGCTGAAATAGGCGGCGAGCAGCGCAGCCTGGCGCAGGGTCGCCTCCGGGGGCGGCTCACCGGCCGGCCAGCCGTCCGGGACGCGCGCGAGGACGTGCGTCCCGGCGGCGTCCTTCACGTGGAACCACCAGTCGTCCGGACGGCCGTAGCGGAGGGAGAGCCACTCGTTCTGCCGGCTGTTCCGCCCGACGAGAAGCGTCCAGCCGTCCGCGGACCGGTAGCGCCGCGGATCGCCGCCACGCGCCTTGCCCCGCGCGCCGCGACCCTTCCCGTCCGTCCGGCCGACCGCCGCCGCGCCGCCTCCGGCCGGCCCGCCCCGGCCCGCGCCGCGCGAGAG
>JADGHG010000154.1 GCA_019689585.1 Clostridia bacterium
ACGCGAAGGCGCCCGCTGCGCCCCCGCCCGCCGCCGCCGCCCCGGCGCCGCCCGCGCGGCCGAACCAGCCGAGGGCGAGGACGAGCGTGGCGCCGAGCGCGCCGCCGCTCGAGACGCCCGTCACGTACGGATCCGCCATCGGGTTGCGGAAGAGGCCCTGAAGGAGCGCCCCCGAGGCCCCGAGCGCGAGCCCGACGAGCGCCGCAAGGAGCGTGCGCGGAAGCCGGAGCTGCCAGACGATCGCCCAGTCGGAGCGAAGCGTGCCGGGCCCGGCCGCGGGGCCCGCCGCGCCCTGTGCCCCGGGGCCGGCCGGTCCCAAGGCGAGCGCCTCCCAGAGCCGCGCCACCGTGAGGTGGACGGAGCCGCTCACGAGGGCGAGGACGAGGCAGAGGAGGAGGGCGGCCGCAAGCCCGAGGAAGAGGGCTTCCGGCGCCACGCGCCCCGCCGGCCGCCGCCCGGCCGCCTTCGGCTTCACCGGCTCGCGCCCGCCTCGCTCGCGAGCGGGACGAGGTCCGGGTGCAGGTCGTGGGCGAGGGCCCGGATGGCCTCGGCCACGTGCGTGTCCGGCTGGACGAGGAGCGCGTCGTCGTACGCGTAGATGCGCCCATTGCGCACGGCCGGGACCGACTCCCAGCCCGGGCGGCGGCCGGCCCGGAGCTCGTCCAGGCCCGGGTCGCTCTTCGTGCCGATGATGACATCCGGCGCCCTGGCCACGACCTCCTCGGCCGTCACCTGGGGGTAGGCCGTCTCCTGGTCGCCGAAGACGTTCGTGCCGCCCGCCGCCCGGATGAGGAAGTCGACGTACGAGCCGCGACCGGCCGTGAAGATCGGGTTGGCCGAGGCCTCGAAGAAGACCTTCGGCCGCGAGGCGTCTGAAAGCGTGCCGAGCTGGGCCGCCACCCGGGACACCTGGTCCTCGAGGCGGCGCGCCGCCTGCTCGCCCTGGGCCGCGAGGTCGAGGATCTCGCCCAGCGTGCGGAGGTCGCGCGCCACGCCGTCGGCGTCCTCCGGCTCGAGGATATAGACCTGGAGGCCCAGGTTGTGCATCTGGTCCAGGTAGGGCCCGGGAAGCGTGAGGACGAGGTCGGGCCTGAGGGCCACGAGCGCCTCGAAGTCGACGTTGTAGCTGTCCATGACGGCGGCGCCCTCGACCTCGGGGAACTGGGGCGCGCTGTACTTGTCGATGGCGACGATGCGGTCGCCGGCGCCGAGAGCGAGGAGGAGGTCGGTGGCGCTCGGTACGAACGAGGCGATGCGCCGGGGCGCCGCAGCGAACGTGAGCGCGGCCCCGGTGTCGTCGGTGACGGTGATCGGGTAGCGGACGTGCGACGCCGCCTCGGAGGCGGGGGCGCCCGCGGCCTCCGAGGGGAGCGCGGCGCCGGAGGGCGCTTGGCCCTCCGGCGGCCGGGGGCCGCTGCCGCAGGCGGCGAGGACGAAGAGCGCACAAAGCGCCAGAAGAGCCGCAAGGCGCGTCCCGGGGCGACGGCGCCCGGCGGATTGGGCGCGCCTTCTCTCGTCCGTCGTGGGTCGATTCGCGAGTGGCGTGGGTCGATTCGTGAGTGGCACGGTAGACGTCCCTCCTAGATGGCCCTCCTGGGGCGCAGATCGCCCGGAAGCGAAGCGACCCGGCCCCTCGGGCCGGGTCGCAGGATGGCGTGCAAAACGGCGGAACTCGAGCCTGCCGCCGCCTGGCTACCCCCTTCCCTCGAGAGGTCGCGCAGCTCCGTGCGGGCAGGTCTCCTGGCTCTCGTCCCCCGCTCCGCCCCTTCCCGCCGCAGTCGTGCGGCAGTGGGCTCTCGCGGGCGGGGTGGGGAGGCGCACCTCCCCGGACGAACACAGTGGCGGGGCCGCGCCGGCTTCGCGCGGCCGGGGCTCGCCCCGGACCGGCGCTGGACCGGACTTCCCTATTCTCCCCCCGGAGGGGGCACCCGCACGGTCGTCTTCGCTTGTCGCGAGAAGTATAGCATCCCGCCCCCGGGCGAGGGGGCGAGCGCGAAGGCGTGCCGGCGGCCGCAGGCGAGGCAGGCGCCCGTCTCGCGATCGAGGCCGAGAAGCTCCGCCTCAAGGCCGCGCCGGATGACGAGGCGGGAGCCGCAGCCGTCGCAGACGGTGTCGGTGTCGCCCGCGCGCGGCGACCCCGTGAGGTAGACGTAGCGCAGGTGACGGCGCGCCGCCTCCCGCGCGAGGGAGAGCCGCTCCGGGTCGGCCGGCGGGCCGCCCCGGAGGTAATCGGGGTAGAAGCGCGGGAGGTGGAGGGCGATGTCGGGCGAGAGGGAGGCGAGCCAGCCGGCGATGCGCCCGACCGCCTCGGGGTCGTCGAAGTCGCCGGGCACGAGGAGCGTCGTCACCTCGACGTGACGCCCGGCCGCGACGGCCCGGCGGATGGCGTCCCGGACGGGCCCGAGCCGCCCGCCCAAAACGCGCGCGTAGTACCCGTCGTCTTCGCCCTTCAGGTCGACGTTCAGGGCGTCGGTGAAGGCGAG
>JADGHG010000155.1 GCA_019689585.1 Clostridia bacterium
CGGTACCGAGCGCACGCGGTTCGGCCCGAAGCCGAGCGAGCGGCTTCCGCCGATGCCGATGAGCTGGTCGGCCACCTCCTGCGGGTCGACGCCCGAGCGGAGCGCGAGCGACACGAGCCTCGCGATCGCGTCCGTGAAGGCGTCGACGTCGCTCCCGGCGCGGCCGATCGTCGCGAAGAGCTCGACCGGATGGCCGTTCAGCGTGTTCAGGGTGAGGAAGAGCTTCCCGAGCGGCGTCTCCCGCGCGTCGGTGAATCCGACGAGCCTCTTGGGCCGGGGGATCGGCCGGATGCGGCCCCAGGCGCCGTTCACCGTCTGGCCGCCGACGCCGGCCGCGCCCGGGGCGGGCGCGACCGCCGCCGGGGTACTCGCCGCAGGCTCCGCCGCAGTCCGCCGCGCCGGCGCCTCGCCCTCGCTCGCGTCGGAGAGCACCTGCTCGTACCGCGAGCGGTCGCGGTAGACGGTGACGCCCTTGCAGCCCATGTCGTAGGCCAGCATGTAGAGATCGGCCGTCTGCTTCACCGTGTAGTCGGCCGGCGCGTTCGCCGTCTTCGAGATCGAGCTGTCGGTCCAGCGCTGCACGGCCGCCTGCATCGCGATGTGCTCCTCGGGCGTGAGGTCGAGCGCGCCGACGAAGTAGTCGGGGAGCGGCTTGCCCGGGTGCGCGCGAAGCCACTCCTCGGCGACGCGGACGTGTTGCACGTCGACGCCGAGCCTCGACTGCCGGGTGAAGCGGAGCGAGTAGAAGGGCTCGATGCCGGTCGAGGTGTCCATCATCGTCCCCACGGTGCCGGTCGGCGCCTGGGTGAGCACGGTGACGTTGCGCATGCCGTGCCGGCGCACCTTCTCGCGCACCTCCTCCGGCATCCGACGCATGAAGCCCGACTGCAGAAACTTGTCCGCGTCGAAGGCCGGGAAGGGGCCCTTCTCGGCGGCGAGCTCCGCCGAGGCAGAGTAGGCTTCCACGGCGATGAAGCGGTAGAGCCGGTCGGTGAACTCGACGGCCTCCGGCGAACCGTAGCGCAACCCGAGGCGGATGAGGAGCTCGCCGAGCCCCATCGTGCCCGCGCCGATGCGCCGCTCGCGCATCTGGTTCTCGCGGTTCTCCTCGACGAAGTAGTGCGTCGCGTCGACGACGTCGTCGAGCAGCCGCACGAGCGTCCGGACCGACTTGGCGAGCCGGGCCCAGTCGACGTCGCCGCGCTCGGGGTCGTACATCCGCGCGAGGTTCACGTGGCCGAGCGTGCACACGCCCCAAGCGGGAAGCGGCTGCTCCGCGCACGGGTTCGTGCAGACGAGCGGGTTGAAGTACCAGCTGTTCGAGTCGGCCTCGTGCCGGCTCGAGAAGACGACTCCGGGTTCGGCGCTCTCCCAGGCGCTCTCGATGATCATGTCCCACACCTTGCGCGCCGGTACCGTCTCCCACACGACGCGCGGCAGCCCCCGCCGCTCCCAGTCGTCGAAGTCGCCCTGCCAGAGGTCGTCGTAGGCCGGGTGGGTCGTGTCCGGGAACCAGAAGATCCAGTCGCGGTCTTCCTTGACGGCGCGCATGAACTCGTCCGTGATCCGCAGGCTGATGTTCGCGTTCTCGACCTTGCCCGGCTGCTTCTTGCAGTCGATGAAGCGGCGCCAGTCGGGGTGGCGGATGTCGAGCTGGAGCATCAGCGCGCCGCGGCGGCTTCCGCCCTGCTCGACGAGCCCCGTCGCGAGGCTGTAGAGCTCCATCCAGGAGACGGCGCCCGAGCTGCGCCCGTTCACGCCCTTCACGACGGCGCGGTAGGGGCGCAGGCTCGACACGTTGATGCCGACCCCGCCCCCTCGCGACATGATCTCGATCATGCGGCCGAGCGTCTCGACGATGCCCTGCCGGCTGTCGCGCGGCGAAGGCAACACGAAGCAGTTGAAGAGCGTGAGCGGGATGCCGGTGCCCGCACCGGCCCAGACGCGCCCGCCCGGGACGACGCGCAGCGCGGTGATCTCGTCCGCGAAGACCTTCGCCCACTTGCGGCGGCGGGCCGCGTCGGGCTCGACGGCGGCCAGGCCGCGCGCGATGCGCTGGGCCACGTCGCGGACCGTCGTCTCGAGCGGCCGGTCGCACTCGAGACGGCGCACCTTCCGGCGGTCGCCCTTCGCCTCGCCCGTCAGGATCTCGACCTCGAGCTCGTCCGACGCCGGCCCGAACCCGAGCACGCGGCCGAGTTCCTTCTTCGGCCACTTGGGGTCGGCGCCCGTCTGAACGACCGCGAGGTCGCCGACCTCGAACCGCCGCTCCTGGTCCTTGACCGTGTACCGGTCGATGAAGATCTTCCAGGCCAGCTCGGTCGGCAGCCCGCCGTACTCCTGTGACACGACGACTCCCCTTCCCCGCGTTCCTCTCGCTCGGCGCTTCCGCCGCGCGGGCGGCCCAGGCGGCTCACCCCCGTCTAGGCCCGCGGGCCGGCGGGGAGCCGCGCGCCCCGGCCGCGCCCGGTCTCTTATACAC
>JADGHG010000036.1 GCA_019689585.1 Clostridia bacterium
GCGAGGCGACCGTGATCCGCGTCGGCTGAAGGCCGGCGGGGAGGGAGGCCGGGGTGTGATCGAGACGATCTTCGTCGCGGGGGCGGGCCAGATGGGGTCCGGCATCGCGCAGGTGGCGGCCGCGGCCGGCTACCAGGTGCTCCTCCACGACGTATCGCGGGAGCTCGTCGAGCGCGGCTTGGAGCGCATCCGGCGCCAGCTCGGCCGCGACGTCGAACGGGGCCGCCGCACGGCCGAGGACCGCGATGCGGTCCTCGCCCGCATCCGCCCGGCGGAGGGGACGGCCCAAGCCGCCTCGGCCGAGCTCGTGATCGAGGCGATCGTCGAGGACGCCGTCGCGAAGAAGGCGCTCTTCCGGGAGCTCGACGCCGTCGTCGGGCCGGACGCGATCCTGGCTTCGAACACGTCGTCGATCCCCATCACCGAGCTCGCGTCGGTCACCTCGCGGCCCGACCGCTTCATCGGCATGCACTTCATGAACCCGGTGCCGGTGATGCAGCTCGTCGAGGTCGTCCGCGGCCTCGCCACGAGCGACGCGACGCACGAGGCCGTCCTCGCCGTCGGCCGGCGCATGGGGAAGACGTGCGTGACCGTCCGCGACTTCCCCGGCTTCGTCAGCAACCGCCTCCTCATGCCCATGATCAACGAGGCCGTCCAGGCGCTCATGGAGGGCGTGGCCTCGGCCGAGGACATCGACGCCGTCATGCGCCTCGGGATGAACCACCCGATGGGCCCCTTGGCGCTCGCCGACTTCATCGGGCTCGACACCTGCCTCGCCATCATGGAGGTCCTCTACGAAGGCTTCGGCGACCCGAAGTACCGGCCCTCGCCGCTCCTCCGTCAGATGGTCCGGGCGGGGCGGCTCGGTCGGAAGACGGGCCAGGGGTTCTACCGCTACGACGAAGGGGCCGGCCGCTAGCCCATGGCCGAGCTCCGCGAGGAGGCGAGGCCCCTTCCGCGCGAGGCGGCCCTCGCCCGCCTATTTCGCCTCCTTCCGCCCGCGGCGCTCGCGGCGGAGACGGCCGCGGCGGCGGAGGCGCACGGCCGTACGCTCGCCGCCGACGTCGCCTCGCCCGCCGACCTGCCGCCCTTCCCCCGCGCCACCATGGACGGCTACGCTGTGCGGGCCTCCGACACCCGGGGCGCCGACGCCGGCCGCCCGGCGCGCCTCTCGCTCGTCGGCCGGCTCCCGGTCGGCCGGGCGCCCGAGGCGCCGCTCGGCCCGGGCGAGGCCCTGGCCCTTTCCACGGGCGGCATGCTCCCCGAAGGGGCCGACGCCGTCGTGCCGTTCGAGGACGTGGTCGAGGCCGAGGACGGTTCGTGGGTCGAGGTGCGGCGGGAGGTGCCGCCCGGCCGGCACGTGACGGCCCGCGCCTCCGACGTCCGCGAGGGTGAGATTGTCTTCCCGGCGGGACACCGCCTCCGCCCGCCCGACCTGGCTCTCCTCGCAGCGCTCGGCATCCGACAGGTCCCGGTGCGCCGGCGGGCGCGGGTCGCGATCGTCCCGACCGGCGACGAGCTCGTCCCGCCCGACCGCAGCCCGCGGCCCGGGGAGGTGCGCGAGGCGAACTCGGCCGCCCTCTCGGCGCTCGCCCTGCGGGATGGCGCCGAGCCCGAGGTGACGGCGATCCTGAAGGACGACCCGGAGATCCAACGGCGCGTCCTGGAAGACCTCCTGCCGCGCTCCGACCTGGTCCTCGTCCTCGGCGGCAGCGCGCGCGGCGGGCGCGACTTCGCGGCCGAGGCGATCAGCCGGCTGCCGGGGCCGGGCGTGCTCGTGCGGGGGGTGGCCATGCGCCCCGGGCGCCCCGCCCTTCTGGCCGTCGCCGCCGACCCGGCCGGCCGGCCGGTCCCCGTCTTCGGCGTGCCGGGCCACCCGGTCTCGTCCTTCATCGTGTACGAGGCCCTCGTGCGCCCGGCCCTCCTCCACCTCCTCGGGGGGCGGCCCGGGCCGCGCCCCGTCCTTCCCGCCCGCCTCGCCGCCGACCTCGAGGCCCCTGAGGACCTCGAGCTCTTCGCCCGCGTGTCGCTCGCGGCCTGCGAGGGCGAGCCGCCCTGGGAGGCCGTGCCCGTGCCGGGCGACTCGGCCGTGTTCGCGAGCATCGCCCGCGCGGACGGCATCCTCCGTCTCGGGCCGGGCGAGGCGGCGCGCGCGGGCGAGGTGCGCCCGGTGGAGCTCCTCCTGTGACGGACGCGGGCGAGCTGAGCCACTTCGGCCCCGAGGGCGAGGCGCGCATGGTCGACGTCTCGGGTAAGGCGGTGACGGAGCGGCGCGCCGTCGCGCGCGGGCGCGTCTACATGCGGAAGGCCACCCTCGAGGCGATCCGCGCGCGCGGCCTCGCCAAGGGGGACGCCCTCGCGGTGGCTCGCGTCGCCGGCATCATGGCGGCCAAGGAGGCGCATCGCCTCGTGCCCCTCTGCCACCCGATCCCGCTCGACGCCGTCGAGGTGGACTTCGCCTTCCTCGCCGAGCTCCCGGCGGAGGAGGCGGCCCGCCGCCCCGCACGCGAGGCCGCCCTCGAGATCACGGCCCGGGTGGCCACGACCGCCCGCACGGGCGCCGAGATCGAGGCGCTCACGGCCGTCGCCGTGGCGGGGCTCGCCGTGTACGACATGGCGAAGGCCATCGACCGGGCCATGGAGCTCGGGGACGTCCGGCTCCTCGAGAAGTCGGGCGGCCGAAGCGGCACCTTTCGAGCCGAAACCCCCCTTTGACGTCCGCCCAGGCGTCGGCTACCATCCCCTCTTGGAGTGTTAGCACTCGCCTCGACCGAGTGCTAACAACGAACCCATCCCGATGTCCGGAGGAGGGACGCGTCGTGAGCGACAGCGCGGCCAACACCGCGACGAAGCTCAACATCCGCCCGCTGGGCGATCGCGTCGTCGTGAAGGTCATCGAGCAGGAGGAGCGCACCGCGAGCGGGATCGTGCTCCCCGACACGGCGAAGGAGAAGCCCCAGCAGGGCAAGGTCCTGGCCGTCGGCAACGGCGCCTACATCGAGAACTCGAAGGAGAGGCGGCCGGTCGACGTCAAGGAGGGCGACACGATCATCTTCTCCAAGTACGCCGGGACCGAGGTCAAGCTCGGCACGGAGGAGTACCTCATCCTGTCCGAGCGCGACATCCTGGCCGTCGTCGAAGGCTGAGTCGAGCGGCCGAAGCGGCCAGGCCAGAGTGCGCATCCGAGGAGGGGACGAGTCTTGGCCAAGCAGATCATCTTCGACGAGCAGGCGCGGCGCGCGCTCGAGCGCGGCATCAACGCGGTGGCCAACACGGTCAAGGTGACGCTCGGGCCCAAGGGGCGCAACGTCGTGCTCGAGAAGAAGTTCGGCGCCCCGACGATCACGAACGACGGGGTCACGATCGCGCGTGACATCGAGCTCAAGGACCCCTACGAGAACATGGGCGCGCAGCTCCTCAAGGAGGTCGCGACGAAGACGAACGACGTCGCCGGCGACGGCACGACGACCGCGATCGTCCTGGCCCAGGCGATGGTGCGCGAGGGCATGAAGGTCGTCGCGGCCGGGGCCAACCCGCTCTCCGTGAAGCGCGGCATCGAGCGGGCGGTGAAGGCGGTCGTCGACGAGATCAAGAGCCACTCGAAGCAGGTCGAGACGCGCGAGCGCATCGCGGAGCTCGCGAGCAACTCCGCCAACGACACCGAGATCGGCAACCTCATCGCCGACGCCATGGACAAGGTCGGCAAGGAGGGCGTCATCACGGTCGAGGAGGCGAAGACCCTCGAGACGACGCTCGAGGTCGTCGAGGGCATGCAGTTCGACCGCGGCTACCTCTCGGCCTACATGGTGACCGACACCGAGAAGATGGAGGCCGTGCTCGAGGAGCCGCTCATCCTCATCACCGACAAGAAGGTCAGCGCCCTGAACGACCTCTTGCCCGTGCTCGAGAAGGTCGTCCAGCGCGGCAAGCCGTTCCTCCTGATCGCCGAGGACGTCGAGGGCGAGGCGCTCGCGACGCTCGTCGTCAACAAGATCCGCGGCACCCTGCAGGCGGCCGCCGTCAAGGCGCCCGGCTTCGGCGACCGGCGCAAGGCCATGCTCGAGGACATCGCCGTCCTCACCGGCGGTCGCGTCGTCTCCGAGGACCTCGGCCTCAAGCTCGAGAACGTCACGCTCGACATGCTCGGGCAGGCCGAGCGCGTCACCATCGACAAGGAGAACACGACGATCGTCGGCGGCAAGGGCCGCAAGGACGAGATCCAGAAGCGGATCGCCGCCATCAAGAAGCAGATCGAGGACACCACGTCCGACTTCGACCGCGAGAAGCTCCAGGAGCGGCTCGCCAAGCTCTCGGGCGGCGTGGCCGTCATCAACGTCGGGGCGGCGACCGAGGTCGAGATGAAGGAGAAGAAGTACCGCATCGAGGACGCGCTCTCCGCGACGCGCGCGGGCGTCGAGGAGGGGATCGTCCCGGGCGGCGGCGCCACCTACGTGCACGCGATCAAGGCGCTCGACGGGCTCAAGAGCGACGACCGCGACGAACAGACCGGGATCGACATCGTGCGGCGGGCGCTCGAGGAGCCGCTCCGCCAGATCGTCGAGAACGCCGGGCTCGAGGGCTCCGTCGTCGTCGAGAAGGTGAAGACGCTGCCCTTCGGTCACGGCTTCGACGTGCGCCGCATGGAGTACTGCGACATGTTCGAGGCCGGCGTGCCCGACCCGACGAAGGTCACGCGCTCGGCGCTCCAGAACGCGGCCAGCATCGCGGCGATGGTGCTGACGACCGAGTCGCTCGTCGCCGACATCCCCGAGAAGAAGGAGTCGACGGGCGGCGCCGGGAGCGGCATGTCCGACATGGACTTCTAGCCGCGAAAGCCGACACCGAAGGGCGGCGCGCGGACGGCGGCCGGGGCGACCTGGCCGCCGTCTTGTGCCTCGGCGGGACGGCCGCCGGCTAGCCCCGGCGCCGCCGGGGGTCGCGCAGCGCCTGCACCTCGACGCGGCGCGCCCGCTTCAGATGGGAGACCATCGCGCCGATGTCGCCCTTCCGCTTCATGACGGCGGCCAGGTTGTTGTGGGCGACGGAGGAGAGCGGGTCGAGCTCGAGGGCCTTCCGGTAGAGGCGCTCCGCCTCTGCGATGTCGCCCCGCTCGAAGGCCATGTTCCCGAGGTTGATCCACGCGGGCGCATAGTCCGGCTCGTCGGCCGCGAGCTCGCCGAGGACGCGCGTCGCCTCGTCCCTCTGGCCCGACAGCGCGAGCGCCGCCCCCAGCTTGTTGCGCGCCCAGGCGTCGCGCGGATCCTCGGCGAGGTGCGCGCGCAGGCGGCTCTCCGCGTCGGCGAAGCGGCCTCGGCGCACGAGGAGCTCCACTTCCTCGCGGAACGCCGCCTCGGGGTCGACGGGCCGCGGGGGGCGCCGGTCGAAGGGCCACATGCCTTGATTCTAGTGCAACTTGTGCCCCGGCCGGGGAGGAAGTCGCGCCTTTCCATCGAAGAGCACGCCTTCGTGGGCCGGACCGGCGTCCTGAAATTCCTGCCGACCCGGCGCAGGATCCGCTATCCCGGGCGGGGAATCCCAGGAGGGTGGGCCGAAGGCGGGCTTCGGCCCCGCGCGTGGGGGGCGCGCACGGCCCGGCGGACGGCCGGGCGAAGAGAGCAGAAGGGGGAGAGCGCAGGATGGTAGGGTTGCGCAGAGGCGGGCGGAGAGGCGCCGTCCTCGTCGTCCTCCTCGCGGTGCTTCTTCTGGCGTCGGCCTGCGGGGGCGGCGCCACGACGGGCCAGGCGCCGAGCGGATCAGAGGCTGGAAGCGAAGCGGCGCCGGCCCAGCCGACGCAGGTCACGATCGCGCAGACGACGGCCCCGTCGGGCGACTTCAACCCGCTCGTCTCGACGAGCGCCTACGACTCGGACGTGTCGAGCCTCATCTTCGACTCGCTCCTCCGCTACAAGCCCGACCTCTCGTTCGAGCCGAACATGGCCGACTACGCGATCGAGGACAATGGCCTCACGCTGACGTTCACGATCCACGACGGGATCAAGTTCCACGACGGCAACCCGCTGACGGCGAACGACGTCGCCGCCACCTTCTACTTCATCATGGACCCGAACTATCCGGGCCCCGCCCAGAGCAACCTCGCCACGCTGAAGGGCGCGCAGGACTACCTCGACAAGCTCGGCGAGCTGAGGGCCAAGCTCCACCCGGCGGACAGCGAGACGCCGCCTTCGATCACCCAGGAGCAGTTCGACGAGCAGGCCAAGCAGCTCTTCGACCAGTGGAAGCAGGGCGGCGCGATCGAGGTCGTCGACGACAAGACGATCAAGTTCCACTTCGACAGCGTGTACGCGCCCGCGCTGCAGACGTTCGGCGGCACGGCCATCCTCGAGGCGAGCCAGCTGGCCTCGATCACGGACGTCGCGAACGCGGCCACGGCCCAGGCCTCGACGCACCCGATCGGGACCGGGCCCTACAAGTTCGTGCAGTACGTCACGGGCCAGTACACCGAGCTCGAGGCCAACCCGGACTACTTCCGGGGCAAGCCGAAGGTCGACCGCATCATCTTCAAGGTCGTCAACCAGGACGCGATGGTCGGGCTCATGCAGTCGGGCGACGTCGACGCCGTCGGCGTCGGGTCCTCGCAGATCAACCCGGAGGACCAGCCGCTCTTCGACCAGATGTCGAACGTGTACAGCTGGGAGGTCCCGCAGTTCGGGTACCAGTTCATGTTCTTCAACCTGGACGACCCGCGCCTGCAGGACAAGACGGTGCGCCAGGCCATGGCCTACGCCATCGACCGGCAGGGCATCGTCGACCAGCTACTCCAGGGCCACGGCCAGGTCATCAACGCGCCCTGGGCGCCGCCGCAGTGGGCCTACCCGAAGTCGGGCATCAACGAGTACCCCTACGACCCGGACAAGGCCAAGCAGATGCTCGACCAGGCGGGCTGGAAGCCGGACGCCGACGGGGTCCGCTGGAAGGACCTGAACGGCAACGGCAAGGAGGACGCGAACGAGAAGCTGAGCTTCACGCTCAAGTACCCGGGCGGCACGAGCAACCCGGTGCGCCAGAAGTCGGCGCCGCTCATCCAGGCCAACCTGCAGGCGGTCGGGATCCAGATCCAGCTGCAGGCTGAGGACTTCAACCAGTACATCAGCGAGATCACGCACGTGCCGGGGAAGAAGAACACTTCCTTCGACATGGGCCTCCTCGGCTGGTCGCTGACGGTCGACCCCGACCTGACGGGGCTCTTCGGCGAGAGCGACCCGTACAACTTCACCGACTGGAGCCACGCCACGGTCGGCGACGACTACGACCGGTCGATCCAGCTGATCCAGGAGGGGCTCCAGACGTTCGACCAGAACGAGCGACAGCAGATCTACCAGGAGCTCGGGAAGATCTTCAACGAGGACCTTCCCTACGTGTTCCTGTACAGCCAGACGAACATCACGGACTTCAACAAGCGCGTGCAGAACGTGAACCAGGACATCCGGGGCGCGCTCTTCAACGCGTACGAGTGGACGGTCCAGTGAGCGTCCGTCCGGCGACCGCCTGAGAGGCGGGGATACAGGGCTCGGTCCGACGCCGCGTGGCCCGGTCGCACCGCCGGGCCACGCGGCCCTCGGGCCGGCGTAGGCAGAAGGTGGGCTCTTGGGCACCTACGTCGCGCGGCGGCTTGTGCAGGCGATCCCGATCCTCCTCGGGATCACCGTCATCACCTTCGGCCTGGCCAAGCTCATGCCCGGCGACCCCTTCACGACGCTCCTCAACCCGCACGTGACGGCGGCCGACCTCGCCCGCATGCGCCAGGTGCACGGTCTCCTCGACCCCTTGCCGATCCAGTACTGGAACTGGCTCAAGGCCATCCTCACCGGGAACCTCGGCGTCTCGATCTCGTTCCAGGAGCCGGTCGCGGAGCTCATCCGAGAGCGCGTCGGCCCGACCTTCACGCTCTCGTTCATGTCGCTCCTCATGACGCTCGTCGTCTCGGTGCCGGTCGGCGTCTACGTCGCCGTCCGCCAGTACTCGCTCGTCGACTACGCGCTCTCGATCGTCACGTTCATGGGCATCGCGATGCCGACCTTCTTCCTCGGCCTTCTCGCCATCATGCTGATCTCGATCAAGCTGGGGTGGCTGCCGCCCTCGGGCGTCGTCACGCCCGGGCTGCACGCGCCCTTCCCCTGGAACTACGGAGACGTGGTGAAGCACCTCTTCCTTCCGGCCCTGGTCCTCACGTTCGGCTCGGCGGCCGGGCTCGTGCGCTACGTGCGCTCGAGCATGCTCGAGGTCATCCGACAGGACTTCGTCCGCACCGGGCGGGCGAAGGGGCTCGACGAGCGCTCCGTGCTCTACCGACACGCGCTTCGGAACGCCTTGATCCCCGTGATCACGATCCTGGGGCTCCAGGTGCCCTACCTCTTCTCGGGCGGCATCATCACGGAGTACGTCTTCGTCGTCCCGGGGATCGGGCTCGCGCTCTACCAGGGCATCCTGGCGAGGGACTACCCGGTCGTGATGGGCATCACGCTCTTTTTGTCGGTCCTGGTCGTGATCGGCAACCTGCTCGCCGACGTGCTCTACGCGCTCGTCGACCCGCGCATCCGCTACGACTAGCCGGCCCGGGCCGCCCGGGCGGCCCGGGGGAGGGGAGAGGGGGCGAGGCGGCTGGCCGCCGTGCCGGAAGTCCGTGAGACACCGCGTCCCGAGGGGGCCGGGCCCGGAGCGGCCTCGGAGTCGTCGCTCCGGGTGTTCGTGCGCCGGTTCGCGCGCAACCGCGTGGCCGTGGCGGCCGTCGTCGTCTTCGTGCTCGTCGCCCTTCTCGCGATCTTCGCGCCCTGGCTCACGCCCTGGGACCGCGACGCCCCGAACCTCGCCCTTCACGACCACGCGCCCGGCCAGGGCCACCTCCTCGGCACGGACGGGCTCGGGCGCGACGAGCTCACACGCCTTCTCTGGGGCGGCCGCGTGAGCCTCCTCGTCGGCGTGGCCTCGACCTTGATCTCGGTCGTCATCGGCATCGTCGTCGGCTCGGCGGCCGGCTTCTTCGGAGGCTGGCTCGACAACGTGCTCATGCGCGTCGTCGACGTCTTCATCAGCCTGCCGCAGCTCGCCTTCCTCATCGTCGTGGCCGCCATCCTCGGGCCGAGCGTGTGGCACACGATCCTCGTCATCGGCGTCCTCGGCTGGACGGGCGTGGCGCGCATCGTGCGGGGCGAGATCCTCTCCCTGCGCGAGCGCGAGTACGTCGAAGCGGCGCGGGCCCTCGGCGCCAAGAGTTTCAGCATCGTCATGCGGCACCTCTTGCCGAACGCCATGGCGCCCGTGATCGTCTCGGCCACGCTCGGCGTGGCCGGGAACGTCATCCTCGAGGCGAGCCTCAGCTTCCTCGGGCTCGGCGTGCAGGAGCCGATCCCGTCCTGGGGCAACATGCTCCAGGCCGCGACGAACTACCGGGTGCTGGTCCTCTACTGGTGGGAGTGGATCCCGCCCGGGATGATGATCTTCCTCACGACCCTCAGCATCTACCTCGTCGGCGACGCCATCCGCGACGCCTGGGACCCGCGCCTCAAGTAGCGGGCGTCGTTCCTCCCTGGCCCGGACCCGTGGTAGAATGCGCCGGCGTCGCCCGGGGAGGCTGGGAATCTGCGCGTCTTCGCGCACCTCCGGCCGTACTTCTGGCCGTATCGCTACACGCTGCTCCTGGCCGTAGCCTCGATGGGCGCGCTCACGGCCGTGGGGCTTCTGCGTCCCTACATCACGCGCTGGCTCGTCGACGACGTCGTCCTCGGCGGCGACCGCGGGCGGCTTCTGCCTCTTTCGGCCGGGCTCGTCGCGATCGCCCTCGTGCGTTGGGTCTTCAACTACGGCCGCCAGTACCTCGGCGAGTGGGCGGGTCAGAAGACGGTCTACGCCCTGCGCAACGCCCTCTACCGGAAGCTCCAGAGCCTCTCCTTCTCGTTCTACGACGAGGCGCGCACAGGGGATCTCATGTCGCGGCTCACGATGGACGTCGACGCCTTCCGCATGCTCTTCGCGCAGGGCTTCGTCTTCATCATGGACTTCTTCTTCACCCTCGGCTTCGGGCTTGTGGCGATGTGGCTCATGAGCCCGCGCCTCACGCTCGCATCTCTCGTCCTCATGCCGTTTCTGGCCGTGGCCGTGCTCCGCTTCGACCGGCGCCTGCGGCCGGCCTACGGCGAGATCAGAGCCTCGCTCGCGCGCCTTACGGAGTTCGTCCAGGAGGCCGTGACCGGCATCCGCACGCTGAAGTCGTTCGGTCAGGAACGGCGCGAGCTCGAGCGCTTCGACCGCCTGAACGAGGGCTTCGCCCGCTCGAACGTCGTCGCCACCGACCTCGTCGCCGCCTACGTGCCGGTGCTCGAGGGCGTCGGCAACGTCTCCGCGGCCCTCCTCCTCTGGTACGGCGGCCGCCTGGCGATCCAGGGGCAGGTGACCGTCGGCGACCTGGTCGCCTTCTTCACCCTCATCGGATACTTGATCTGGCCGCTTCGGGAGCTCGGCTTCCTCGTGAACCTCGTCGAGCAGGCCCAGGCGGCGGGCGCGCGGCTCCTTGCGCTCCTCGAGGCGCCGCCCCGCGTGCGGCCGCCGGCCGCGCCGCGCGTGCCGGCCTCGCGCGAGGGCGCCGTCGCCTTCCGCGCCGTCGGCTTCCGCTACCCGGACGGGCCGGAGGTCTTGCGCGAGATCGAGATCGAGGCCCCGGCCGGCGTGCGCATCGCGCTCTTCGGACCGGCCGGCGCGGGCAAGACGACGCTCGTCTCCCTCATCCCGCGCTTTTACGACGTGACTCAGGGCGCCGTCGAGGTCGACGGCCTCGACGTGCGCCTTTGGGACCTCGGCGAGCTGCGCCGCCAGATCGGCTTCGTGCTCTCCGACACGTTCCTCTTCTCCGCCTCGATCCGCGACAACATCGCCTACGCGCGGCCAGAGGCGGGCGAGGCCGAGATCCGCCGCGCGGCCCGGCTCGCACAGGCCGAGGAGTTCATCCTGCGCCTGCCCGCGGGCTACGACACGGTCGTGGGCGAGCGCGGCATCGGGCTCTCGGGCGGCCAAAGACAGCGCGTCGCGATCGCCCGCGCGCTCCTCGCCGACCCGCGCATCCTCGTCCTCGACGACGCCACCGCGAGCGTGGACGCCGAGACGGAGTACCTCATCCAGACGGCCCTCCAGGCGCTTTCGCGCGGGCGGACGACGTTCGTCATCGCGCACCGCCTGGCGAGCCTCCGCGCGGCGGACGAGATCCTCGTGCTCGAGGGCGGGCGGATCGTCGAGCGCGGCCGCCACGAGGAGCTCCTCGCCCGCGGCGGCCGCTATCGGCGAGCGTACGAGCTGCAGGTGGCGGAACGCGTCGATCCGTCGCCGGGGCAGAGGGCGGGCGGCGGGAGCGGGGCGTCGTGAGCTTCCTCGGCGACGTCGCGCCGCCCGAGAGGCCGAGCCAGCGCTTCTCGTACCGTGAAGACGAGCCCATCGAGCGGCCCTTCGACGCTCGACAGCTCCTGCGGCTCCTCGGCTACCTGCGGCCGTACCGGGCCGCCGTGCTCGTCGCGCTCGCCGCCACGGTCGCCGGGTCCCTCACGCGACTCTTCCTCCCGCTCCTTCTCGGCCTTGCCATCGACCGCGCCATCCGCCCCGGCGACCTCGCGCGGCTGGACGCGTACGCGCTCGCCTACCTGGCCCTGCAGCTCGCCTATTGGGCGCTGTCGCACGTGCGCATCCGTCTGACGAACCGGGTCGGGCAGTACGCCCTGCGCGACCTGCGCAGGGAGCTCTTCGCCCACGTCGAGCGGCTCTCGTTCGAGTTCTTCGACGGGCGCCCGGCGGGGCGCATCCTCGTGCGCATCACGAACGACGTGAACGCCTTGAACGACCTCATGACAAACGGGGTCGTCAATACGCTGGGCGACGCCCTCACGCTCCTCGGCATCCTCGTCGTGACGTTCTCGATCGAGCCGCGGCTCGCGCTCGTCGCGGTGGTCGTGGTGCCGGCGATGTTCCTCATCTCGACGCGGCTTCGCCTCGTCATCCGCAGGGCCTGGCAGGCCGTGCGCGTCCGGCTCGCCACCTTGAACGCGCACCTCGCCGAGGCGATCCAGGGCATGCGCGTGACCCAGGCGTTCGTGCAGGAGGCGGAGAACGCGCTCTTCTTCGCAAACCTCAACTTCGCGAACTACCGCGCCTACATGCGCGCCGTGCGCTCCAACGCCCACTTCGCGCCGCTCGTCGAGCTCACCGGGGCCGTCGGCACGGCGCTCGTCTTCGTCTACGGCGTGGCGCTCGTCGTGGCGGGGCAGCTCACGGTCGGCTACCTCGTCTCGTTCATCTCGTATATGGGTAACTTCTGGGAGCCGATCAGCCGCATCGGCCAGGTGTACAGCACCCTCCTCGTGGCGATGGCGTCGTGCGAGCGCATCTTCGAGATCCTCGACACCCCCGTAAGGGTGGCCGAGCGGCCGGGCGCGCTCCGCCCGGCCCGCCTCGAGGGCCGGGTCGCGTTCGAGGACGTCCATTTCTCCTACGAGCCGGGCCGGGAGGAGGCGCTCGCCGGCGTCTCGTTCGCGGTCGAGCCGGGGACGACGGTCGCGCTCGTCGGCCGCACGGGGGCCGGCAAGACGTCGGTCGTCAACCTGGTCGCGCGCTTTTACGACGCGACCGCCGGCGTCGTGCGCCTGGACGGCAAGGACGTGCGCGAGTACGCGCTCGACCTCCTGCGGCGGGACGTCGCCTGCGTGCAGCAGGAGACGTTCCTCTTCTCGGGCACGGTCCGCGACAACATCCGCTACGGCCGGCCCGAGGCGACGGACGCCGAGGTGGAGCGTGCGGCGCGCGCCGTCTTCGCGCACGAGTTCATCGAGCGGCTGCCCCTCGGCTACGAGACCGAGGTGCGCGAGCGGGGAAGCCGCCTCTCCGGCGGCCAGCGGCAGCTCCTCTCCTTCGCGCGCGCCGTCCTCGCCGACCCCGCGATCCTGATCCTCGACGAGGCCACCTCCGCCATCGACACCGAGACGGAAGCCCTCATCCAGGAGGCGCTCGCCGCGCTCCTCAGGGGGCGCACGTCGTTCGTCATCGCGCACCGCCTCTCGACGATCCGGCGGGCCGACCTGATCCTCGTCCTCGACAAGGGCCGCATCGTCGAGCGGGGCGATCACGCCGCCCTCCTTCGGGCGGGGGGCGTCTACAGCCGGCTCGTGCGCGCGCAGGAGCAGTTCCTCGCCGGGACAGCCGGGTAGTAGACTTGTGCCATGCCCGAGAGCCGTCCCGACTACCTCCCGCCCGAGGTGCAGGAGATCCTCCTCTCCTCCGAGGCGATCGAGCGGCGCGTGCGCGAGCTGGGGCGGCAGCTGGAGAAGGACTACGCGGGCGGCCGCCTCAAGTTCGTCTGCATCCTGAAGGGGGCCGTGCCGTTCGCGGCCGACCTCATGAGGGCCACGGCGCTGCCCGTGGCCCTCGACTTCGTGGCCGTCTCGAGCTACGGCGCCGCCACGCGCACGTCGGGCGTCGTCCGCCTCCTCAAAGACCTCGAGCACCCGATCGAAGGCGAGGACGTCCTCATCGTCGAGGACATCGTCGACACCGGCCTCACGCTGGGCTACATCCGCGAGCTCCTCGCCCGGCGCGGCCCGCGGAGCCTTCGCGTCGCGGCCCTCCTCGACAAGTTCGAGCGTCGCGTGGCCGAGGTGGACGTCGAGTACGTCGGCTTCCGCATCCCCGACCGGTTCGTCGTCGGCTACGGCCTCGACTACGACGAGCGCTTCCGCAACCTCCCCTACGTCGCCGTCCTGAAGCCGGACGTCTACCGGGGCGAGGGGGCGTGAGGGCGCGGGCGGTCGTGCTCGACTTCGGCGCCCAGTACGCGCAGCTCATCTGCCGCCGCATCCGCGAGGCGGGCGTCTACGCCGAGATCTGGCCCTGGGACGCTGCCCGCGCGGACTGGGACGGCCCCGACGTGAAGGCGCTCGTCTTGTCGGGCGGACCGGGCAGCGTCTACGAACCCGGGGCTCCCGCCTGCGACCCGGAGGCCCTCGCCGGCCGGCCGGTGCTCGGGATCTGTTACGGCATGCAGTGGATGGCCAAGGCCTTCGGCGGCCGCGTGGAACGCGCGAGCTCGGGCGAGTACGGCCGCGCCGAGGTCGAGGTCCTCCAGCCCTCGCCCCTCTTCAAAGGCGTCGACGGCCGCTTCCCGGCCTGGATGAGCCACGGCGACGCCGTCCTCGCGCCGCCGCCCGGCTTCCAGGTGCTCGCGCGCTCGGACGACACACCCGTCGCCGCCATCGGCGACGAGGCGCGCCGGTGGTACGGCGTCCAGTTCCACCCCGAGGTGTCGCACACCCCCTCCGGATCGCGCCTCATCCGAAATTTCCTGTACGAGATCGCCGGACTCCGGCCCGAGTGGACGCCGGCCGCCTTCGTCGAGGAGGCGGTGGGGCGCATCCGCGAGACGGTCGGGCCAGGACGCGCCATCGCCGCCCTTTCGGGCGGCGTCGACTCGATGGTCGCCGCCGCCCTCGTCGCGCGGGCGATCGGGGATCGGCTGACCTGCATCTTCGTCGACCACGGGCTCCTGCGCCTCGGCGAGGCCGACGAGGTGCGGCGCCTCGCCCGGGAGGCGCTCGGGCGCGAACCGGTCGTCGTCGAGGCCGGCCCCCGGTTCCTCGTCGCGCTCGCCGGGGTGCGGGACCCGGAGGAGAAGCGACGGCGGATCGGCCGGCTCTTCGCCGAGGTCTTCGAGGAGGCCGTCGCGCGCCACCCGGCCGAGTTCCTCGTCCAGGGGACGCTCTACCCGGACGTCGTCGAAAGCGGTCGCGGCAAGGCGGATGTGATCAAGACGCACCACAACGTGGGGGGCCTGCCGGAGGGTCTCCGCCTGCGGCTCGTCGAGCCGTTGCGCGACCTCTTCAAGGACGAGGTGCGGCGCGTCGGTCGCGAGCTGGGCCTTCCCGAGGCGGCGCTCTCGCGCCAGCCGTTCCCGGGTCCCGGGCTCGCCGTACGCATCGTCGGCGAGGTGACGCCCGAACGGCTTCGCCGACTCCGCCAGGCCGACGCCGTCGTTCGCGAGGAGGTCGAGCGCGAGGCCGCGCGCGGCGGCCTCGACCGCGCGCGCCTCTGGCAGTACTTCGCCGTCCTGACCGGCGCCGAGAGCGTCGGCGTGAAGGGCGACCACCGGGCCTACGGGGAGGCTCTTGCCGTGCGCGTCGTCGAGAGCGTGGACGCGATGACGGCCGACTGGCTCGCGCTGCCCGAGGGCCTCCTCCGCCGGCTCGCCGAACGGCTCACGCGCGAGGTGCCGGGCGTGACGCGCGTCGTCTACGACATCACCTCGAAGCCTCCCGGCACGATCGAGTGGGAGTAGCGACCGAGGCGGCATAGGTACGGAAGCGCCGGGACACACTCGGGCCGGAGCGTGACCCGATGTCGAGAGGCGCCCCCTCTCGCGGCGCGGGCATCCTCGGCCGGTCCCGGCCCACGGCGCGGGTGCGGGGAGCGCTCTTGGCCGCGGCGGGCCTCGTCGTCGCCGCCTCGGGCTGCACCGCGTCGGGCGGGGCGGCGCGCCAGATGCCGGCCGACCGGGCGGAGATCCGCGCGATCGTCCAGGACGAACTGCGCTCGACGAGCGTGCGCGAGGAGATCCAGGCCGCCGTGCGCAGCGAGGCCATCGCGCCCGAGATCCAGAGGACGCTTTCGGCACCCGAGTCCCAGAGGCTCATGCTTCAACAGATGAAGTCGATCATGGCCTCGCCCGAGTTCGAGAAGGAGCTCGAGAAGGCTGTGACCTCCGTGCTCTCCTCGCCGGACGTGAAGAAGGCCATGTCACAGGAGGTGCGGGGGGCCCTGCAGCAGATGCTGTCGGGGGGCCAGCCTTCGGGC
>JADGHG010000156.1 GCA_019689585.1 Clostridia bacterium
GTGCTCGACCCCGGCCACGGCGGCCGCGACCCGGGCGCGACGGGTCCGGGCGGCGTGGCCGAGGCCGAGCTCAACCTGGAGCTCGCGCGGGCGCTCGGCTCCTTCCTTACCGCGGCCGGCGCGACCGTCCTCTACACGCGCACGGGCGCCGAAGGCGGCGACCTTTTGGCGCGCGCGGCCTGGATCGAGGAGGTGCGGCCCGACGTCGTCGTCAGCCTTCATTGCAACGCGACGACGTCCCCCGCCTGGCGCGGCGCGCAGACCTTCTTCGACGGCCCGCCGGGGCCGCGGCGCGAGGCGAGCCGCGCCCTCGCGCGCGAGATCCAGCACGCGCTCCGCGCCTTCACCCCGACCCGCCGCTTTGCGAATAGCGGCATCGCCCACTACGTCCTCGAGCGTTCGCCGGCCCCGGCCGTGACGGTCGAGGCCGGCTTCCTCACCAACCCCGACGAGGCCCGGCTCCTCATGGACGAGACCTACCGGCGGCGGCTCGCCTTCGCCGTCTTCCTCGGCCTCGCCCGCTGGGCGGCCGGGATCGAGAGCCCCGACCCGACGGCCGGCCTGCCTTGAGACGGGCGGCCGCCGCGGCCGAGGGCGGCTGCCCCTTGTTTCCACAGGGGAAACGCTTGGTGCGCCATGCAACAAACGGAAGGAGTTGCCCGCCCCGCGTGGAAGTGGAACGCCACTCTGGCCGCCCGCCTGGGATCGGTCCCTCGGCGCACGGCCGACGTGTGAGGGGGAGATCATGGGCACGAGATCGAGGCGCAGGCTTTCGACGACCCTGGCGCTCGTCCTCGTGGCGGTGCTCCTCGCCGCGTGCGGGGGCGGCGGTCCGCAGCAGGCGGCTTCCGAGGCCGCCCCGACGAGCGAGGCCGGCGGGCCCCAGGTCGGCGGCACGTTCGTCTGGGGCGAGCTCGCGGACGCGACCAACTTCAACCCGATCCTCGTCGCCGACACGGCTTCGGGCGACGTCTCGGGCATGATCTTCAACGGGCTCCTCAAGGTCGACGACAAGCTCCAGATCGTGCCCGACCTCGCGACGTACGACGTGTCCGACGACGGGCTCACCTACACCTTCCACCTGAAGGACGGCGTGACCTGGCACGACGGCCAGCCGCTCACGGCCGACGACGTGGCCTTCACGTTCCAGGCGATCCTCTCGCCCAAGTACCAGGGCGTGCGCGCCTCCGACTACGACCACCTCGTCGGGGCGTCCGAGCTGCTCCAGAAGTACAGCGACATCGACGCCCAGGTGAACGACAAGAAGATCGACCAGGCGACGGCCGACCAGCAGAAGGAGGCCGCCTTCCAGGAGTTCCTGAACGGCGACGGCATCAAGGTCCTCGACGACCACACGATCCAGTTCAAGCTCTCCGGCGCCTTCGCGCCCTTCCTCGCCAACATGACGATGGGCATCATCCCGAAGCACGTCTTCAACGGCGACTACGCGGCGGCCGGCGACATGAAGAACGGCTTCGGCCTCGCGGCGGACGGGCTCAAGCCGATCGGCACGGGCCCGTACGAGTTCGTCGAGTGGGCGCACGGCGACCACATCACGGTGAAGCGCAACCCGAACTACTTCGACAGCGGCCCCGACGGCAAGCGGCCGTACATCGACCAGATCGTCTACCGCATCATCCCGGACCAGAACACGATCGAGGCGGCCCTCGAGTCGGGCGACATCGACATGGGCGGCATCCAGCCTCAGAGCTTCGACCACATGAAGCAGGTCGAGTCGATCAACGTGCTCGAGTACCCGACGCTCAGCTACACGTGGATGGCCTTCCAGCTGAAGAACCCGCTCTTCTCCGACGTGCGCGTGCGCCAGGCCATCTGCTACGCGATCGACAAGGAGTCGATGGTGAAGAACATCGAGCTCGGGCACGGCCAGGTCGCCTGGACGCACGGCTCGCCCGCGAGCTGGGAGTACAACCCCGACGTGCCGAAGTGCGAGTACGACCCGGCCAAGGCCAAGGACCTCCTCGCGCAGGCCGGCTGGAGCGACACCGACGGCGACGGCATCCTCGACAAGGGCGGCCAGAAGTTCAGCTTCGTCATCGAGACGAACACCGGCAACAAGGTGCGCGAGCAGGCGGCGACGCTCATCCAGGCCAACCTGAAGGCCGTCGGCATCGACGCCCAGCCGAAGCTCGTCGACTTCTCGACGCTCGTGCAAGAGCTCCTCGCCAAGGCCGAGAAGGACGCCGTCATCCTCGGCTGGCAGCTCGGCGTCGACCCCGACTCCTGGTCGATCTGGGGTACGGACCAGGACTTCAACTTCGTCAACTACTCGAACCCGCAGGTCGACGAGTGGCTGAAGGAGGCGCGGACGGCCACCGACCAGGCCACCCGCAAGGACCTCTACGGCAAGGTCGAAGTCCAGCTGGCCGAGGACCAGCCGTACGTGTTCCTCTTCTACCCGAACGCGCTCGTGGGCATCAACAAGCGCGTGCAGGGGCCGATCGAGGGCACGCCGGCCGG
>JADGHG010000037.1 GCA_019689585.1 Clostridia bacterium
GCGAGGCGAGGCAGGCCGGCCTCGTCGACGCGCGCGGCCAGGCGGCGACGTACACCGGCTCGGCCTGCCTGCCGTGGGCGGGCGGATTCGCAGGCGAAGGCTTCGCCGTCCAGGGCAACATCTTGACGTCCGAGGCCGTAGTCACCGCCATGGCCGACACGTTTCGCAAGGCGACGGGCTCCTTGGCCGAGCGGCTCCTTTCGGCCCTCGCGGCCGGCGATCGCGCGGGCGGCGACCGGCGCGGCCGCCAGTCGGCCGCCCTCCTCGTCGTGCGGGCGAAGGGCGGCTACGGCGGCCGGAACGACCGCTTGCTCGACCTCCGGGTCGACGACCACCCCGACCCGGTGGGGGAGCTGGCGCGCCTTCACAGCCTCTGGCGTCTCTACTTCGAAAAGCCGCGCCCGGAGGACGCGCTCCCTTTCGACGCCGATCGCGTGCGCGAGATCCGCTCCTGCCTCGCCGTCCTCGGCTACCTGGAGGGCGAGGCGGCCGCCGCACGCGCACCGGCGGCCGCCGGGGGCGGCGGGGGCCTCGATGCGGCCACGCGGAAGGCGCTCGAGACGTTCGCTTCGGTCGAGAACCTGGAGGAGCGGCTCACCTCGTACGACGCGATCGACCGCGTCGTGCTCGACTACCTGCGGGAGAAGGCGAAGGAGGCGGAGGCCCCGACCGGGTGACGAGCTGGCGCTCGGTAAGCGAGCGTCTCCTTGAGGCGTTCGGGCCGCAGGGCTGGTGGCCGGCGCAGACGCTCTGGGAGGTCGTCGTCGGCGCGGTCCTTGCGCAGGGGACGAGCTGGCGGAACGCCGAGCGGGCCATAGCGAGGCTCCGCGCGGCGCGGCTCCTCGACCCCGAGGCCATGGCCGAGGCCGGCCGGAGCGGCTCCGAGGGAGCCGAGCTTCGCCTGCTCGACGCCCTCCGGCCGTCGGGCTACTTCCGTCGCAAGGCGGACCGGCTCCTCCGCCTGGCGGCGGAGGTCGAGCGCTACGGCTCCTTGGCCGGCTGGCTCGACGCGGCGCATCGGCTCAAGGACGAGGAACTGCGGAGGCGCTTTCTCGCGCTCTCGGGCGTGGGCCCGGAGACGGCCGACTCGCTCCTCCTCTACGCCGCCGGCCGCCCCACGTTCGTCGCCGACGCCTACGCGCGCCGGATCGGGGAGCGGCTCGGCCTCCTCGGCCCCGGGACGGGGTACGAGGCCGCCCGCCGGGCGGCGCTCTCGTCGTGGCGGCCGTCCCCCGGTGCCGCCGAGCTCGCCGAAGCCCACGCGCTCCTCGTCGAGCTCGCGAAGCGCCACTGCCGGAAGCGCGAGCCCGACTGCCGCCCCTGCCCCCTCCTCGAGCTCTGCCCGACCGGGTCGGCGCGGGTGGGAGCGGCGCGTGGCGCGTCGGCGCGACCGCATCGCCGGCCCGGCCGGGGGCCAGGCTAGCTCCGGGGGTGGCGCCGGATGCCGAAGCGGCCGAGCGCGGGGAGACGGCGCGAAGCGGAGCGCCCAAGGCGCATGGGACCTCGGTCCGAGGAGGAGGACGAGAGCCCGTTGGCGCGGTTCAAGTGGGAGGCGGCCCGCCAGCTCGGACTCCTCGACAAGGTGCGCCGGGAGGGCTGGGGCGGCCTGAGTTCGGCCGAGAGCGGGCGGATCGGCGGGCTCATGAACCGCCTTCGCGCCGCGGCGCGAGACATCCGCGGGCCGAGGGAAACGCGCGACCGGTAGCGAAATGGCGCCGCGGGGGCTCGCGCGATGCCGTTCCTTGCGGCCGCCGTCCAGTTCGAACCCCGCTGGGGGCGCAAGGAGCCGAACCTGAGCCGGCTCCTCGAGTTGACGCGCGAGGCGGCCGACGAAGGGGCGAAGCTCGTCGTGTGGCCCGAGATGGCGGCGACCGGCTACGTCTTCGCCGACCGCGCCGAGATCCGCCCGTTCTGCGAACCGGTGCCGGGGCCCACGACGGACGCCGTCGCCGAGCTCTGCCGGGCGCGCGGCATCCACGTCGCCCTCGGGCTTGCCGAGGTCGACCCCGCGACCGACGTCTTCTACAACGCGGCCGTCCTCGTCGACGACCTGGGGCGCGTCGTCGGCCGATACCGGAAGACGCACCTCTGGTGCGAGGACACGCGCTGGGCCGCGCCGGGGGGCGAGGTCGCCGCCTGGGACACGTCCCTCGGCCGGATCGGGCTCCTTATCTGCCGGGACGCCGACTTTCCCGAGGCGGGCCGGCTCGTCGCCGAAGCCGGCGCGGAGGTCGTCTGCCACCTGACGAACTGGCTCGGCCCGGCCCCCGCCCGAGCCTGGCGGGCCCGGGCGGCGGAGAACGGCGTCTACTGGATCGCGACGAACCGCTGGGGCGAGGAGCGGGGCGCGCGCTTTTCCGGGGGCACGTCGGTGATCGGACCGGACGGCGCCGTCCTCGACGTGCGGGCGGAAGGCGACGGTTTCGCGCTTGCGGCCGTCGACCCGGCCCGCGTGCGCGCAAGGCGCCGGTCGGGCGACCTGGCATGGGAGGGGATGGCGAAGCTCGCCCCCGAGCTCGCGTTGAACCCCTTTCTCTACCCGGAACCTCGGCGCGAGCGGCCCGACGCGCTCGTCGCCGTCGTCCAGGCCGGGCCGACCGGGGCCGGGCCCGACGAGGTGCGGGCTCGATGCGAGCCGCACCTCGCGGCCCTCGCCGCGTGGCCGGAGCCGCCCGCGCTCGTGGTGCTGCCGGCGCTCGTCGACCCGGACGACGCGCGGGGGGCACGCGAGGTCGCGGCGTGGGCGGAGCCTCTCCCCGGCCCCTCGTCGGACTGGCTCCTCGACTGGGCGCGTCGGCTGAAGACGCGGCTCGTCACCGCCCTCCTCGAGTGGTCGGAGGGCGACGTGTACCTGACGGTCGTCATGGTGGACGCCGACGGCGTCGTCGCGCGCCACCGGGCGACGCGGGCCGCCGGAGCCGCCCCAGCCTGGCTCACACCCGGCGAAGGGTTCCACCACGTGGACCTGCCCTTCGGCCGGGTCGGGCTCCTCTTCGGCCCGGAGCTCCTCCCGCCCGAGCCGCTCCGCCTGCTCGCCCTGCGCGGGGCCCGCATCGTCGCCGCGCCGGCCGGCGCCTTCGCGCCGAGCTGGCTATGGCCCCAGCGGGCCGTCGAGAACGAGCTCTTCCTCGCCGTGGCGGCGCGCGAGGCGACGGGCGGGAGCTTCGTGTACGGCGACCGGCGCGAGGAGGAGCGGCGGGCGCCGCTCGCCGAGGCGGGCGTCCATGCCTACCGCGTCCCGGGGTACGTGCCCTGGGTCGACGAGCGCACGCTTCTCCGCATGCGGCCTGCGCACCTCTACACGGCGCTCGCCTCCCGCCGAGCCGGGCGGGAGGAGCCCCGGCCGTTGAAGGCCTAGAGCCGTTCCGGCAGAATGGGTGGGGCGCTTCGGCGCCGACGGGCGAGGGGCGGTGCGGGTTGGAGACGCGCCTCATCAACATCGGCTTCGGCAACCTCGTCTCGGCCCAGAGGATCGTGGCGATCGTGAGCCCGGAGTCGGCGCCGATCAAGCGCATGGTGAGCGACGCGCGCGACCAGGGCACGCTGATCGACGCCACGTACGGCCGCCGCACGCGCGCCGTCATCTTCACGGACAGCGGTCACGTCATCCTGTGCGCCGTGCAGCCGGAGACGGTGGCCCACCGCGTCGGCTCGCGCGAGGTCCTGCAGAACGGGGAGGGAGGCGGGCTGTGAGCCAGTCGGTCCCCACGCTCGACGAACTCATGCAGCATGTGCCGAGCAAGTACACGCTCGTCATCGTGGCGGCGAAGCGCGCGCGCCAGATCGTCGAGGGATCGCGCCCCCAGGTGGGGTCGGTCCACGACAAGCCGGTCTCGGCGGCGCTCAAGGAGATCGTCGCCGAGAAGCTCGTCTGGGAGCCGCCCGCGACCGCGACCGCTCAGCCGAAAGCCCCCGACGCGACCTAGCCCGGCGATGGCGAACCTCGTCCTCCTCGTCGGCGGCGGGGTGGCGGCCTACAAGGCCGTCGACCTGGCGAGCCGCCTCACGAAGGCCGGCCACCGCGTGCGCGCCGTGCTCTCGCAGGCGGCCGGCCGCTTCGTCACGCCGATCACGTTCGAGGCGGTGACGGGCGAGCCGGCCCTCGCCGACCTCTGGCAGCCGGGCGGAGGCGAGGCCCACATCGAGCTGGCGCGCTGGGCCGACGCCATGGTGATGGCGCCCGCGACGGCCGACCTGATCGGCCAGCTGGCCCACGGGCTCGCGCGGGACGCGGTCGGCACCGTCGCGCTCGCGAGCCGCGGCCCCGTCGTCCTCGCGCCGGCCATGCATCACGCGATGTGGGCGCACCCGGCCGTCCAGGAGAACGTGGCGCGGCTCCAGTCGTTCGGGTACGCGTTCGTCGGGCCGGAGCGCGGCCGGCTCGCGTCGGGAGAGGAAGGTTGGGGCCGCATGACGGAACCGGCCGAGATCGCGCTGGCCGTGGAGGCGCTCCTCGCCCGCAGGGCCGCGCCGGGAGCGGGCGCCGGCGCAGCCGGCGCCTCGGAGGAGTCGCCTCTCGCCGGTCGGGGGGCCTCCGGCCGCCCGGGCGCGGAGCGAGGGCGCGACCTCGCTGGCCGCCGCGTCGTCGTCACGGCGGGTCCCACCCAGGAGCCGCTCGACCCGATCCGCTTCCTCACGAACCGCGCGAGCGGCCGCATGGGCTTCGCGCTCGCCGAGGCGGCCCGCGACCGCGGCGCGGACGTCACGCTCGTCACCGGGCCCACGGCCTTGCCCGACCCGCCGGGGGTGCGCGTCGTGCGCGTGCGGACGGCCGTCGAGATGCGCGACGCGGTGGCGGCCGCCTTCGACGGCTGCGACGCCTTCGTCGCCGCAGCCGCCGTCGCCGACTACCGCCCGGCCCGCTACAGCGAGCGCAAGCTCAAAAAGAGCCCCGAGCCCATGGCGCTCGAGCTCGTCCCGAACCCGGACGTGCTTCAGGAGATGGCGGAGCGCAAGCGCCACCAGGTGCTCGTCGGCTTCGCGGCCGAGACCGAGGAGGACGTGGCCGAGGCCCGCGCCAAGCTGAGGCGCAAGCGGCTCGACCTCGTGGTCCTGAACGACGTGACGAAGCCCGGCGCCGGGTTCGACGTCGAGACGAACCGGGTGACGCTCGTGAGCGAGGACTCGGCCGAGGCGCTGCCGATCATGACGAAGCGCGAGGTGGCCGACGCGATCTGGGACGCGGTGGTCCTGCGCCTCGGCGCCCGGCGGACTACGAGGGCCGAACGCTAGGGGCGGGCGCGGGGCGATCGGCTCGCGACAGCGTGAATCGGCTCGTCTTACCTCGGCACCCACCGACCGCCCGGCCGCGACAGCGTGAATCCGTTTCCCCTATCTTCACCGTCACCCCGCGGCAGGTGGACGAAACGCTCGAACAGGACGAGCGGATTCCCGCTATCGCCCACCGTGCCCACGCCCGCCCCCGGATAGGGATGACGAATTCACGCTCTAGCCGCGGCAAGCCGCCCGCGGAGCTCTACCGCGCGTTCGCGACGGCGTCAGCGGCGGCCGGGTTCTCGAGCGCCGACAGGTCGCCGGGGGGAAGGCCGAGGTAGGCGGCGCGCACGACGCGCCGCATGATCTTCGCGTTTCGCGTGCGCGGGAGGTCGGCGACGAACCGGACGTCCTTCGGGCGGAAGGGCTTGCCGAGCGAGGCTGCCACCTTGTCCTTCAGCGCCTCGCGCAGCGCCTCGAGGGCCTCGGCGCTCGCCGGCTCGGCGCCCGGCCGCAGGATGCAGAAGCAGACGATCGCCTCGCCCTTCACCTCGTCCGGCACGCCCACGGCGGCCGCCTCGCGGACGGCCGGGTGGGCGACGAGAAGGGACTCGACCTCGGCCGGCCCCACGCGCTTTCCGCCCACCTTGATCGTGTCGTCCGAGCGGCCTTCGATGTACCAGAAGCCGTCCTCGTCGACGCGCGCCCAGTCCCCGTGCACCCAGAGGCCGGGGATGCGGCTCCAGTACGTCTCGAGATAGCGTTCAGGGGCGCGCCAGAAGCCGCGCGTCATCCCGGGCCAGGGCTGGCGGAGGACGAGCTCCCCGACCTCGCCCCGCACGGGCCGGCCGCGCTCGTCGACGACGTCGACGGCCATGCCGGGCGAGGGCCCCGCGAAGGAGCAGGGCTTGAGGGGCGCGACGGTGAGGCCGGAGAGGATGCCGCCCGAGATCTCGGTCCCGCCCGAGTAGTTGACGATCGGGAGCCGGCCGCCGCCGACGGCGTGGAACGTCCAGAGCCAGGGATCGGGGTTCCACGGCTCCCCCGTAGAGCCGAGGGCGCGAAGGCGCGAGAGGTCGTGCGCGCGGACGGGCTCGGCGCCGAAGGGCATGAGCGAGCGGATCAAAGTCGGCGAGATGCCGAGGACCGTCACCCCGTGCCGCTCGCAGAGGGCCCAGAGCCGGTCGGGCGCCGGGTGGTCGGGCGTGCCCTCGTAGAGGAGGATCGTCGCGCCGAGGGCCAGCCCGCCCATGATCTGCCAGGGCCCCATCATCCAGCCGATGTCGGTGACCCAGTAGAGGACGTCGTCCTCCTGGAGGTCGAAGGCGTGGGCCAAGTCCTGAGCGGCCTTGAGCGGGAAGCCGGCGTGGACGTGGACCGTGCCCTTGGGCCGTCCTGTCGTGCCCGAGGTGTAGATGAGCATGAGGGGCTCCTCGCTCGAGAGGGGCAGCGTCTCGAAGCGGTCGGGCTCCCCTGCCACGAGCTCGTCGTAGACGACGTCGCGGCCCTCTGCCGGGGCGGCGAGGCCGGCGAGGCCGGCCCGGCGAAGGCGCGGGACGACGACGACGCGGCGGAGCGTGGGTGTCCGCTCCGCCGCCCGGTCCGCCTCGGCCTTCATCGCCACCGGGCGGCCGCGGCGGAGAAAGCCGTCGGCCGTCACGAGAAGCGTCGCCTCCGCGTCGTTCAGGCGCTGGGCCACGGCTTCGGCCCCGTAGCCGGAGAAGATCGGGATGAAGACGGCGCCGATTTTCGCGCACGCGAAAAGCGCGACGACCGTCTCCGGGATCATCGGGAGGTAGAGCCCCACGCGGTCTCCGGGCTCCACGCCGAGCCGCCGGAGCCCGTTCGCGAGCCGGTCCGCCTCGCGGCGGAGCTCGCCGAACGTGAGGCGGCGCACCTCGCCGTCCTCGCCCTCCCAGAGGACGGCCGTGGCCTCGGGACGCGCCGCCGCGTGCCGGTCGACGGCCGCGAGCGCCACGTTCGTCGTGCCGCCGACGTACCAGCGGGCCCAGGGGGCGCCCCGCGAGAGGTCGAGCACCTCGCGGTAGCGCTCGTACCACGGCCATCCGATGTCGTCGGCTGCGCGCGCCCAGAACCAGGCGGGATCCTCCGCCGCGCGCGCGTGGAGCTCCTCGAGGCTCGCGAGGCCCTCGCGCCGGAGGAACCGGAGGAGCCGGCTGCGCGAAAGCTCCCGCTCGCCTGGCCGCCAGACCACGCCGCGCGCCTCGTCGGCCTCGCCCTGGCCGGATGCGGCCGTCACCAGGTGTCGCCTCCGCCCGGCGGCGGCCACGACCCGAGCTGGCGGCGCAGGAGCGCCACTTGCCCGGCGTGGTAGCTGTTGTGCGTCGCGATCGAGGCGAGCCGGTCGCCCCGCGTCCGGTCCGGGCGCGGTCGCAGCGGCTCCGCGAGGTCGCGGCCGGCTTCGGCCTCGGCCGCCTCGAGGCCCACGCGGAAGCGCTCGACCGCGTCCCGCCACTCGGCCTCGGAAGCCGGCGCCGCCGGACCCGGCCAGGAGTCCTGCCAGTGGGCCGGCTCGGCCGGCCGCGTCCCTCGGATTTCGGCGAGGAAGTACTCCTGCCAGTAGATCATGTGGTTCAGAAGCTGGAAGACGGTGTAGGGCGCCCCCTCGGGCCGCCGCCCCGCCAGCTCCCAGGGAAGCCCGTCGAAGACGGTCGCCGTGGCGACGTGGGCCGAGGTGCCCGAAAGCCCGCGCCGAAGAGCTGCCTGGGCGGCCGCCTCCACCTGCTCCGGATCGCGGCTCAGGCCCATACCGACCCAGCCTGCCCGTCGAGGCGCGCGCGGAGGTCGTCCGGCAAAGGGGCCGGCTCGCCCGAGCGGCTGTCGACGCAGACGATGACGACGTGGCCGCGGAAGGCCTCGGCCGGCAGGGGGCGCGGCCGTCCGGCCGTGAGGAGCTTCTCGTACGGCCCCGAGCCGACGAGCCAGCCCGTGTAGCCGAGCGTGAAGGAGGTCCGGCCAAGGCGCAGGAGGGAGGCCGCGACCTCGACCTCGTCGTCGTAGCCGAGGGGTACCAGGAAGTCGCATTCGACGTGCACGCGCGGGAAGTCGTAACCGGCGAGCTGGGCCTCGACCCGGCCGCCCAGGGCGCGGAAGAGCTCCGACTCCGTCTCTTCGAAGTAGCGGAAGGCCGCCGTGTTGTGGATGCGCCCCGAGGCGTCGGTGTCGACCCAGCGCACCCTCAGGCGATGCCGGACGAGCTCGCGCCCCGCGACGTGCGCCTTCGCTCTGCCTTCCGCCACTCTCGGCCGACCCCCCTTCCCTCCTCTACGCGCCGGACTCGGGCGAATCCTCCGCACCGGCGCGGACCCTCGTCCCCTGTGGCAGGATGGACGCGTGGCGGAGTGCGCACGGGTCGCCGTCGACGTCGCCGCGCTCGGCGCCGACCGGCCGCTCGACTACCTCGTGCCCGAGGCGCTCCTCGGCCGGGTCGGGCCGGGCCAGCGCGTCGTCGTGCCGCTCGGCCCGCGGCGGGTCGAGGGGGTGGTGCTGGCCGTCGGCGTGCGCCCGGAGGTGCCGGAAGGCCGGCTGCGCCCCCTTCTGCGCCTCGTCGACCCGAGGCCCCACCTCACGGAGGAGCTCCTCGCGCTCGCGCCCTGGCTCGCCCAGCGGACGGGGAGTTCGCAGATGGACGCCCTGCGCGCCATGATCCCGGGCGGCCTCCGCCGGCACACGGCCGACGAGCGCGCGCGGGAGGTCCTCTGGCCCGGCCCGGGGGCCTCCGACGAGGGCACCCTCGCGCCCTTGCGGCGACGGGCGCCGAGCCAGGCGCGGGCCCTCGCGGTTCTCTGCGAGCGGCCGGGGCTCTTCACGGCGGCCGAGCTCGCCCGCGCAGCCGGCGTCGGGCCCGAGGCGGTGCGGGCGCTCCTCCGGCGCGGTCTCGCCACGAGCCGGGGCGAACCAGAGGGCGCGGCGCCAGGGGGCGATGCCGGCGCGCCCGGCGGCCCGCGGGCGGTGCGCCTTGGCGCGGCCGAGGCGGCCGCGGCCGCCGAAGCTCTTCCGGCGCCGCCGCTCACCCGGCACCAGGCGGCGGCCCTCTCCGCCCTGCGCGCCGCCATCGCTGCCCGGCGGCACGAGACCTTCGTCCTCCACGGCGTCACGGGCAGCGGCAAGACGGAGGTCTACCTCCGCGCGATCGAGACCGCCCTCGCGCTCGGCCGGCAGGCGCTTGCGCTCGTGCCCGAGATCGCGCTCACCCCGCAGACGGTGGCCCGCTTCCGCGCCCGCTTCGGCGACCGCGTGGCCGTCCTCCACAGCGGCCAGACGCTCGCCGAGAGGCGGCGCGCCTGGCGGCGGATCGCCGACGGGGAGGTGGCCGTGGCCGTCGGCGCCCGCTCGGCCGTCTTCGCGCCGTTTCCGCGGCCCGGGCTCTTCATCGTCGACGAGGAGCACGAGACCTCGTACAAGCAGGACGAGACGCCCCGCTACCACGCGCGCGAGGTGGCGCGCGAGAGGGCGAGGCGCGCGGGCGCGCCCCTCGTCCTCGGGAGCGCCACCCCCTCGCTCGAGGCGATCGTCGCCGTCCGGCGCGGGGAGGCGCGCTACCTCGCCCTCCCCGAGCGCGTGGCCGGGCGGCCGCTGCCCGAGGTGACGGTCGTCGACATGCGGGCCGAGCGGCAGGCGGGCCACGCGGGCCTCTTCAGCCGGCCGCTCGCAGAGGCCGTGCGCGAGGCCCTGGCCCGCGGCCGGCAGGTGCTCTTCTTCCTCAACCGGCGCGGCTTCAGCCCGGTCGTCCTCTGCCGCGACTGCGGCCAGGCCGTCTCGTGCCGGGCCTGCTCGGTCGCCCTCACCTTCCACCGCCAGACGGGCTACCTCGAGTGCCACTACTGCGGCCGCCGGGAGCGGCCGCCCGAAGCCTGCCCCGCCTGCGGGGGGCCGCGCGTGCGCTATTACGGCGTCGGCACGGAGAAGGTCGAGGCGCTCGCGCGCGAGCACTTCCCGGGCGCCCGCGTCCTGCGCATGGACGTCGACACGACGCGCACGCGGGGCGCGCACGAGCGCATCTACGAGGCCTTCCGGCGCGGCGAGGCCGATATCCTCGTCGGTACGCAGATGGTGGCGAAGGGATGGGACGTGGCCGGGGTGACGGTCGTCGGGGTCGTCCACGCCGACACGGGCCTGCACCTCCCGGACTTCCGCGCCGCCGAACGGACGTTTCAGCTCCTCACGCAGGTGGCCGGCCGCGCGGGGCGGGGCGACGAGCCCGGCCGCGTCTTCGTGCAGACGTACAATCCCGACCACTACGCCATCCAGGCCGCCGCGCGCCAGGACTGCCAGATGTTCTGGCGCGCCGAGCTCCCGATGCGGGAAGCCGGCGGCTGGCCGCCCTTCCGCGAGCTCGTCCGCGTCGTCGTCTCCCATCCGGCGGAGGGCGAGGCGGCGCGCGGGGCGAAGGAGCTCGCGGCTCGGCTTCGCTCGTCGGCGGGGCTCGAGGTGCTCGGGCCGGCGCCGGCCCCGGTCGCGCGCGTGAACGGGCGCTACCGCTGGCATCTCGCCGTCTTCGGCGAGCGGGAGCGGGCGCTTCTCGGCGTGGCCGGGGCGCTCTCCGAGCGGCCGGCCAAGGAGCCTCTGCGGGTCGCCGTCGACCCCGACCCGGTGAGCATGCTGTGAACGGCCCGGCCGATCGCGGGCCGGGAGAAGGGGGAAGCCGCGTGGGGGAGGACGGCCGGGCGGAACCGCGAGCCGTGGCCGAAGAGGCGCGCCGCGAGGCGCTCGCGCTCGACCCGCTCCCCATCCTCTGCGAGCCCGACCCGGCGCTCCGGCGCGCCGCGCGGCCTGTGAAGCGCGTCACGCGGCGCGTCCGCGAGCTCGCGCTGCGCATGGCCTCGGCCATGTACCGGGCGAACGGCGTCGGGCTCGCGGCGACGCAGGTCGGCGCGCCGGAGCGCCTCTTCGTCGCCGACGTGGGCGAGGGGCTGCGCGTCTTCGTCAACCCCGAGATCCTCGCGGCGAGCGAGGAGACGGCGACGGCGTGGGAAGGCTGCCTCTCCCTGCCCGGCCTCCTCGGCGAGGTCGAGCGGGCTCGGCGCGTGCGGGTCACGGCGCTCGACGAGCGCGGCCGCCGCTTCTGGCTCGACGCCGAAGGCGAGCTCGCGCGCGTCATCCAGCACGAGTCCGACCACCTGGACGGCGTCCTCGTCCTCGACCGCGCGAAGCGCGTCCTGGAGCTCCCGCCCGAGTCGCGGCTCAAGGTCGCCTTCTTCGGCACGCCCGGCTTCGCGGCCAAGGTGCTCGAAGGGCTCGTCGAGGCGGGCGTCCGGCCGAGGCTCGTCGTGACGCGCCCCGACCGGCCGCGCGGCCGCGGACGGAGGCTTCAGCCGACCCCGGTGCGCGAGACGGCCGAGGCGATGGGGATCGAGACGTGGACTCCCGCGCGCCCCGGCGACCCCGCGCTCCTTCGCGAGATCCGGCTCCGCGACACGGACGTGCTCGTCACGGTCGCGTACGGCCGCATCCTTCCGCCCGAGCTCCTCCGGCTGCCCAAGCTCGCGGCTGTCAACCTCCACCCGTCGCTCCTCCCGCGCTGGCGCGGGCCGGCTCCCATCCAGCGGGCCATCCTGGCCGGCGACCGGGTGACGGGCGTGACCGTCATGCACATGGCCGAGGAGGTGGACGCGGGGGACATCCTGCTCCAGCGCGAGGTGCCGATCGAGCCTGACGACGACTTCGGCCGGCTCCACGACCGGCTCGCCGAGGCGGGCGCCGAGGCGCTCGTCCTCGCGCTCCGGTCGCTCGCCTCGGGGGAGGCCCCGCGCCGGCCTCAGGACGCGGGGGCCGCGACGTGGGCCCCGGCGCTTCGGCCCGAGGACGAGTGGCTCGACTGGCGCGAGCCGGCCGAGGCGGTGCGGAACCGCGTGCGCGCCCTCACCCCCTGGCCGGGGGCCAAATGCCGGCGCGGGGACGAGGTCTGGGTCGTGCGCCGCGCCGAGGTCGACGCGACGGCCGCCGCGCCCGCGGCGCCGCCCGGCGCGGTGCTCGCCGTCGACCCGGGGCGGGGCGTGCTCGTGGCCTGCGGCGCGGGCGCCGTCTGGATCACCGAGCTCAAGCCGGCGGGCCGGCGGGCCATGCCGGCGGCCGACTACCTGCGCGGCCACCGGGTGGAGGTCGGCGAGCGCCTCCTTGCCGACGTCCCGCGCGAGGCCGGTCGCGGCTAGCGGAGGCCGATCGTGCCCCGCTCGCGGCAGAAGCGCTCGATGCGGAGGAAGGCGAAGCGGCCGAAGGCGAGAAGGGCGCCCGCGAGCACCGAGAGCGCGAGGAACTCGACGCCGATCGGCGCGATCGTGTGCGTGTGCATGAGGATGCCCCGCAGGCCGTCGATCGCGTAGGTCGTCGGGAGAAGGAGCGCGAGCCCGAGGATGAGGGGCGGCAGCACCGCCACCGGGAACTGGCCGCCCGACAGGAGCCCGAGCGCGAAGTCGGAGATGTCGATGAGGGTGTTCGGGTCGCGCATGAGGAGCGTCACCCCGGCGAAGGCGAAGCCGAATCCGTAGAGGCCGAGGACGACGGGCAGGAGGAAGCCGAGCGCGAGGGCGAGGGAGCCCGTCGGGTGGAAGCCGAAGATGACCGAGGCCAGGCCCAGCTGGATGACGACCTGCGCCGCCGTGTACGCCACGTTGAAGGCCGAGAGGCCGACGAGCTGGGAGAAGCGCGAGGCCGGGGCGAGCCAGTTGGCCTCGAGCACGCCCTGGTCCATCTGCGTCTTCAGCGCGTAGCCCATGCCCCAGAGGACGCTGCTCACGAACGAGGTGACGATCCCGCCGACGAGGAGGTAGGTGACGTAGTCGCCGGAGCCGGTCAAGGCCCGCATGCCGGCGGCGTCGCCCGCGGGCGCGAAGGCGCGGCCGAGGAAGTAGGCGGGGACGAGCCAGGCGATCGGCCCGATGAGCGTCTGCGCGACGAAGTCGACCGGGTAGCGGAGGCTCGTCAGGGCGCGCTGGCGGAAGACGGCGCCCACGACGCGCAGCTCCCGGGCGGCCGAGGCGATGAGCCCTTCCATCGTCAATACGTCCCCGTCGTCCCGAGCTCGCGCATGCGCCGGTCGGTGAAGGCGAAGGCGAGGAACCCGCACACCGAGAGAGCCGCACCCCAAACGAGAAGCCAGGCCAGCTCGGGGGCCACCTCGCGCCACCCGGCCCCCGCGAGGGCCGCCATGCGCAGGGCGTCGATGCCGTGGGTGAGCGGGAGCGCCCGCCCGACGGCCTGCATCCAGCCCGGCATGACGGCGACGGGGAAGCTCATGCCGCAGAAGATGAGGAAGACCGAGCGGACGGCGTGCACCATCCCGTTCGCCTCCTTCGCCCACACGACGAGGCTCGCGAAGAGGAGGCCGAGCCCGTACACCCAGGGCACGTTGGCGAGGAAGAGGAGGGCCGACTCGGCCGGCGCCCGCACTTTGAGGCCGTAGACGAGCGTGAAGGCGGCCGTCGCCACCGCGACCATCCAGAGCACGACGACCGCGTGCGCGAGGGCCGCCCCGAAGAGGAGGGCCGCCCGCGGCTGGGGCGCGAGCCAGTTCGACTCGAGCGTTCCGCCGAGCTGCTCCTTGCGGAGCGCCGAACCGATCGTCCAGAGCGTCGTGTTCACCCACATCCAGAGGAGCGTCCCGATCAGGATGTAGCCGACGTAGTCGGGCGTCCCGAGCGCCTGGGCGGCCTGGGCGCGCGGGTCGGGCCCGGCGAGGGCGCGCGCGAGGAAGATATAGGCGGCCGGGAAGAGGACCGGCCACACGACGACCGACACGACCCAGCCGGGGTAGCGGAAGAAGATGAGGAGCTCGCGGAGCATGGCGGCCGAGAGCGCCCTCACCGGTCGAACCCCCGCCCCGTGAGGTGCAGGAAGACGTCCTCGAGCGTGGGCTCGTCGATCGCGACCCGCTCGACCTCCGCGCCGGCCGCGAGGGCCGCCGCGACCAGCTCGGCCACGCGTCGCCGGAGCCCCTCGCCGGTGACGGTCGCCTCGCTCGGCCGGCCCGGCTCGGCCGCCTCGCGAAGGGAGACGCGCAGGACCCCCGGCACGCGGCCGAGCCCCTCCCGCAGGCGCCCGTCGCCGCCTGTCGTCCAGAGGCGCACGACGGTCGTCCGGTCGAGCGAGCGCTTCAGGTTCTCGGGTGTGTCCAGGGCGACGATGCGGCCGCCGTCGATGATGCCGACGCGGTCGCAGAGCTCGTCGGCCTCCTCCATGTAGTGCGTCGTGATGAGGACCGTGCGTCCCTCCGCCGCGATGCGGCGGATGAGCGAGCGGACGCCGAGGGCGGACTGCGGGTCGAGCCCGACCGTCGGCTCGTCGAGGACGAGGACCGGGGGGTCGGCGAGGAGCGAGCGCGCGATCGCAAGCCGCTGCTTCATCCCGGTCGAGTAGCGCTCGACGAGCTCGTCCGCCTTCTCGGCGAGGCCGAACTCGCCGAGCAGCGACTCGACGCGGCCGGCCGTGCGGGCGGGCGCGACGTCGTAGAGGGCGGCGAAGTAGCGTAGGTTCTCGCGGCCGGTGAGCTTCCAGTAGAGGCTGCGGTCGCCGGTGAGGACGGCGCCGAGCCGGCGGCGGACGCTCGCCGGGTGGCGCACGACGTCGTAGCCGGCCACGTAGGCCCGCCCGCCCGTGGGCAGAAGCAGGGTCGCGATCACGCGGATCGTCGTCGACTTCCCGGCCCCGTTGGGCCCGAGAAGGCCGAAGATCTCGCCGGGCCGCACCTCGAATGTGACGTCCCTCACCGCCGGGAAGGGCGACGTCGGCCCGCGCCGCCGCCAGAACGGCCCCTGCGCGCGCCGTGGGAAGTCCTTCCGCAGGTGGTGGACGACGATCGCCGCCGACGCCTCGTTCATCGCCACGCCCGCTCGCGCCCCCTGTCGTCTCGTCTGGCCGGAGGGTACGGCGCACGGTGAACGATGTCAATACTGGTGTGAAAAATATTTATACGAAGGGTCATCATTGTCTCCGAGCCGTCGCTCCGGCCTGTGGGAGGCCGGCAAGGGCTGCGGCTCGGCTACGATGAGGGCCGTGGACGGACGAAGCGGGGGCGGTCGCGCCTCGCCGGCCCGCGAGGCCGCGCTTCGGGCGCTCCGCGCGATCGAGGGCGGCCTCGCTCCGAAGACGGCGCTCGGCCGGGCCCTCGGGGACGAGCTCGGCGGCCCCGACCGCGCCCTCGCCACGTCGCTCGTCTACGGCGTGACGCGTGAGCGCGCCCGGCTCGACGACCGCCTCGCGCGCCTTGTCCGGCGCCCGCTCTCGGGTCTCGATCCGGCGACCAGGGCGATCCTGCGCATGGCGGCCTACCAGCTCCTCTCGCTCGACCGGGTGCCGCGCTACGCCGCCGTGCACGAGGCGGTGGAGCTCGCCAAACGGCACGCGCCGAGAGGCCGGGCCGCCTTCGTGAACGCCGTCCTGCGGGCCCTCGTCCGCGACGAGGAGGGGCAGGCGGCCGGCGGGGCCGGGGAGCGCGGGGCCACCCCGGGGGACCGGGAGGGCGCCGATCCGGCCGACG
>JADGHG010000157.1 GCA_019689585.1 Clostridia bacterium
CCCGCCGCCTCCTGCCACTCGGCCGCCTCGAGGAAGGTGCCGCCCGGGAACACGTGCACCCCCGCGCGCCGGATGAGCCGCAGCTTGGCCGTGAGGAGCTCGGCGTCGTAGAAGGCCGAGGTCCCGAAACCGAGCTTGACGAAGTCGACCGAGTCCGCGGCGACCGAGAGGAAGCCGCGCGTCGGCTCGAGCGCGAGCCCTTTGTCGATGACCATCGTGAGCCCTGTCTGCCGCGGCTTCGCCGCCCGGCCGGGGACCGGGAAGGCGAGCACACCCTCCCACGCCTTCATCTGCGACATGATCCGCCTCCCTCGGTGCGAAACCCCGCCCGCGCGCCGCGCCATCCGCCGCGCCGAGCGCGCCCGCCTACTCGCCACCGAGCCGGCTGAGCGCGAAATCGAGCGCAAGGACGAGCTCCCGCGCCTCGTCCTCAGACCACGTGAGGGGCGGCGCGAAGGTGAGGACCTGGCCCCGGCCGGGCGCCACGTGCGCCGTCCGCCCGACGATGACCCCGGCCTCGAGGCAGCGCTCGACCACCTCGGCCGCGAGCCGCTCGGCGAGCGGCGCGCGCGACGCGCGGTCGGCGACGAGCTCGAGCGCGAGGAGAAGCCCCCTTCCTCGCACGTCGCCCACCACCGCGTGGCGGAAGAGCGTGCGGAGCCCCTCCTTCAGACGCTCGCCCACCCGCCTCGCGTTCTCGGCCAGGCCTTCGCGCTCGATGATGTCGATGTTCGCAAGCGCCGCCGCGGCGCTCGCCGCGTGGCCGCCGAACGTGCTCACCTGGGCGAGGCCCGATGTGGCGCCCATGGCCCCCTCGACCGTGAACGCGCCCCACACCTCGCGCGTCGCCGCCATGGCGCCGATCGGAGCGTAGCCGCTCGCGAGGCCCTTGGCCATCGTGACGACGTCGGGCTCCACGCCCCACCACTCGTGGCCGAACATGCGCCCCGTGCGGCCGAAGCCCGTGATGACCTCGTCGACCATGAGCAGCACCCCGTGACGCCGGCAGGCCTCGGCGACCATCGGCAGGTACTCGTCCGGCGGGTCGAAGACGCCCGCCCCGCTCTGGATCGGCTCGACCAGCACGGCCGCCACGCTTTCCGGGCCTTCGCCCTCGATCGCCGCCGCGACCGCCCGGGCGCAGGCCACGCCGCAGCGGGGATACGTAAGCCCGAAGGGGCAGCGGTAGCAGTAGGGCGGCGGCACGCGCACGAACCCGGCCGGAAGCGGCTCGAACCCGAGGCTCCGCTCGGGCATGCCGCCGGCCGCGAGGGTCGCCAGGGTGAAGCCGTGGTACGCCAGGTGGCGGCCGATCACCTTCGCGCGCGCCCCGCCCCCGCGGCGCGCCCGGTGGTAGGCGCGGGCGACCTTGATCGCCGCCTCGTTCGCCTCGGAACCGCTCTGGACGAAGAAGACGCGCCAGCCGCCGGGCGTCGCGCGGGAGGCGTCGAGGAGGCCCGCAAGGCGCGCGGCCAGGCGGGCCGCCGGCCGGTTGGCCCAGGTGTGCGGGAAGTAGGGGAGCTCCGTCATCTGGCGGAGGACGGCGTCGGCGATCTCCCTCCGGCCGTAGCCGACGTTCACGCACCAGAGCCCGGCCATGGCGTCGAGGTAGAGGCGGCCCCGGTCGTCCTCGACGAAGTGGCCGCGCGCCCGGACGGCCACGCGGAGCGAGCCGGCGTCGGCCGAGCCGGGCTCTGCGAGGGGGTGCCAGACGAAGCGGGCGTCGAGCTCGCGCGTCGTCCCATCGCCCGAGGGCGCGCCGAGGAGGTCCCGCGACGACGTGCGAGCGCGCGCGACCACGCCGATCGCCCCTTCCCCGCCCGAGGTCGCTGTCAGAGTATGAGGTGCGGAAAGGGGGCGGTACCTTGGCCTGCGCGCCGCGCGTCGAGGTCGTCGCCCTGTACGAGAGCCTCTCCCGGAGGCGAGCCGCCGAAGGCGCCCCCCGCCCCGAGGCGGCGGCCGTCGTCGATCAGATCCGCGCGACGAGCACGGCCGTCGCCGCCTTCGCCGTGGGCGTACGCGAGATCCGGCCGGCCGAGACGCCCGACGAGGCGCGCGCCTGGAAGGCCCGCGACCCGGACCTGCTCCTCGCGGGCGAGCTCGAGGCCGTCCGCATCCCAGGCTTCGACCTCGGCAACTCCCCGGTCGAGTTCCTGGCCCGGGGCGAGGCCCTAGAGGGCGCCCGCCTCGCCATGACGACGACGAACGGCATGCGCGCGCTCCGCGCGGCGGAGGCGCTCTCCCCGACCGTCTACGCGTTCTCGCTCCTCAACGTCTCGGCCACGGCCGAAGCCCTCGCGCGCGCCGCGCTCCCGCAGGGCGCGGTCGTCGTCGTCTGCGCCGGGACGGAAGGCGATCTCTCGCAGGACGACCTCTTCGCCGCGGGCGCGCTCCTCGACCGGCTCGCCGGCTGGGGCTTCGCCCTCGAAGGCGACCCGGC
>JADGHG010000005.1 GCA_019689585.1 Clostridia bacterium
GCAGCGTCAGATGTGCATCAGAGCCAGGACCGGGGCGTGACGGGGGCCGGGCCGAAGAGGCGGCTTCGCGTCGGCCTCGTCGGCTACCCGACCCCCGGCGGCAGCGGCGTCGTGGCGACGGAGCTCGCGCACGAGCTCGCGCGCTCGGGCCACGAGGTGCACCTCTTCAGCCACGACGTGCCGTTCCGGCTCAACCGCCAGCCGGGCCTCGTCTATCACGCGGTCGAGCCGCCCGAGCACCCGGTGCTCCTCGCGGCGCCGTACGAGATGGCGCTCGCCGGAGAGATCGCCAAGGTCCACGAGCGGACGCCCCTCGACGTGATCCACGCCCACTTCGCCGTCCCGCACGCGACGGCCGCGCTCGTCGCCGCGCGCATGGCGAGGCCCCCGCGGCCGGCCGTCGTCGTCACGCTGCACGGCTCCGACGTCACCGTGCTCGCCGACGACCCGGCCCTGCGGCGCACGCTCGCCTACGCCCTCGCCGAGGCGGACGCCGTCACCGCCGTCTCGGCCTGGCTCGCGGGGCTCGCGGCCTCGAAGTTCGCGCTCGCACGACCGGTCGCGGTCATCCCGAACTTCGTCAACCTCGACGTCTACCGACCCCAGCCCGACCCGCGCCTGCGCGCCCGCTACGCCGGGCCCGACGAGACGGTCGTCCTGCACGCCTCGAACTTCCGGCCGGTGAAGCGCGTCGTCGACGTGGTGCGCGCCTTCGCCCGCCTGAGCCGCCGCGTCCCCGCGCGGCTCCTCTTCGTGGGCGAAGGGCCCGACTGTCCGGCCGCCTACCGCGAGGCGGTCGCGGAGGGCGTAGCCGAGCGCGTCACCTTCCTCGGGGTCCAGCCGCAGATCGTCCCCTGGCTCGGCATCGCCGACGTGTTCCTCCTGCCCTCCGCCGAGGAGGGCTTCGGCCTCTCGGCCCTCGAGGCCATGGCCTGCGGCGTCCCCGTCGTGGCGACCGACGTCGGCGGGCTGCCGGAGGTCGTCGAGCACGGGGTGTCGGGCTTCCTCCTGCGCCCGGGCGATGTCGCGGCGATGGCCGAGGCGGCGCTCCGCCTCTCGCTCGACCGGTCGCTGGCGGCGCGCGTGCGCGAGGCGGCGCTTGCGCGCGTGCGCGAGCGCTTCGACGCCCGCCTGGTCGTGCCCCGCTACGTCGAGACCTACCTCGCCGCGCGCCGGGCGCTTCACGGCTAAGGGCTCCCTTCGCGCAGGAGCTCCGACACCGTGACGAAGCGGTACCCGCGCGCGCGGAGCTCGGGGAGCGCGATCGCGAGCGCGCCGAGCGTGGCCTCGCGCGCGTCCGGGCCGTCGTGCATCACGACGATCGCGCCCGGGAAGACGTGGTCGAGCACGTGGCGCGCCACGCCGGCCGCCGTGGCCGCGCGGGTCCAGTCGCGCGGGTCGACGGAGCCGCCGACGACCGTGTAGCCCATGGCCTGCACGCGCTTCACGAGGCCGGGCGGCGAGATGAACCCGGGGAAGCGGAAGAGGCGGGGCGAAAGGCCCGTCGCCCGGCGCACGACCTCGTCCGTGCGGGCGATCTCGGAGGCCAGCTGGGCGGCCGAGAGGCGCGAGGCCCAGGTGTGGCTGTAGGTGTGGTTCCCGATCTCGTCGCCCGCCTCGGCGATCCGCGCGAGAAGGCCCGGATACCGCTCGGCCTGGAGGCCGAGGACGAAGAACGTCGCCCGGCCGCCCACCGCCCGGAACCGGTCGACGACGGCCGCCGTCGCCGGCCCGGGCCCGTCGTCGAAGGTGAAGGCGACGAGCCTTTCGTCCGTCCGCACGAAGTGGACGACGCCGTCGGGCGCGGACGCCGGCCGGGCCGTCCCGGCGGCCGCCGGGACGGGCGCGCGGCCTTCGACGGCCACCGCGACCCCGACGACGCCGAGGGCGAGGGCGAGCGGGAGCGCAAGCGCGCGCCGCATCGAGGCGCGGCGGAACGACACCGCGAAGCCGAGCCGGCGGGCGCGCAGGGCGACGCCCCCCGGGCCGAGCGTACGCCGGCCCCGCCGGGCGGTATGACGTCAGCCGGGGAGCGGGTAGCCCCCGGCCTCGCGCACGTCCCGGGCCACGGCCCGCCGCAGTTCGACGACGTCGTCGTCCGGGAGGAGCGCGAGAGACTCGCCGAGGAGGCGAAAGCCGCGGGCGAGCTCCGGGCGGACGGCGCGCGCCGCCACCTCGGCCGCCGCCTTGGCCGCCCGCCGCGCGGCGGAGGCGGCGTAGGCCCCGGCGAGCGCGGCCTTGTGCGCATCCTTCGCCTTCTTCGCCCGCAGAGCCGCGCTTTCGACGGCGAAGAGCTCGATCGCGAGGTCGGCGAGCCGCGCGAGGAGCTCCTCTTCTTCCTCGATCGCCTGGCCGTGCCGCTCGGCCGCCTGGCCGGCGAGCGCGAGGAAGAGCGAGCGGGCCCCGCGCACCCAGGCGAGCGTCCGCTCGGCGCGGCCGCCTTCCGTCCCGAGCCACCAGGCCGGGTCGGGAGCCGTCGCCTCGCGCGCCGCCGGGACGAGCTCCTTCAGCGCCTGCGCCGCCGCCTGCAGGACCGGCAGCCCCCGCATGGCGCGGCGCATGAGCGTCTGCATCACGACGAGCCGGTTGATCTCGTTCGTCCCCTCGAAGATCCGGTTGATGCGGCTGTCGCGGTAGGCGCGCTCGATGGGGAACTCGCGCATGTACCCGTAGCCGCCGTGGATCTGGAGGCCCTCGTCCACCGCGCGGTCGAGCGCCTCCGAGCCCAGCACCTTGAGGACCGAGCACTCGAGCGCGAACTCCTCGAGCCGCCGCGCCGCCTCGCGCCCGTCGAGGCCGCCCTCGCCGGCGCCTTCCTTCATGCGCCGGGCCATGAGCCCGGCGGCGCGCAGGACGGCCGACTCCACCGCATAGGCGTCGGCCGCCATCTCGGCGAGCTTCTCCTGGATGAGGGGGAAGTCGGCGATCGGACGTCCGAACTGGCGCCGTTCGGAGGCGTAGGCCGCCGCGGCGGCGAGCACCTCCTTGAGCGAGCCCATGCAGCCGGCGCCGAGCTTGAAGCGGCCGACGTTCAGGATGTTGAAGGCGATCACGTGGCCGCGGCCGACCTCGCCCAGCACGTTCTCGACCGGCACGGGCGCGTCGTCGAGGAAGACGCTGCGCGTCGAGGAGCCCTCGATCCCCATCTTGTGGACCTCGGGGCCGGTCGTGAGCCCGCCGCGCTCCCTCTCGACGATGAAGGCCGTGAAGCGCTCCCCGTCGACCTTCGCGTACACGACGAAGACGTCGGCGAAGCCGGCGTTCGTGATCCACTGCTTCTGGCCGCGGAGGAGGTACGCCCGGCCGTCGGGCGAAAGGCGCGCCGTCGTGCGGGCCGCGAGCGCGTCCGAGCCCGAGCCGGGCTCCGTGAGGGCGTAGGCCGCCAGCCGGCGGCCGCTCGCGAGGTCGGGCAACAGGCGCTCGCGCTGCTCGTCCGTGCCGAAGTAGACGATCGGCAGGCTGCCGATGCCGGTGTGGGCGCCGACGCTCACGGCGAAGCTGCCGGCGCGCGCGTAGGCTTCGCCGAGGAGCGCCGCCGTCACGAGGTCGACGCCGAGCCCGCCGTAGCGCTCCGGCACCTCGGCCCCGAGGAGGCCGACCTCCCCCATGCGGCGGAGGAGGGCGGGCACGAGCCCTTCCTCCTTGGCCTCGATCCGTTCCGCGACCGGCAGGACCTCGCGGGCGACGAAGTCGCGCGCGAGCTCGGCCACGCTCCGCTCCGCCGGGCTCACGTCCTCCGGCGTGAAGACGTCCTCGGGGCGAGCCTGGGCGACGAGGAAGCCCCCGCCCGTCGCGACCGTCTCGACGTCGGTCGACATCAGGATCCCAGCCTCTCGAAGACGGCCGCCGCGCCCATGCCGCCGCCCACGCACATCGTGACGAGGCCGAAGCGGCCGCCCCGCCGCTCGAGCTCGTGCATGAGGGTCACCGTCTGGCGCGCGCCCGTCGACCCGAGCGGGTGGCCCAGCGCGATCGCGCCCCCGTTCGGGTTGACCTTCGCCGGGTCGAGCCCGAGGGCGCGCATGACGGCGAGGGTCTGCGAGGCGAAGGCCTCGTTCAGCTCGACGACGTCCACGTCGTCGAGCCCGAGGCCGGCTCTCTCGAGGGCCCGCGGCACGGCCCGCACCGGCCCGATGCCCATCACCTCGGGATCGACGCCGGCCACGGCGAACGAGCGCAGGGCGAGCCGGCCGCGGAGGCCGTGGGCCTCGGCGTACCGGCGCGAGACGACGACGAGCGCGGCGGCCCCGTCGCTCGTCGGCGAGGAGTTGCCGGCCGTCACGCTCCCGCCTTCGCGGAAGGCCGGCCGCAGGCGGGCGAGCGCCTCGAGGGAGGTATCCTCCCGGATGCACTCGTCCTCGTCGACCGTCGCGGTCGCCCGGCCCGCGGCCTCGCCCTCCGGGGCGGGGGCGAGCCCCGACCCGGCGCCGAGGGCGGCCGCCAGCCCGAGGCGGAGCCCCGCCGGCGGGGCGGCGGCCAGGCTGGCGAGCGGCACCTCGACGGGCGCGATCTCCTCGCCGAAGCGGCCCTCGGCCCGCGCGCGCGCCGCCCGGCGGTGGCTCTCGAGCGCGAAGGCGTCCTGGTCCTCGCGCGAGACGCCGTAGCGGCGCGCGACCTCCTCCGCCGTCTGGCCCATCGAGATGTAGACCTCGGGCCAGGACTCGACGAGGTCCGGCAGCGGCGAGGGCGTGAAGCCCGGCATGGGCACGCGGCTCATGCTCTCGACGCCGCCGGCGACGACGACGTCGGCCGCGCCCGCGGCCACCGTCCACGCCGCCACGGCCACCGCCTCGAGCCCGGAGGCGCAGAAGCGGTTCACCGTCTGGCCGGCGGTCGCGCTGGGAAGCCCGGCCCGGAGCGCCGCCAGCCGCCCGATGTTCAGCCCTTGCTCGCCTTCGGGGATGGCGCAGCCCAAGACGACGTCCTCGACGTCGGCCGCCGGCACGCCCGAGCGCGCGAGCGCCGCGCGGATCGCGACGGCGGCCAGCTCGACCGGCGGGACCGCCCGCAGCCGCCCGCGCCCGCCGCGGCCGATCGGCGTGCGCGCCCCTCCCACGATGAGAGCCTCGTCCATCGACGTCCCCACCTTCCCAGGGCGCCCGGCGCCCGTCCCCGGCCCCGGGCGGCTCAGTTCCGGAGCGGCCGGCCCGTCTCGAGCATGTGGGCCATGCGCGCCTGCGTCTCGGGCCGAGCGAGGAGCTCACAGAACGCCTCGCGCTCGAGCTCGAGGAGCTCCTCCTCGGCGACGAGCGCCCCGGCCGGCCGGTCGCCGCCCGTGAGCACGCGGGCGAGCGCCCGGGCTACGGTGCGGTCGTGGTCGGTGATGCGGCCGGCCCGCCACATCTCGTCGATCGCGAGCGCAAGCCGCGCCCGGCCCTCGCGGCCGGCGACCGGGACGGGGGCCGGGAGGTACGGCTCGTAGCCCGCCTCGTCCATCCGCACGACCCGGTCCTTGGCGTCCCGCAGAAGGCGCTCGCGGCTCCGGCTCACGCCGTCCTGGGGGCGCAGGAAGCCGAGGGCGGCCGACTCGCGGGCCGAGCCGCCGACCTTCGCGAGCGCGATCGTCTCGAACGTCCAGTCGACGAGCGGGAAGAGGTCGAGCCGCGCCGCGCGCGGGACGCTCGCGAGGGCGCGCAGCCAGAGCTCCTTCGTCCCGCCCCCGCCCGGGATGAGGCCGACGCCCGTCTCGACGAGCCCGATGTACGACTCGGCCGCCGCCTGCACGGCCGGCGCGTGGAGGACGAGCTCCGCGCCCCCGCCGAGCGCGAGACCGTGGACGGCCACGACGAGGGGCTTCGGGAAGCGCTTCATGCGCTGGGTCGCCGCCTGGAAGCCGGCGACCGCCTTCGTCACCTCATCCCAGGCGCCCTGGCGCGCGGCCATGAGCATCATGAGGAGGTTGGCGCCGACGCAGAAGTTCTCGCCGGCGCCTGAGACGACGAGGCCGCGGTACGAGGCCTCGACCTCGTCCATCGCCCGCAGGAGGGCGTCGGCCGACCCCGGCCCGAGCGCGTCCTTCTCGCCGTGGAGGAGGAGGAGGGCGACCCCGTCGCCGATCTCGGCGAAGGTGGCGTCGGGCGTCGACCAGCGGCCCCTCGTGCGGCGGAGGCGGGCGGGCCGCGCGAGGTCGTCCTCGTCCGTCGAGCCCACCGCAAGCGGGACGACGGTCGTCCGGCCGCCTTCGGCCACGACCCTGCCCCGCACCGTCGCCGCGCCCTCCGAAAGCCGCCCCTCGACCCACTCGGGGAGCGCGATCCCGTCCGCCTTCATGCGCTCCGCCGTCTCGCGGAAGCCGAGCTCGTCCCAGGCCTCGAAGGGGCCGAGGGCCCAGCCGAAGCCGCCCCGCATGGCGCGGTCGACGGCGTCGGTGTCGTCGGCGATCTCGGGGAGGATGCGCGCCGCGTAGGCGAAGAGCCGCGCCGTCACGGCCCAGGCGAAGGCGGCCGCGCGATCGTCGCCCGAAAGGAGCACGCGGAGGCGCCGGGCCGGGTCGGGCTCGCGCAGGGCGCGGCCGACCGACTCGAAGCGCGGGCGCGTGCGCGGCCGGTATTCCAGGGTGGCGAGGTCGAGCGTCTCGACGACCTCGCCTCCGGCGTCGCGCCGGCGGCGGTAGAAGCCGGCCCCGGCCTTCTGGCCGGTCCAGCCCCGCGCCAGCATCGCTTGGACGGGCGCGGGCAGCCGGAAGAGGTCCCGCTCCTCCGGGTCCGCGACCCGCTCCCTCAGGTTCTCCGCGACGTGCGCGTACGTGTCGAGGCCGACGACGTCGAGCGTGCGGAAGGTGGCGCTGCGCGGCCGGCCCATGGCGGGCCCGGTGACGGCGTCGACCTCGTCGACCGAGAGCCCCATCCGCTCCATCTCGGCGAGGGCGACCTGGAGGCCGTACGTGCCGACGCGGTTGGCGATGAAGTTCGGCGTGTCCTTGGCGAGGACGACGTCCTTGCCGAGCCGGAGCGCGAGCACGCGCCGCACCCACTCGACTGCCGCGGCGGAGGTGCGCGGCCCGGGGACGACCTCGACGAGCGGCAGGTAGCGCGGCGGGTTGAAGAAATGCGTGCCGAGGAAGCGCCGCGCCAGCCCGTCGCCGAAGCCGGCCGAGATCTCGCGGATCGGGAGCCCCGAGGTGTTCGTCGAGGCGACGGCCGTCGGCGGAAGGAGCGGTTCGACCCGCGCCCACAGCGCCCGCTTGGCCTCGAGGTCCTCCACGATCGCCTCGATCACCCAGTCGGCCTCGCGCACGCGATCGAGGTCGTCCTCGAGGTTGCCCGGCCGGATGCGCGAAGCCAGCTCGGGCCCGAAGAGCGGGGACGGCTTCAGCTCGAGGAGACGCTTCACCGCCCCGCGCGCCAGGCGGTCGCGCACCTCGCGGTCGCCGAGCCCGAGCCCTCGCGCCGTCTCTTCCGGCGACGGCGCGCGCGGCACGATGTCGAGCAGGTCGGTCGGCACGCCGACGTTCGCGAGGTGGGCCGCGATCTGCGCGCCCATCACCCCTGCCCCCAGGACGACGGCCCGCCTGAGCGGGGGGCCGAACCGGCCGTCTTGGGACGTCATCCGCCTCTCCCCTCCCGAGCGGCGGCGCGGCTTCCGCCCGGCCCGGCGAGACCGTGCAGGAGAAGGCCCGTCAAGCCCGGCGCGAGGCCCGCCAGGTCGTACTTGCGCCCCGACATCACCCAGGCCGTCACGCACTGGTCGAGCGTGCCGAAGACCATCTTCTTCGCGAGCCGTACGTCGAGGTCGCGGGCGAACGAGCCGTCCCGGGCCCCGCGCGCGAGGACGTCCGCGATCCGGTCGAGGTAGGGCGACAGCACGGCCTGGATGCCGCGGCGGATGTCGGGGTCGGCCTGGCGCAGCTCGATCTGCGTCACGACGGCCATGTGCGGCCGCTCTGCGAGCGCCGCCAGGTGGGTGCGCACGAGCCCGGCCAGGGCTTGGGCCGCCGTCTCCGCCTGGGCGAGGGTGCCGTCGAGCTCGGCGAGGAAGGCCTGGAACCGCTCGCGGAAGAGCGAGACGAGGAGGTCGTTCTTGCTCTCGAAGTAGAGGTACACCGTCCCGCCCGCCACGCCCGCCTCGCGGGCGATGCGGGAGACCTGCGCCCGCGCGAAACCGCTTTCGGCGATCACGCGCTCGGCCGCCTCGAGGATCGCCTGGTAGCGCTCCGCCGACGCTGTCGCCGCCTTCGCCGTCACCCGTCGCCTCCCGTCCCCGCGAGCTCGCGCCGGAGGATCTTGCCGACCGCGCTCTTCGGGAGCTCGTCTCGGAACTCGACGATGCGCGGCACCTTGTAGGCGGCGAGCTCGCGCCGGCAGTGGGCGAGGACCTGGGCCTCGTCGAGCCGGGCGCCCGCCTTCCGCTTGATGACGGCCTTGACCGTCTCGCCGCGGTAGGGGTCGGGCACGCCCACGACGGCCGCCTCCTCCACCTCCGGCAGCGCGTAGAGGACCTCCTCGACCTCGCGCGGGTAGATGTTGTAGCCGCCGGCGATGATGACGTCCTTCAGGCGGTCGACGATGCGGAAGTAGCCGTCCTCGTCGTACGCCGCCAAATCGCCCGTGCGGAGCCAGCCGTGGACGAGGACGGCGGCCGTCTCCTCGGGCCGGTTCCAGTAGCCGCGCATCACCTGGGGGCCGCGCACCCAGAGTTCGCCCACCTCGCCCGGCCCGAGGACCCGTACGCCCTCGGGCAGGCCGAGCTCGCCCTCGGGCGGCGCGCCCGGCTCGGGGATCGTCGCCGGATCGACGACGACCGCGTCGGTGTCGGGCCAGGGCAGCCCGACGGTGCCCTCGCGCCGTTCGCCCCAGATGGGGTTGGCGTGAGTGACGGGCGACGCCTCGGTGAGCCCGTAGCCTTCGACCAGCCGGCCGCCGGTGAGCCGCTCGAACTCGCGTTGCACCTCGAGAGGGAGCGGCGCCGAGCCGCTGATGCAGGCCTCCACGCTCTTCAGGTCGCGCCGTGCGATGCCGGGCAGCCGGTTGACGCCGACGTACATCGTCGGCGTGCCGGGGAAGATCGTCACCCGGTGGCGCTCGATGGCGCGGACGGCGTCCTCGGGCGTCGGGCGGGCGAGGAGCACGAGGGTCGCCTGGCGGCTCACCCCGTAGTGCAGCACCGTGGTGAGCCCGTAGACGTGGAAGAAGGGCAGGGCGGCGAGGACGACGTCGCGCCCCGGCGGCCTCTCGCCCATCCAGGCCTGGGTCTGGACGACGTTCGCCACGAGGTTTCCGTGGGTCAGCATCGCGCCCTTCGCCGTCCCGGTCGTGCCGCCTGTGTACTGCAAGAGCGCGAGGTCGTCGGGCGCGGCGCCCAGGCCGGGCAGGTCGTCGTCCCCGCGCGGGCCGCCCGCGCCGCGGCGGAGGAAGTCGTCGTAGCGGACGGTGTCGCCCCCGAAGGCGATCCGCGGCGACTTCTGCCGGAGCGGGTAGAGCTGGCGCAGCGGGAACGGGAGCCTCTCGCGCAGCGAGGCGCACACGACGAGCGAGAGCGGGAGCTCCGAGCGCACCGAGGCCAGGCGGGGCTGGACGAGGTCGAGGCACACGGCGGCCCGGGCGCCGCTGTCGGCGAGCTGATGGGCGAGCTCGCGCGGGGTGTAGAGCGGGTTGACCCAGACGACGACGGCGCCCGCGAGAAGCGTCCCGTAATGGGCCGAGACGGCCTGAGGGCAGTTCGGCAGGATGAGCGCCACGCGATCGCCCGGCCGGATGCCGCTCCGCGCGAGCGCACGGGCGAAGCGCACGGCCTCCTCCCACGTCTCGGCGTACGTGCGGCGCGCGCCGAAGAAGATCGTGGCCGTCTTCGCGGGCGCGCTCCGGGCCGCGTCCCGCAGGAAGGCCGGCACGGGCGCGCGCGGGTACTCGAGGCGGCTCGGCACCCCGGGCGGGTAGTGGGCGAGCCAAGGCCGGGCGGAGGCGTCCATCTCGATCCGACTCTAGTGAATGAACGTTCATTCAGTCAAGCGTCGGGCGGCGGCGCGCCTCGCCGGCGGGCCCCGATCCGGCGATAATGGCGCCTGGGGGGCGTCCAGGGCGGCTACGGCGCTCGCCGTGGAGGAGATCTGGCGCGCCAGCCGGCGCATCGCCGGGCTCGCCGTGCGCACGCCGCTTCTCTCCGCCCGCCGGCTCGGCGCGCGGGCCGGCCTCCGACTCTACCTCAAGGCGGAGAACCTTCAGCGGACCGGCTCCTTCAAGTTGCGGGGCGCCTCGAACAAGCTCGCGCGGCTTCGCGCGTCCGGCCGCCCAGTGGCGGGCGTCGTCACGGCCTCGTCGGGCAACCACGGCCAGGCGGTGGCCTTCGCGGCCCGCGCGTACGGCGTCCCTGCCGTGGTCGTCGTGCCCGAGGGCGCGACGGCCCAGAAGGTCGAGGCGGCGCGGGACTTCGGGGCCGAGATCGTCGTCTGCGGCCAGACGAGCCGCGAACGGCTCGCCCGCGCGGCGGAGCTCGCGCGCGAGCGCGGCTTCGCCTTCGTCCCCCCGTACGACGACCTCGACGTCGTCGCGGGCCAGGGCACGGTCGGGCTCGAGATCGCCGACGAGCTCCCCGAGGTCGAGGCGGTCCTCGTCCCGCTGGGCGGGGGCGGGCTGGCGGCGGGCGTGGCCTCGGCCCTGCGCGCACGGCTTCCGCGCGTGCGCCTTGTGGGCGTCGAGCCCGAAGGGTCCTGCGCGCATTACCTTTCGCGCGGGGCGGGCCGGCGGGTCGAGCTCGCGGCGACCGACACGGTCGCCGACGGCCTCCGCAAGCTGGCGCCGGGCGAGCTCACGCACCCGATCGTCCAGGCGCTCCTCGACGAGATCGTGCTCGTCTCGGACGACGAGATCCTCGAGGCCATGCGGTACCTCGCGACGGACGCGAAGCTCGTCGCCGAGCCCTCGGGCGCCGTCACGGTCGCGGCGGCGCTCGCGGGGCGGGGCGTCCGGCCCGGCGAGACGGTCGTGGCGGTCGTCTCGGGCGGGAACGCCGACCCCGCCGTCCTCGCGCGGGCGTTCGCCGGACGGACCGAGGCCGCCCGGGGCGACCGGGCCTCGCCCCTCTAGCGCCCGAAGGCCGCTTCGAACGCGTCCCGGTCCCAGCCGGCGACCGCCTTCCGCCCGTCGGTCACGATCGGCCGGCGGAGAAGCCGCGGCTCCTCGGCGAGGAGACGGATGAGCCCCTCCTCGTCCTTCGGCAGGCGGTCCGGGTGGTCGGCGAAGCCGAGCTCGCGGAAGCGGCGCGAGCGGCGCGCAAGAAGCGCCTCCGCGCCGCCCGGGAGCGCGCGCGCGATGGCGCGGAGCTCGTCCTGGCTCGGCGGCTCGCGGTAGATGTGCCGCTCGCGGAAGCCGGGCGCGTGCTCGCTGAGCCACTCGCGCGCGCGGCGGCAGGACGTGCAGTTCGGGTAGAGGAACGCGAGCGGGGAGGCCATCGCCTCACCTCCCGGGCGATTCTACCGCGCGCGGCCCCGGGGCGCCGGCCGGGCCGCGCCCTGGGCGCGGCATGAACCGGGCGACTCGGCGTCGAAAGGACCGTCGCTCGGGAAGGGGAGTCGCGACGTGACCTTCGCCCAGACGGCGCGCGACTGGCTTTCGGGCTTCGCCGACGAGATGGCGGCCCGCCTCAGGGAGGCGGTCGGGATCGAATCGCCCTCCGACGACCCGGCCTCGCTCCATCGCTTCGCGGACTGGCTCTTGGAGGAGGGCCGCGCCGTCCCCGGCGCCGACGCCGCGCTCCTCCCCGACCCGGCCGGGCCGGCGGTGCGGATCGCGCTCCCCGGCGAGGGCCGACCGGTCCTCGTCCTCGCCCACTTCGACACCGTGTGGCCCCTCGGCACGCTCGCCCGGCGGCCGGTGCGCCTTGAGGACGGCCGCCTCTTCGGGCCGGGCGCCTACGACATGAAGGCCGGCCTCGTCCAGGCGCTCTACGCCCTTCGTGCGCTGGCCGAGCTCAGAGCGGACGGCCGCGGGGACGCGCCCCGGCCGCCTGTGACGCTTCTCGCCACGAGCGACGAAGAGGTCGGATCCCACCGCTCCCGGCGCCTCATCGAGGAAGAGGCCAGGCGCAGCCGGGCCGTCCTCGTCGCCGAGCCGGCCGTCGGACCCGAAGGCCGGCTCAAGATCTGGCGCAAGGGCGTGGGCGGGTTCCTCGTACGCGTCCGCGGCCGCGCCGCCCACGCGGGCGGCGACCACGAGCTCGGTCGGAACGCGATCGAGGAGCTTGCGCGCCACGTGATCGCCCTGCAGGCGCTCACCGACTACGCCCGCGGCACGACCGTGAACGTCGGTGTCGTCCGCGGCGGGACGCGCTCGAACGTCGTGCCGGATTTCGCGGAGGCCGAGGTCGACTTCCGCGTCGCCTCGCCCGAGGAGGGCGAGCGCCTCGTCTCCCGCGTCCGAGGCCTGGCACCGACGGCCGAAGGCTTCACCCTCGAGGTGACGGGCGGCCTCAACCGGCCGCCCCTCGAGGAGCGCATGACGCGTCCACTATTCGCCCTGGCCGTCGAGGTCGGCGCGGAGCTCGGCCTCGCCCTGGCCGGGGAGGGCTCGGGCGGGGGCAGCGACGGCAACTTCACGGCCGCCCTCGGCGTGCCGACCCTCGACGGCCTGGGCGCCGTGGGCGACGGCGCCCACGCCGACCACGAGCACGTCGCGCTCGCGGCGATGCCCGAGCGGGCGGCGCTCCTCGCGGGGCTCGTCGTCCGGATCGGGGAGAGGCTCGCCTAGGCCTGCGAGAAGCGGGCGCGGACCGCCTTGACGATCTCCGGGACGAGGGTCTGGTAGTCGCCGACGATCCCGACCTCGGCGACGCGGAAGATCGGAGCTTCCCTGTCCTTGTTGATGGCGACGACGTGGCGGGCGCCGCCGATGCCGGCGAGGTGCTGGCTCGCGCCCGAGATGCCGACGGCGATGTAGACGGTCGGCGCGACGGACGTGCCCGTCTGCCCCACCTGCATGCTCTGCGGCACCCAGCCGGCGTCGACGGCCGCGAGCGAGGCCCCGACCGCGCCGCCCAAGGCGTCGGCGAGCTCCTTGAGCTCGCGCCGGAACGGCTCCGGCCCCCCGACGCCGCGGCCGCCCGAGACGACGACGGCCGCCTGCGCGAGCGGCACGCCCGCGCTCTCGGCCGCCTCGCGCGCGAGGACCTCGAACTCCGGCGCCGTCGGCTCGGCCGCGAGCGAGCGGACCTCGGCCTCGCCCGCGCCCTCCTCGGGGGCAGAGAAGGCGCCCGCCCGCACCGTGACGACAGACGGCCGCGCGGCCGCACAAAGGCGTGCGACCGCCTTCCCCCCGAAGACCGGCCGGAGGAAGACCGGCTCCCCGTCTTCGACCGCGACGCCCGTCACCTCGGTGAGCGGCGCCCCGCGCAGCCGGACGGCGAGCCTCGGCGCCCATTCGCGGCCGAAGGCGTCGGCGACCGTCACGACGATGTCCGCCTCCTCGCCCTCGAGCGCCGCGGCGAACGCGGCGGCCGCCTGGCGCGAGTCGAGGGCCGCGTCGTCCGCGACCGAGACGTGGACGACGCGGTCGGCGAGCCGGCGGGCCCTCGCGACGGCGGGGGAGCCGGTCGCGCCGCCCAAGACGATCGCCGAGAGCCCGTCGCCCAGGCCGCGGGCGAGTTCCCGCGCGGCCCCGAACGCCTCCCACGCCGCCGGGCGCGCCTCGCCGCCCGGCGCCACCACCGCCGCCCAGAGACCCGTCTTCGTCACGCCGAGAGCCACCTCCGCAGCCGCTCCGCGAGCTCCTTCGCCACCTCGGCCGGCTCGCCCTCGAGGAACTCGCAGCGGCCGCCGCGCTCGGGGACGGCGAGCCCGGCGACGGAGAGGGTCGGCTCGAGCCCGACCCCGAGCTCGGCCGCTAGGATCGTCTCGACCGGCTTCCGGTGGGCGGCGACGACGTCCTTCAACTTCGGCAGGCGGAGGACGTTCGACTCGTGGTTCGTCACGGTGGCGACGGCGGGAAGCCCGGGCCGCACCCGCTCGACGCCGTCCTCGACCTGGCGCGTGAGGACGAGCCGGCCCGCCTCGTCGAACCCGGCCGCGAAGGCGAGGCCGACGAGCGGCCAGCCGAGGAGCTCTGCGAGCGCCGGTCCCACGACCCCCTGGTCCCAGTCGCCCGACTGGCGCCCGACGAGGACGAGGTCGGCGGGCGGGTCGAGCCGCTTCAGGGCTTCGGCGAGAAGCCGCGCGGAAAGGAGCGAATCGGGGCCCGGGAGCGGATCGAGGTCGACGCGCAGAGCGCGGTCGACGTTCAGCGAGAGCGCCTTCCGCAAGGCCTCCTGGGCCGCCGCCGGGCCGAGGCTGAGCGCCGTCACGCGCACGTCCTCCCGCGCGTCCTTCAGCTGGAGCGCGATCTCGAGCGCGTTCTGGTCGAAGGGGCCGATGGCGCGCGGGAGCCCCTCCTCGCGGGGCGCGCGCCCGTCTTCGCGGATGCGGAAGCTCGCGGGCGGCATCTCCGGGTCGAGGATGTGCTTGAGGCACACGGCGACGTGCACGCGCGGATCCCCCTCCCGCCGGCCCCGCCCCCCGGGGGTCGGGTCGGCCGCCCGCAGGATATCACACGGAGCCCGGCCGGCCTCAGCGCGACGGCCGCGCCGCCGTGAAGACGGTCACCGTCCCGGCGCCCATGTCGGCGACGTAGAGCCGTCCCGCGCGGTCGACCGCCACGGCCAGCGGATGCTCGAAGCCGGTGGCGAAGTCCTGCACCTCGAAGCGGCCCCCGGGCCTCCGGAGCGCGACGACGACCTTGCGCCCGATCGCCTCGTCGCCCGAGTTGGCGCCCCAGAGCGCGACGAAGACGGCGCCGTCGTACTCGGCCGGAAAGGCCGTGCCGCGGTACACGGCGATCCCGTCGGCCGAGGAGTGGTCGGGGAATAGCGCCACGGGCGGCTCCGTGCCCTCGCAGTTCCGGCCGCCCCCGTCGCCCCAGCAGTCGGGCCAGCCGTAGTCGGCGCCTTCGTGGATGACGTTCAGCTCGTCCGGCACGCCCTCCGGCGTGTCGCGGCCGTTGTCCGTGGCGAAGAGCTCGCCCGTCGCCGGGTCGAAGGCGAGGCCGTAGGGGTTACGCAGCCCGCGGGCGACGACCGTGAGGTCCGTGCCGTCGAGGTCGGCCGAGAGCACGGCCGCCTCTCGCGCGAGCACGCCGCCTTCGCCGTGGTCCGTGCGCGACCCTTGCCCCCAGTAGAGCCGGTTGTCGAGGCCGACGACGACGGCATCGTTCTGGTGGCGGCCGACGGGAAGCCCGGTCACGATGGCGTCGCGTCGGTCGGCCCGGCCGTCGCCGTCGGTGTCGCGAAGCCGCGTGATGCGCCCGCGCTCGGAGACGACGACGTCGCCGTCGCGAAGCACGGCGACGCCGAGGGGGCTCGCGAGCCCGGTCGCGAAGGTGGCCACCTCCGCGCGCCCGTCGCCGTCTTGGTCCTTCAGCACCGCGACCCGCCCGCCGAGCTCCGTCACGTAGAGCGACCCGTCCGGTGCGAAGGCCATCGCCGTCGGCTGCGCGAGACCGTCGGCGAAGAGCGAGCGCGTGAAGAAGCGAGGGTCGTCGCCCGGCGGCCCCTCGGGGGCCGGGGGCGGCTCCGAGCCTTCGGACGCGGCCAGAGGGGGCGCCGAGGCCGACGGCCCGGCCGGTTCGGACGCCCGTTCCGGCCGCCCCGCCCAGAGGAGCCCGGCGATGACGACCGCCGCCGCGAAGAGGAGCGCAGCGGCCCACGACCCGCGTTCCCGCACGTCGGCCGCCCCTCCCCTGGGATTCTACCGCCCGGCGCGCCCCGGCCTGGACCTCGCCGGGGGGCGCGGCTATGCTGGACCGCGATGGCAGGGGACGCGATCGTAGCCGTCGACCTCCTCGAAGGCGGAGAGCCGCGTCGCACCTCGGCCTTCATCGTCCGCGCGCCCCGGCCGGCGCTCGTCGAGACGGGGGGAAGCCGCTCGGCCGAGGCCGTCCTCGCCGCCCTCGCCGCCCAGGGGATCGCCCCCGAGGACGTGGCCTGGATCGCCGTGACGCACGTCCACGTCGACCACGCCGGCGGCGCCGGCACGCTCGCCGCGCGCCTGCCGAACGCGAAGGTCGTCGTCCACCCGCGCGGGGCGCGCCACCTCGCCGACCCCTCCCGGCTCGTCGCCGGGACGAGGGACATCCACGGCGACGACTGGCTCGCACGCTTCGGGCCCGTCGAGCCGGTGCCCGAGGACCGCCTCTTCGTCCCCGAGCCGGGTCTGCGCATCGACCTGGGCGGAGGCTACGCGCTCGAGTGCCTCGACGCGCCGGGTCACGCGTTCCACCACTTCGCCTTCTTCGAGCCGGAGACGGGCACGCTCTTCACCGGGGACGCGGCCGGCATCGTCTACCCCGACCTCTCGCGCCCGGGCGACCTCTACCTCCTCGCCTCCACGGCGCCCAACCAGTTCGACCCCGACCTCATGGTCGCGACCGCCCGCCGGCTGGCCGCGCTCCCGGCGCGCCGCGTGGCGTTCTCGCACTTCGGACTCTGGGAGGCCGAGCTCGGCTGGGTGGCCGACCGGCTGGAAGAGGTGGTGCGCGGCTGGCTCGCCGCCGTCGCCGGCGACGGCGACGGGGCCTTTGAGGGCCCGAGCCCGAGCCGCGAGGCGGTGCGAAGGGCCATCTGGCGCTGGATCGAGGCGGACCTAGCGCGGGCCGGCCGGCCCTCCTCCGAGGCCGTGCGGCGGCTCCTTGCCCGCGACGTCGAGATCGACGCGGGCGGCTACGAGGCCTACCTCGCCTACCTCTCCCGACAGGCGCACGGAAGCGACACGGCCTGAAGGGGCCTGTTATAATGCCCCGCGGTGATCCGGCCCATGCGCGGGCCGGGCGAGGAGGCGCGCGCAGCGTGCGGCGGATCCCCCGAGGCCTGGCTCTGGCGTCGTTCGCCCTCCTCGCCGGCGGCTGCACCTCGTTCGAATCGCCCCAGTCGGCGCTCGCCCCCGCCGGCCCCGTGGCGGCGGAACAGCTGCGCCTCATGATCCTCTCGGTCGTCGTGATGACGGTCGTCTTCGTCGTCGTCATGGGCATGCTGGCCTGGGTGCTCATCCGCTACCGCCGGCGGCGCGGCGACACAGAGGACCCCGAGCAGGTGCACGGCAACACCTGGATCGAGCTCACCTGGACGGCCATCCCGGTCGTGATCCTCATCTTCCTCGCCGTCCCCTCCGTGCGCGCGACCTGGCAGCTCGCCGCGCCCCCTCGGGCGCCGTCGGAGGAGGTGGCCCTGCACGTCACGGTCGTCGGCCATCAGTTCTGGTGGGAGTTCCGCTACGACGACCTCGGCGTCGTCACGGCGAACGAGCTCCATGTGCCCACGGGCCGGCCGGTCGAGATGACGGTGACGAGCCAGGACGTCGTCCACTCCTTCTGGATCCCCAGGCTCGCGGGCAAGATCGACGCCATCCCGGGCCGGCGGAACGCCTTCTGGCTCCAGGCGGACGAGCCCGGCTACTACCCGGGCCAGTGCTCGCAGCTCTGCGGTCCGAGCCACGCGCTCATGGGCATGGCCGTCGTCGCCGAGACGCCGTCGGACTTCGACGCCTGGGTCGCGCGCATGAAGGAGCCTTTCGCGCCGCCCCAGGACCCCCTCGCGGCCCGCGGCATGGCCGTGTTCGAGAAGAGCTGCGCCCAGTGCCACGCCATCGCCGGCACCGACTTCCAGGGCGCGATCGGCCCGAACCTCACGAAGGTGGCCGACCGCCGCTACATCGCCGCCGAGACGCTGCCGAACACCCACGACGATCTCGTACGCTGGGTGTCGGACGCGCCCGCGGTGAAACCGGGCGTGCTCATGCCGAGCGGGACGCGCGACCTGAAGCTCGGCCCGGACGAGATCGAGGCCGTCGTCGCGTTCCTCGAGTCACAGAAGTAGGGCGGAAGGGGGCGTCGCGGTGGACGCGGTTCCGCTGAGGGAGGCGGCCGTCGAGCGGGCGGCGCGGGTGGAGGCCGAGCCGGCGTACGGCCGCTCGGGCCTCTGGGCCTGGCTCACCACCGTCGACCACAAGAAGATCGGCATCATGTACCTCCTCGGGGGGACGTTCTTCTTCGCGGTCGGCGGGGCCGAGGCGTTCATGATGCGGCTCCAGCTCATGAACCCGCACAACCGGCTCTTCGTGGGCGAAGTCTTCAACCAGCTCGTGACGGCCCACGGCACGACGATGATCTTCTTCGCCGTGATGCCGCTCTTCATCGGGTTCATCAACTGCATCGTGCCCCTGCAGATCGGGGCGCGCGACGTCGCCTTCCCGTACCTGAACGCGCTCTCGCTCTGGCTCTTCTACGTCGGCGGGATCCTCTTCAACATCGCCTGGGTGGCCCAGTTCGTCACGGGCCGGCCGAGCGTGCCCGACAACGGCTGGTTCAACTACGCGCCGCTCAGCATCTCGCTCTACAACCCGGGGCCCGGGATCGACTTCTACGACCTCGGCATCCAGATCTCGGGGATCGGCTCCTTCATGACGGGGATCAACTTCATCGTGACGATCGTCAACATGCGGGCGCCCGGGCTCTCGTTCCGGCGGCTGCCGCTCTTCACGTGGGCGGCGCTCGTCACGATGATCCTCATCCTCTTCGCCTTCCCGCCGCTTACGGTCGACCTCTTCCTCCTCATGTTCGACCGCATGCTCGGCATGCACTTCTTCGACGTCACGGCGGGCGGCAACGTCCTCATCTGGCAGCACCTCTTCTGGATCTTCGGCCACCCGGAGGTCTACATCCTGGTGCTGCCGGCTTTCGGCATCATCTCGGAGGTCGTGACGGCCTTCTCCGGCAAGACGCTCTACGGCTACGACAGCATGGTGCTCGCCATCTGCGCGATCGGCTTCCTGTCGTTCATGGTCTGGAGCCACCACATGTTCGCCGTCGGCATGGGGCCCGTCGTCAACTCGATCTTCAGCATCACGACCATGCTGATCGCGATCCCGACCGGCGTGAAGATCTTCAACTGGATCATGACGATGTGGGGCGGCAAGCTCCGGCTCACGACGGCCATGCTCTACGCGATCGGCTTCATCCCGATCTTCGTCATCGGCGGCATGAGCGGGGTCATGGTGGCGATGGCGCCGGCCGACTACCAGTACAACATGAGCTACTTCGTCGTCGCCCACTTCCACTACGTCATGATCGGCGGCTCGCTCTTCGCGCTCCTCGCGGCGCTCTACTACTGGGCTCCGCGCATCTTCGCGCGCAAGCTCGACGAGCGCCTCGGCAAGGTCGGCTTCTGGCTCGTCTTCGTCGGCTTCAACGTCACGTTCTTCCCTCAGCACTTCGCGGGGCTCCTCGGCATGCCGCGCCGGATCTTCACGTACCGCGACGTGCCCTCCCTCGTGACGATGAACGAGCTCTCGACGATCGGCGTCTTCATCCTGGCGCTCGGCTTCCTCACGGTGCTCGCGAACCTCGTCAAGGCAGCCCTCTCCGCGCGGAACGCCGAAGCCGACCCCTGGGACGGCCGCTCGCTCGAGTGGACGATCCCGGTGCCGACGCCGGAGTACAACTTCGCCCAGATCCCGCAGGTGCGGAGCCGTGACGCCTGGTGGCGCGAGAAGCGCGCGGGCCGCACGAGGATGCCGGCCGCGGAGGCGCTTCAGCCGATCCACATGCCGCCGACCTCGATCGAGCCCCTCGTCCTCGCCGTCGCGGTCGGGGTCGCGGCCATGGGGGCGATCTACTCGCTCCCGCTCCTCATCGGGGTCGGCCTCCTCGTCGCCGCCGTGTGCCTCTACCGGGCGATGTTCCGCGAGGCGCCCGGCTACCACGTGATGCCGGCGGAGGAGCCGGCGCGGGCGGCGGAGGTGGGCTGATGCACGGGCAAGAGGGGCCGGTCGCGGTCCCCGAGGGCTTGCGGCCGGGGTCTCTCCCGGAGTCGCGCGTCTTCGGCTTCTGGGTCTTTCTGGCCGGCGAGGCGACGCTCTTCGCCTCGCTCATCGGCACGTTCCTCGCGCTCCGCGGCCAAACGGCCGGGGGCCCGGGCCCCGAGGAGCTCTTCGACCTGCCGCTCGTCTTCGCCGCGACGGTCGCTCTCCTCACGAGCTCGCTCACGGGGGCGCTCGCCACGCGGCAGCTCAAGCTCGGCCGGCTCTCGGGGGTCCAGGCGTGGCTCGCCGTGACGATCGTCCTCGGGGAGATCTTCCTCGGCATCCAGGCCTACGAGTTCTACCACTACATGATGACCGAGGGCTTCGGGCTCGGCACGAGCGCCTACTCGGCCGGCTTCTACACGCTCGTCGGCTTCCACGGCATGCACGTCAGCTTCGGCGTGTTCTGGCTCATCGGCCACCTGTTCAACTCGTTCCTGAAGCGAGGCATCTCGGAGGCCGACGCGGCCAAGATCTTCGTCGCGGGACTCTACTGGCACTTCGTCGACGTCGTCTGGGTGCTCATCTTCTCCGTCGTCTACCTCATGGGGAAGCTGGGGGTGTAGCATGGCCGGCGTGGGCGGATACGTCGGTTGGACCGTCGTCATGATCGTCCTCACGATCGTGGCCTTCGTTGCCGTGGGCTACGGCCTTCTGCCGGCCCCCTGGCTCGTCGCCCTCCTCCTCGTCCTCGCCGCGATCCAGGTCGCAGCCCAGGTGCTCCTCTTCATGCACCTCTCGGCGAGCCGCCGCTTCTACGGGCTCGCGTTCGGCGCCGGGCTCGGCTTCGCCGTCATCTTCGCCGTCGGCCTCATGTACCTCGTCTGGGCCTACTAGGAAGCCGGCCTTCCCGCACTCCCTGGCGCGTCGAATCGGAGGTGGCGCGGGTTGGAGTCTGCCGTGGTCGCAGAGCGTCTCACGAAGCGGTACGGCCAGTTCGAGGCCGTGCGCGGGATCGACTTCGAGGTGCGCCGCGGGGAGTGCTTCGGGTTCCTCGGCCCGAACGGCGCCGGCAAGAGCTCGACGATGCGCATGATCTACGGCCGCACGGGCGTGAGCAGTGGGACCCTCCGGGTCCTCGGCCTCGACGTCGCGCGCGAGGTGAGGCGCGTGAAGCGCATGGTCGGCGTCGTACCGCAGGAGTCGAACCTCGACTCGGGCCTCACGACGTTCGAGAACCTGGCGCTCTTCGCCCGCTACTACGGCATCGGCCGCCAGGACGCCGCCCGGCGCGCCCGGCGCTGGCTCGAGTTCGTCGGGCTCGCGGACGTCGCCCGCGTCCGGGGCGACGAGCTCTCGGGCGGGATGCAGAGGCGGGCCGTGATCGCGCGGGCGCTCCTGCACGACCCCGGCCTCGTCGTCCTCGACGAGCCGACGACGGGCCTCGACCCGGCCGCCCGCCACGCCATCTGGCAGAAGCTCGCGGAGCTCAAGGCCCAAGGCGTGACGCTCGTGCTCACGACCCACTACATGGACGAGGCGCAACGGCTCTGCGACCGGCTCGTCGTCATGGACTACGGCCGCATCCTGGCCGAAGGCCGGCCCGACGAGCTCCGTGCGCAGCTCGTCGGGGACCTCGCCGTCGAGGTGCCGTCCGCCTGGTTCGAGGCCCACCTCGGCGCGGGCGACGGGCGCGTGACGCCGCTTCTGCGCCGGAGGCTCCGGCTCGGCGCGACGCTCTTCCTCTACCCGCAGGAGGGGCTCGCCTCGCGGCTCGTCGAGGTCCTGAACGGGCTGCCGGCGGCGCCGCGGTTCCTCGCGCGCCCGACGAACCTCGAGGACGTCTTCCTCGTCCTCACGGGGAGGGAGCTCGCGGCCGAAGGCCCCGCCGAGGGGCTGCGCACGGCCCGGTCGTCCGATGGGGGCTAAGCTCGGCAGCCTTCCGCTCCCCAGCTTCGCCTGGCAGGCCTGGCGCGTCTGGGAGCGGAACGCGATCGAATGGTCGAAGATCTATCGGACGAGCGTGCTCCTCAACTTCGGGGAGCCGTTCATGAACCTCCTCGCGCTCGGCTTCGGGCTCGGCACCTACGTGACGAAGCTCGGCGACGTCCCCTTCGCCGAGTTCATCGGCCCGGGCCTCCTCGCCAGCACCGTGATGATGAGCGTCGCCTTCGACATGAGCTTCTCGGGCTTCAACCGGCTCCACCGCGACCGGACGTACGACGCGATGGTGACCGGCCCCTTGAACGTTCCGGCGATCGTCGGCGGCGAGATCCTCTGGGAGGCGACGCGCGGCCTCCTCTACGCGGCCACGTTCCTCCTGGTGCTCCTCGCGCTCGGCCTTCTGCGCTCGTGGCTCGCCGTCTTCATCCTGCCGCTCGCCGTCCCGCTCGCCGTCGTCTTCGCGGCGCCCTCGATCGTGGTGGCGGCCTATGCGCGCATCGAGGACCACATCTTCTACTACTCGACGCTCGTCATCACGCCGATGTTCATGTTCTCGGGCATCTTCTTCCCGGTCGACCGGCTGCCCGCCCTCGCGCGGGACGTCATCTGGTTCGCCCCGCTCTACCACGCCGTGAACCTCATGCGGGCGCTTTCGCTCGGCCGGATGTACCCCGGCTTCTGGAACGACCTCCTCTGGCTCGTCGTCGCGGCGGCCGTCCTACTGCCCTGGCCCGTCCTCGTCCTGCGGCGCGTCCTCGACGCCGACTAGGCGGGCGCAGGCCCGTCACATCCGCTCCGAGATCGCCTTCGCCTGGAGGAAGAGGAGCAGGTAGTCGGGCCCGCCCGTCTTGGAATCGGTCCCCGACATGTTGAAGCCGCCGAAGGGGTGGACCCCGACGAGCGCGGCCGTGCACTTCCGGTTCAGGTACAGGTTCCCGACGTGGAACGTCTCGCGCGCCCGCTCGAGATGCTCCGTCGAGCGCGAGTAGAGCGAGCCGGTGAGCCCGTACTGGGTGCCGTTGAAGATGGCCTCGGCCTCGTCGAAGTCCTTCGCGCGGATGAAGGCCAGGACCGGTCCGAAGATCTCCTCCTGGGCGATGCGGGCCGTCGGCGCGACGTCCGCGAAGATCGTCGGCTGGATGAAGTAGCCGCCCTCGGGGCCCTTCGCCCCGCCGGCGACCAGGCGACCCTCGCGCCGGCCGACCTCGATGTAGTCGAGGATCTTCCGGTAGGCGGCCTCGTCGATCACGGGGCCCACGTCGACGGCCAGGTCCGTCGCCGGGCCGAGCACAAGCCGCCGGGTCCGCTCCACCACACGCTCGAGCACGGCGTCGTAGGCTGCGCCCACGCCGATGACGCGGCTCGCCGCCGAACACTTCTGGCCCTGGAAGCCGAAGGCCGCCTGGACGATGCCGTTCGCCGCCTCGTCGTAGTCGGCGCCTTCGTCGACCACGATCGCATCCTTGCCGCCCATCTCGGCGACGACCCGCTTGAGCCAGATCTGGCCGGGCTGGACCTTCGCCGCCCGCTCGTAGATGCGGACGCCGACGTCGCGCGAACCGGTAAAGGAGATGAAGCGGGTCTTAGGGTGGTCGACCATGTGGTCGCCGATCTCGGAGCCGCTTCCCGGCACGAAGTTCAGGACGCCCGGCGGCAGGCCCGCCTCCTCGAAGATCTCGACGAGGCGGTAGGCGATCGCCGGCGTCGTGGAAGCCGGCTTGAGGAGCACGGCGTTGCCCGTCACGATCGCGGCTGAGGTCATGCCGGTGACGATCGCGAGCGGGAAGTTCCAGGGCGGGATGATCGCCCCCACGCCGAGCGGGATGTAGCGAAGCTCGTTGTCCTCGTCGGGGATGCGCGTCACGGCGCCGCCGGCCGCGAGCCGGTACATGTCGCGGGCGTAGTACTCGAGGAAGTCGATCGCCTCGGCCACGTCGGCGTCGGCCTCCACGACCGTCTTGCCGGCCTCGAACTGCTCGAGCGCCACGAGCTCGAGCCGCCGTCGCCGCATGATGGCGGCCGCGCGGTGCAGAAGCCGCGCCCTCGCCTCGGGCGCGACGCGCGACCAGCTGCGGAAGGCGTTCCAGGCCACCTCCATGGCGCGATCGACGTCGGCCGCCGTCGCCTGGGCCGCCCGGGCCACGACCCGGCGCGTGTCCGACGGGTCGAGGGAGTCCTTCGTGCGCGCCGTCGCGATCCGCTCGCCGCCGATGACGAGCGGGATCTCCTCCGGGAACCGGCCGGCGACGAGCGCCTGGGCCTTGCGGATCGCCTCGCGCTCGCTCTCGTCCCTGTACTGCCGGACCGGTTCGTTCCGGAACGGCTCCTTCATCGCCATTCCCCCTCCGCCGCCCCCCAGTATGCCAGAAGGCTCGCAGACCGCGGCTCGTCCGCGCGACGCCGCGTACCAGGAGGTCGCCCACCCGGTGCTAGAATGTGTCGTACATGGACAGCCAGCCGGAGCCCGTCCCCGCCGGCCCGCCTCTGCGGGCGGCCGTTCAGCGCGCCGCCGACTATTACTCGTTGACGAAACCGGGCATCGTCTTCCTCATGCTCATCGCGACCCTCGCGACGATGATGGCGGCCGCGGGCGGCCGCGTGCCCCTCGACCTCACGCTCGTCACGCTTTTGGGCACGGCGCTCGCGGCCGGGGGCGCGAACGCCGTCAACTGCTTCGTCGACCGCGACATCGACCGGCTCATGTCCCGCACCCGCTCGCGGCCCTTGCCGGCAGGGCGCGTGCGGCCGGCCGAGGCGCTCGCCTTCGGCATCTTTTGCCTCGTCGCGTCCTTCGCCGTCCTCTGGGTCGGGGTCAACCCGCTCGCCGCGGCCGCGGCTCTCGGGGGCGCCGCCTTCTACGTGTTCGTCTACACGCTCTGGCTCAAGCGGCGCTCCCCCCAGAACATCGTGATCGGCGGCGCGTCCGGCGCCGTGCCGCCCCTCATCGGCTGGGCCGCCGCGACGGGCCACATCTCGCTCGCGGCCGTCGCGCTCTTCGCCGTCATCTTCCTCTGGACGCCGCCTCACTTCTGGGCCCTCGCGCTCTACAAAGGCGACGACTACCGGCGGGCCGGCGTCCCGATGATGCCGATCGTGGCAGGCGAGGCGGCGACGAAGCGCCAGATCGTCTGGTACACGGCCTTCATGGTGGCCGCCGCGCTCGCCGCCTACCTCCTCGGCGTGGGCGGCTACGTCTACCTGGCGGGGAGCCTGGCCCTCGGCGTCGGCTACATCGCGCTCACCCTGCGAGCCTTGCGCGACGACTCGGAGAGCATGGCGCGGCGCCTCTTCAGCTACTCGATCCTCTACCTCACGCTGCTCTTCGCGCTCCTCGCCTTCGGGTGACGGCGGCGCGCCCGGCCTTGGACTCGCCGCGCCGGGCCGGTATCCTTCTGCGGGGAGGCGTCCTCGCGCGATGTGGCAGGAACTTCTGGCGGCCGTCGGCGGGCTCTTGCTCGTCCTGCTCCCGGTCCTCCAAGGGTATGCGAATCAGACGCTGCTCCTCCTCCTGAACCTCGCGATCGCCGTGCACGTCCTCTACCTCTCGCTCTCGGCCTTCGCCATCAGCCGCATCGAGAGCCGCACCTGGCGACGCTACCCCGGCCGGCGCTGGCTCATGGTCGTGGCTGCGCTGGTCGCGGCGCCGGCCGTGGCACTGCCGCCGCTCCTCGGCCTCGGCACCGACCTTGTCGCCTCGCGCAACAACCTCTTCTGCGGTGCGCTCATCTTCTTCTGCTCGCTCTGGGCCGCGCTTCTGCCGCCGCCCGCCCGCGGCGAGGCGGAGGAGGCCGCCGAAGAGGCGCCTTCGCGCCGCCGGAGCCCGCGCGCCGGCGCCGAGCTCACGGCCGGGGCCTAGCCCTCCTCGGCCGGGCCCGCCTCCCGCCACGCGTCGAGGGCGGCCCAGAGCGCGAAGAAGAACGCGGCCCCGCCGAAGGCGAGGTTGTCCCGCGCAGCCGTCACGTCGCCGCCCTGCCCGAGGAGGGCGGGCGCCACCACGGCCATGCCGGCGAAGGCGGCCGCGGCGAGGAGGAGCCAGCCTCGCTCCGGGTGGTCCCGGCCCGAACGCCGGTCGGCCCGGTGGATGCCCCAGGCGGCGAGCGAGAGGTACGCGACGTGGAGCGCCAGGCCGAGGTTGACGAGGTAGAGGACCCCCGCCGAAAGGAAGCCGTTCCAGAAGGCAGCCGTGCCGAGGAGCGCGGCCCCTGCGGCCGCCGCCAGCTCGAGCCACACGCTAGCGCACCACCCACACGAGGTACCAGATCGCCAGCACCCAGATCACGGCGAAGTGCGCCCCCATCCCGAAGTAGACGAGGTACCAACGGCTCGTCCGGCCGAGGTGCATGAAGAGGGTGAGCTGAAGGACGACCTGCCATGCGCCGAGGAGAAGGAGCGACCAGCCGACGTACGCTCTCGGGAGGAGCCTGAGGCCGACCAGCGCGAAGGCCAGGACGGTCCACGCAACCATGAGGAGCCACGCGAAGAGGAAGGCGCGCCAGGGCGCGCGCCGAGGGCGGATCTGCGCGCGGCCCTCCGCAGTGAGCCCCTCGTCCGCCTCGGACCTCAACCCGCCCCCGCCACCCCGAGGAGGTAGACGGCCGAGAAGATGACGACCCACACGACGTCGACGAAGTGCCAGTAGAGGCCCGCCACGAAGAGGCGCGCCGCCTCCTCGCGCGCGATCCCCTCGAGGAGGATCGACTGGAAGAGCGCGGCGAGGAGCCAGAAGACGCCGAAGGTGACGTGAAGGCCGTGGAAGCCGACGAGCGTGTAAAAGGCGCTTGCGAAGGCGCTCGTCGAGAAGCCGAAGCCGGCGTGGGCGGCGTAGCTCCAGAACTCGTACGCCTGGATGGCGAGGAACGCCTCCCCGAGGGCGGCCGTGGCGGCGAGCCAGAGCTGCATGGCGCGGAGCCGGCCTTCGCGCGCCGCCAGCACGGCGAAGGCGCAGGTGAGGCTCGAGGTGAGGAGCGCGACCGTGGCGACTCCCACGAGGGGGAGGTCGAAGAGCTCGCGCGGCCCGGGCCCCCCGGCCGTCCGCCGGGAGAGGGCGAGGAAAGTCCCGATGAGCGAGGCGAAGAGCGAGGCCTCGCCGGCCAGGAAGACCCAGAAACCGAAGACGCGGTTCTCGTCCGCGGACCCGCGCGGAAGCCCTTCGGGGACGGAGGCCGGGGAGCGGCCGGGGACGGCGTAGGCCGGCTCGCTCACGCGCGGACCTCCTCCGCCGGCCGCACGACCACGCCCGGCGCCCGTCCGAACATCCCCCGGTAGAGGCCGAAGGCGACGAGCGCCGCGCCCGGCGCGCCGAGCCACGGCTTCCCGTAGATGAGGCCGAAGGAGGCGGACGCCGCCCCGAGCGCGATGAGAAACGGCAGCGCCGAGGGCGGCGGGAGGTGGATCTCCTCGGGCGCCGGGGCCGACCCGGTCTCCCGCTCCGACGCCTTCTTCTTCATGGCCCAGAAGGCGTCGCGGCTCGTCACGAGGGGGATGCGCGCAAAGCCATACTCCGGCACCGGTGTCGGCAGCGACCACTCGAGCGTGCGCGCGTCCCAGGGGTCGGCCGGCGCCCGCTCGCCCCGCACGAGGGCGGCGACCGTGTTGCCGAGAAGCACGAGGAACCCGGCCGTGAGGACGAAGACGCCCGCCGTGGAGACGAGGTTCAGCGTGGTGAGCCCCCAGTCGTCGGGGTAGGTGTAGACGCGGCGCGGCATGCCGAAGAGGCCGAGGAAGTGCTGGGGGAAGAAGGTGACGTTGAAGCCCGTGAACACGAGCCAGAACGAGAGCTTGCCGAGCCGCTCGTCGAGCATCCGCCCCCAGATCTTCGGGAACCAGTAGTGGTACGCGGAGAGGAGCGCGAAGAGCGAGCCGCCCACCATCGTGTAGTGGAAGTGGGCGACGACGAAGTACGTCATGTTGTACTGGTAGTCGGCCGGCGCCATCGCCACCATCACCCCGGTGACGCCGCCCAGCACGAAGATCGGGATGAAGCCGACGGCGTAGAGCATGGCCGTCGTGAAGCGGATGCGTCCGCCCCACATCGTCGCGAGCCAGTTGAAGATCTTGATGCCCGTCGGGATCGCGATCATCATCGTCGTCACGCTGAAGACGCCGTTCACGACGGGGCCCATGCCGGCCGTGAACATGTGGTGGCTCCAGACGACGAAGGAGAGGAACGCGATCGCCGCGAGCGCCAGCACCATGCTGTCGTACCCGAAGAGCGACTTGCGCGAGAAGGTCGCGACGACCTCGGACACGATGCCGAACGCCGGAAGGATGAGGATGTAGACCTCCGGGTGGCCGAAGATCCAGAAGAGGTGCTGCCAGATGAGGACGTTGCCCCCGAGCGAGACGTTGAAGAAGTTCGCGTCGAGGAAGCGGTCGAAGGTGAGGAGGAAGAGGTCGGCCGCAAGGGGCGGGAAGGCGAAGACGATCATGGTCGAGGTGATGAGCGCGGCCCAGGTGAAGAGCGGCATGCGCCGCAGCGTCATCCCCGGCGCGCGGCCGTTCAGGATCGTCACGACGAAGTTGACGCCGGTGATGAGCGTGCCGACGCCCGAGATCTGTCCGCCCAGCGCGTAGAAGTCGGGTCCGAGCCCGGGCGTGTAGGCGGGCAGGGTGAGGGGTGCGTACGCGAACCAGCCGTCGTTCGGGTACTGGCCCGCGACGATGCTCCAGTTGAAGACGACGGCGCCCGCCAGGAAGAGCCAGAAGCTCAAGGCGTTCAGAAACGGGAAGGCGAGGTCGCGCGCGCCGATCTGCAGCGGCACGACGTAGTTCACGAAGCCCAGGAAGAGCGGCATGATCGCGAAGAGGATCATGTTGAAGCCGTGGAGCGTGACGACGCCGTTGTAGGTGTCGCCGACGATGAGCCGCGAGCCGGGGTGCATGAGCTGGAGCCGGATGAGGAACGCCTCGACGCCGCCCACCGCGAAGAAGAAGGCGGCCGAGACGAGGTAGAGGATCCCGATCCGCTTGTGGTCGACCGTCGTGAGCCAGGGACGGAGCCAGCGCCAGAAGGCTTGGGCGGTCCTCATCGGAGCGTCTCCAGGAAGGCGACGACGTCGCGGATCTGCGCGTCGGTGAGGGCGAGCTTCCCCTTGCCCGACGGCATGAGCACCCCTGGTTTGAAGACGGAGGCGTCGGTCACCCAGCGGACGAGGTTCTCCCGGTTCAGCTCGAGGGTGCCGGCCCCGATCGTCTTGCGGAGCATGAGGGCCGTCAGGTCCGGGCCGGTCGCGCCTTTGAAGGCGGTCCCGCGGATGGCGTGGCAACTCGCGCACTTCGCGGCGAAGATCTGCATGCCCCGCGCCGCGGCGCTCCCCGGCGGCGGGGGCGAGAACGGCTTCGTGAGCTCCGCCCGCCAGGCCTCGAAGGCCGATGGGGTATCGGCGTAGACGGTCGTCAGCATGTGCGCGTGGCTTGCCCCGCAGAGCTGCGTGCACTCGCCCGCGAAGACGCCCGGCCCGTCGCTCTGGAGGTAGAGGAAGTTGCGCCGGCCGGGGGCGGCGTCCACCTTGCCGCCGAGCCGCGGCACCCAGAACTCGTGCATCACGTCCGCCGAGGTGACGCGCAGGTCGAGCGGCCTCGCCGCCGGGACGTGGAGCTCGTTCGCCGTCACGAGCCCGAGGTCGTCGTAGCGGTATTCCCACCAATACTGGTGGCCGACGACGGTGACGCGCATCCCGCCGGCGACCGGCTTGGCGAGGTAGAACGTGTCGGTGAGGGACGGCACGGCGAGAAGCACGAGCAGCCCCGCGGGCACGGCCGTCCAGGCCACCTCGAGCCAGGTGACGCCCGGGTTGTCCGCGCCTTCGGAGGCGTCGCCGGGGCGGGCGCGAAAGCGCACGACGATGTAGAGGAGGACGAGGAGCACGGCCGCCGAGATGGCCCCGACGACGACGAGGCTCAGGCCGAGGAGGTCGAGCTCCATGCGCGCCGCGGGGCCCGCGGGCGCGAGGACGGAGCCCGGCCGCTCCACACTGCAGCCTGAGAGGGCGAGCGCGAGAAGGGCGACGGCGGGCGCCTCGGCGGCGCGCCTCGCTCGGCCGTGCCTCCGCCCCACGGGGCGCCGGGCCTCCCTACCCGGCTAGCCTTCGCGCGCCCCGGCCTCTCCATGCGGGCTCTAGCAGGCAGTGCGAATTGGCGAGGGGCGGGGCGAGCGTGCTCATGGGGCGGTTGCCGCGTGAGCAGCACCATTTCGCACGCAGCCATGAATTCGCCAACTCACCCAGCCTGCTAGCCGCCCGCCGCGACGCCGGCCTCCCGCGCCCGGCGCAGGAGCAGCTCCCGTTCGCGCTCGTTTCGGGTGAGCGACGCGGCTCGCTCGAACTCCCGCCGGGCCTCCTCGAACCGGCCGAGCTTGGCGAGGAGGTCGCCACGCACGCTGGGAAGCAGGTGATAGTTCGCGAGAGAGGGTTCCGCGGCCAGCCGGTCGACGACCTCGAGGCCGGCCGCCGGCCCGAAGGCCATGGCAAGCGCCACCGCCCGGTTCAACTCCACCACGGGCGACGGGCTCACCCGCGCGAGCGCCTCGTACAGCGTCGCGATCCGCTCCCAGTCCGTCTCGCCCGCGTGCCGTGCCCGCGCGTGGCAGGCGGCGATGGCCGCCTGCAGGGCGTAGGGACCGAGCGCGCCGCCGAGAGCTTCCGCGCGTTCCAGCGCCGCGAGGCCGCGGCGGATGAGGACGCGGTCCCAAAGCGAACGGTCCTGGTCGAGGAGCAACACCGGCTCGCCACCCGGCCCCACGCGGGCCCGGAGCCGCGAAGCCTGGATTTCCATGAGCGCCACGAGCCCATGGACCTCCGGCTCCTCGGGCATGAGCCCTGCCAGGACGCGCCCGAGGCGCAGGGCCTCGCGGCAGAGATCGGGCCGCGCCCAGTCGCTCCCGGCCGTCGCAGCATAGCCCTCGTTGAAGATGAGGTAGATCACCCGGAGCACGGACGAGAGGCGGTCCGCGAGCTCGTCACCCTCCGGGAGCTCGAAGGGGATCCGCGCCGCGCGCAGCGTCCGCTTGGCTCGGACGATGCGCTGCGCGACCGTCGCCTCGGGGACGAGGAAGGCGCGCGCGATCTCGTCCGTCCTGAGCCCTCCGAGCAACCGCAGCGTGAGCGCCGTGCGAGCCTCTTCCGAGAGCACCGGGTGGCAGCAGATGAACATGAGGCGGAGGACGTCGTCATCGATGGCCGCCCCGCCCACGGCATCCTCGGGGGAGGGCGCGGCCGGCGCCTCAAGTTCCAGACGCCGGCCGGCCTCCTCCAGCTTCTCCCTCAAGCGCGTCGCACGGCGCAGTTGGTCGATGGCGCGGCGCCGCGCCACCGTGGTGAGCCAGGCGGCCGGATGGTCCGGCACTCCGGACTCGCGCCACTCCTCAAGAGCCTCCACGAGCGCGTCCTGCGCGGCGTTCTCCGCAAGCCCGACGTCGCCCGTGAGCCGCAGGAGGCCTCCGACGATCCTGGCGGATTCGATCCGCCAGACCGCCTCCAGCGTTCGGTCGACGTCAACGCATGCCTGGGACATCGAAGTCGAAGTCGCTCGGCTCCTGGATCTTGCGGATTTCGATGACGTCGCCATCCCCGGCGGGGCAACGCTTCGCCCACTCGATGGCCTCTTCCTTCGAGCTGACCTCGATGATCCAGTAGCCGCCCACGACTTCCTTGGCCTCGCTGAAGGGGCCGTCCGTCACCGCGGGCTCTCCTCCCCGAAACGAGACCCTGGCACCCATCGACGGCGGGTGAAGCCCGTCGAGCGCGAGGAGCACGCCCGCCTTCTCCAGCGCCTCGTTGTACTTCATCATCCGCTCGACGGCCGCCTGGTCGGGCATCGTGCCCGGGGCCGCACTCGCGTAGCCCGCCGGAATCATCAGCATCATGAAGCGCATGCGTCATGCCCCCTGAAAGTCGTCCGGGCCGCCCATCACCCGGCGGATCCTTGCCTCGCCCTCGCCCACGATGGCGAGGAAGCGCTTGGCCACCTCGACCGCTTCCTCCTTCGACGGAACGTCGATGAGCGCCCAGCCGCCGACAAGCTCCTTGGCCTCCGCGAAGGGCCCGTCCGTCACGGTGAACTTCCCGTCGGCGAGGCGGATCTGGGCGCCTTCGGAACTCGGCATCATGCCGCCCGTCGCGACGAGCACCCCGCGGCGCGACATCTCCTCCATGAACTCCCCCATCCGGGCCATGACCTCCGGCGTGGGCGGGGGCAACCTCATCTCCAACCGCCTCCTTCGAGTGTGGGCGGCACCGGGCGTCCGGACAGCTCCCGATTGACCGCCTCTATAGACGCGTCGAACGGGGTGAGGGGAAATCGACAGGTGCTGGGGCGAAGGCCGGGTGAAGATTCGCGCATCTCGACGGTCACGCGTTCAAGGACGATCCGCGCCGGCGGTCAGGGCGCCGGGCCGACCTCGGCTGCCGCTCGTCTCGTTCATGTCTCACTGCTCACTCGAGGGCCTATTCATGGCCTAGCTCGCGCGAGCTACCGACTCCGCCCCATGGCGCGGTTTTCCGGCTCATTCAGCTCCGAGTACAGGTCGAACACGGTCTGCTTTCACTAGGCCGGCGTCCAGGATGCCCGCGTAGATGGCGTCCTCCACGTCGTGCCCCGCATAGGCAATCCTGTCCCCCGCGCGCCGGACGAAGCGCGTGCCGAGCATCAGGAACTCGGTGAGCCGCACCGCCGCGCTGAAGGTCCATCTGGTCGACCGCGTCGCTGACGAAGTACAGAGGGACGGACGGCGCTCACGCGCCCCGCGACCCGTCGGCGACAGGGGACTCGGCCGGGCCGACGACCCAGGATGGCCGACGGGCGAGCCACAGGACAAAGCCCGAGAAGGCGAGCGCGACTAGGCTCCCCAAGACCATCGCCCAGCGGGCGCCGAACCATTCCGCCAGGGCGCCGAGGAGCTCGGCGCCGAAGGGCGTGGAGCCCCCGAAGACGAGGAAGTAGACGGCCATGACGCGCGAGCGGAGCTCGTCCGGCACGAGCGACTGGACGAACGAGTTGCAGCCGGCCGTGAAGCGGATCATGGCGTAGCCTGCGAGCGCAAGGAGCACGAGGTCGAGGAGGTAGGAAGGCACGGCGCCCGCCGCTCCCGTGAGGACCGAGAAGAGGGCCGCGTACCCCGCCACCTCCGCCACGCCGCCCGGGGCCCGCCGGGCGGCCGCGAGCGCCAGCCCGCCGGCCAGCGCCCCGACGCCGAGGGCCGTGTAGAGGAAGCCGAGCCCCTGGGCGCCGACCTCCAGCGCGCCCTTCGCCAGGACGGGGAGCACCACGTTCCAGTTGATGGCGAAGACGCCCACGACCCCGAGGAGCGCGATCGCCCAGAAGACATCGCGGGTCGTGCGGATGTACCGGAGCCCTTCGCCGACGTCCTCGAGAAGCCGCCGGCGCGGCCGAGGCGCGGCCGGCGGCAGGTCGCGCATGAGCGCCAGGCCCGCGAGCACCGCGAGGTACGAGACCCCGTTCAGGATGAAGGCCGGCCCCGTGCCGAAGAGCTCGATGACGAAGCCGGCGACCGCCGGGCCGATGACGCGCGCTCCGTTGAAGACGGAGGAGTTCAGCGCGATGGCGTTCGGGAGGTCGTCCTTGCCGACGAGCTCGACGTAGAAGGACTGGCGCGTCGGGTTGTCGAGCGAGTTGACGACGCCGGTGAGAAGCGAGATGAGCATGACGTGCCAGATCCGCACCCACCCCGCCAGGGTGAGGAGGCCGAGCGCGAGCGCGAGGGCCATGAGGAGCCCTTGCGTCCACTTGAGGATCGCCTGCTTCGGATACCGGTCGGCGAAGGCGCCCATGAAGGTGGTGAGGAGGAGGACGGGCAGCCAACGGAGCGCCCCCACCGTGCCGAGCATCACGGGGGAGTCGGTGAGCTCGAGGACGAGCCAGCCCTGGGCCACCTGGTTCATCCAGTTGCCCGTGACCGAGACGAGCTGGCCGGTCCAGAAGAGGCGGAAGTTACGGTGGCGGAGCGAGGCGAAGATGTCGCCCAGGGCGGCCCGGGGCCGGCGGATCATGCGATGAGTCTAGATCCTTTCGACACCCGAAACAAGTACGGCCGAAGGCCTACCCTGCCCTCTCCGCCTCCCCCTCCTCGTCGCGCGGGGCCGCGCCGGCCGGCGGCCGTCGGTCCCCGGCCGCGAGGCTGGCGATCCGCCCGGGGGAGCGTCCCCAGCTGGGACCCGTCGCCGGCCGCCGGCCGAGCCAGACGCCGAACGCGCCGAAGACGACGAAGAGCATCCCAAGAAGCGCGATCGCCCAGAGGACGTCCTTCACGCCGTGCCACCCCCGACGCTCCGATCGTGCCACGCCCGCGCCCGTTCCACGAAGCAGGCGGCCTTCGCCGGCCGCTCCCGCCAGCCGAGCGCGCGGGCCAGACGGGAGGCGGCCGTCGGCGCGAGCCCGGCCCGCGCGAGGGCCTCGTCCGACCCGAAGACCTCGTCCGGCGTGCCGTCGCACACGACCTCGCCCGCGGCGAGGACGACGACGCGGTCGGCGACGTCGGCGACGAACTCGACGTCGTGGCTCGTGAGGACGACGAGCCGGCCCTCTTCGGCGAGCCGGCGGCAGAGCGCCCGAAGCCTCGCGAGGCTCGGGCCGTCCTGGGCCATCGTCGGTTCGTCGAGCACCACGACGGGCGTCCTCATCGCGACGGCCGCGGCCACGGTGAGAAGCTTCCGCTCGCCGAAGCCGAGGTCGTAGGGATGGCGGTCGCGATGGGCCGCGATGCCGAGCGCCTCCATGGCGGAAAGCGCCTCCGCCTCGGCCTCGCCCTTCGCCCGACCGAGGTTCCGGGCGCCGTAGGCCGCCTCGGCAAGCGCCTTCGGCAGGAACAGCTGGTCGTCCGGGTTCTGAAAGGCGACGGCCACCTGCCGCGCCAGCTCGGCCGGCGAGCGACGGGCGGCGTCCTCGCCGCACACGAGGACCCGGCCCGACTGCGGACGCAGGAGGCCGAGGAGGAGTCGCAGGAGCGTCGACTTCCCGCCGCCGTTCTCCCCGACGAGGGCCGTCACGCCGGGCCCTCCCAGGGCGAGCGAGAACGACTCGAAGACGGCCGTCCCCGGCACGTAGCCGAAGGTCACGCCCTCGAACTCGACCCGCGGCGGGCGGTCGGCCGCGGGCGGCGGCACCTCGCCGGGGCGGCGAGCCGCCCCGGCGCCCGCACCCGCCCCGGCGAAGGGCCGGAGGAGCGCGAGCGCCTCCTCGTCGTCGAGCGCGCGCGTGCCCGTCAAAGCCTCGGCGATCCGCGCCACGGCCGGCAGCGGGCGCGCGAGGTCGGCCAGGCCGGGGTCGCGGTAGACCGACCTCGCCGGGCCGTAGGCCGCGGGCCGGCCGCCGTCCAGGACGAGCACGCGGTCGGCCGATGCGGCGATCCACTCGGCGCGGTGCTCGACGAGCACGATCGCGACGTCGTTCCGGCGCGCCTCCGCCACGGCCGCCATCACCTCGCGCGCCCCGCGGGGGTCGAGCTGGGACGTCGGCTCGTCCAACACCAGGACCCGCGGCGCGAGCGCCCAGACGGACGCGATCGCGAGCCGTTGCGCCTCGCCGCCCGAGAGCGAGAACGGGTTCCGCTCCGAAAGGCGCGCAAGCCCGAAGCGCGAAAGCGCCTCCTCGACGCGCCGGGCGATCTCCTCGCGCGGGAGCCCGAGGTTCTCGAGCCCGAAAGCGACCTCGTCGTAGACGGTGTCGCGCGCGCCGGTGATCTGGTTGTACGGGTTCTGGAGCGTGAGCCCCACGACCCCCGCGAGCCCTCCCGGCCCTTCCCGGACCGGGTCGAGGCCCGCCACCTCGACGACGCCCCGCACCTCGGCGCGGAACGCGTGGGGCAGGAGGCCCATGAGGAGATAGGCGAGCGTCGTCTTCCCCGAGCCGTGCGGCCCCGTGACGGCCACGAGCTCCCCCGGCTCGACGGCGAAGGAGACGCCCGCCAAGGCCTCGCGCCGCGCGAGGGCGTACCGCACGTGCACGTCCGCGACGCGCACGCCCGCACCCCCCGGTCCGGCTCCCGCCGACCCGGCCGAGGGCATCAGAGGACGGCGCGCCAGGCCGCCGAGGCTGCGAAGAGGGCGAGGCCGAGGCTGCGGACGGCGAGGGCGCCCGGCATGTCGGCGACCGGCCGGAAGACGGTCCGGGGGCCCTTTCGGCTGAAGCCGCGCACTTCGAGCGCGACGGCGCGCTCCTGGGCCGCCGTGAGCGAAGCCATGACAAGCGGCCCCAGCATCGGCAGAAGCGCCCGCAGGCGGCGCCCGAGCCCGCCGTCCGTCTCCACCCCGCGCGACCTCTGGGCGTCGAGCACGGCCGCGACGGCCGCCCAGACGGTGGGCAGGAGCTGGACGACCGAGGCCACGGCGTAGCCGGCCCTGGGCGGGAACCCGCGCATGAGGAGCGCCGCGACCAGGTCCTGGGGCCGGGTCGTGAGGACGAGGACGCCCATGGCCAGGATCGTGTTCCAGAGCCGGAAGGCGAGGGTCAGCGCGAACACGAGCCCTTCGCGGTAGAAGGGGAGGCCGGCCGCGCGGAAGGCGACCTCCCCCGAGCCCGCGTGCGTGAGCCCTTGGGCGACGAAGAACGTGACGACGAGGAGAGCGCTCGCCAGAACGAGCCCGGCCACGCGGCGGAGCACCCCCGCGCGGGCGAGGACGGCCGCGTTCAGGAGGAAGAGGAGGGCGAGGCCGCGCCAGTCGGGGACGAGGAAGCCGGCGAGCGTGAGCGAGGCCGCCCACACCCCCTTGGTGACGGGGTCGGCCCGGTGGACGGGCGTCGATCCCGGCACGTAGAGGGAGGGCGGCCGCATCAGTCGGCGTCCCTCGCCGCCACCGCCCCCGCCTGGGCGACGAGCCGCTCGGGGAGGCCGCGGAAGATGAGGTAGGCGACGAAGACGGTGATCACCTTGTCCGGCAGGTCGATGACGAACTCGTCGAGGAACGACGCGATCCAGACCGGGAAGCCCGAGAGGCGGAGGCTCGTGAAGAGGGCGTCCCCCCAGACGTTGCCCGTCGTCCCGCCCCAGAGGAGGACGTTGAGGGGCGTGGAGACGACGGCGGCCACGACGGCGACGGCGACGCCCAGGCCGACGGCGGCGGCCGGCGTCTTCGTCCAGCCGCGGTACGCGAGGTAGCCGGCGGCGAGCCCGATGAAGACGCTCGTCACCGCGTACCAGAACGAGACCGGGTCCTGCACGAGCCCGTAGAAGACGTTGTTGACGGCTCCCGCCAGAGCGCCGACGACCGGCCCGCCGAGGATGGCCGCGAGCACCGTGCCGATCGAGTCGAGCCAGAGCGGCAGGCGCAGGACCTGTGCCACGTACTTGCCGACGAAGTTGACGGCCACGGCGATCGGGATGAGGGCGACCATGAAGGTCGTGAGTCGAAGCGACCAGACCGAACGCGCCTGCATCGGCGAGACCTCCCCCGGCATTCTACCCGGCGCCCGCAGAGCGCTGCGACGAAGGACGTCGAGCGCCTAGGCGCCCACCCGGACGGACGACGGCCCGAGCGCCCGCCGGACGGCGAGGGCGAGCGTCGCGGCCAAGACGGCCTTCACGGCGTCGTACGGGACGAAGACGGCCGCCGCCTCGTACGCGGCGCCCCAGGGCACGTGCCCGAAGAGCGCGATGCCGGCCCCGCCCAGAAGCCAGCTCGTCGCGACGCCGGCCAGGTTGGCGAGGACGAGCCGCCACCAGCCCGGCTCCCGGCCGGCGATCGCGCCGATGATCCAGGCCATGACGGGGAAGGCGAAGAGGTAGCCGCCCGAGGGCGCGACGAAGTGCACGATCCCGCCCGCGCCGCCTGCGAAGACGGGCGCCCCGGCCGCCCCGAGCGCGAGGTACACGACCTGCGAGAGGAAGGCCAGCCGGGGGCCGATGAGCGAGCCGGCCAGGAAGATGGCGAAGACCTGGAGCGTGAAGGGCACGCCGGCCGCGAGCGGGTTCGGGATGGCGAGGTAGGCGCCGACGGCCGTGAGGGCGGCGAAGAGCGCCGTGAGGACGAGGCTCCGCACGTTCACGGCCGCCCGCTCCCGCCGTCCGCCGTGTCCTCGAAGAGCGAGAGGTACTCGCCGTAGCCCTCTCGCTCGAGCTCGGCCTTGGGGATGAAGCGCAGGGCGGCCGAGTTGATGCAGTAGCGGAGGCCGCCCAGTTCTCGCGGCCCGTCGTCGAAGACGTGGCCGAGGTGCGAGTCGGCCTCGCGGCTGCGCACCTCGGTGCGCCGCATGCCGAAGCGGTGGTCGGGCCGCGTGACGACCGCGTCCGCGTGGATCGGGCGGGCGAAGCTCGGCCAGCCGCAGCCCGAGTCGAACTTGTCGCGCGAGGAGAAGAGCGGCTCTCCCGACACGACGTCGACGTAGATGCCCTCCTCGCGGTGGTTCCAGTACTCGTTCCGGAAGGGCGGCTCGGTGCCGTCGAGCTGGGTCACCTCGTACTGGAGCGGCGTGAGCCGCCTCCGGAGCTCCTCCCTGTCGACGGGCCGGCGCGCGCGCGATGCCATCGGGCCACCTCCCGCGCCGAAGTATACCGGCCGCGCGGGGGCTGCGGGCGCGCGGGCCGCTCAGCCGCGCGGGCCGACCGGCACGGGCTCCTTCGGGGCTTCGCGCCCCCCGACCGCGTCCGCACGACGGGCTGCCGCCGCCCCGCCTGCGGGCGCCGCCTCGGCCCGCCGCGCGCCCGCGCCGCGCCGGGCCAGGTCCGGCCGCGGGCCGACCTCGGCCCCCGGGGCGCGCGTCGCGAGTTCCAGCCCGGCGAATTCGGCGATCCAGGGGTCGAGCGCCACCAGGTCCTCGCGCGCGAGGTCGCGCGTGCGCGTCTTGCCGAGCGCCGTGACGATCTCGCCCAGCTCCCTCGCCGTCGCCCGGAGGTAGCGCTCGAGGTTCTGGGCTGCGCGCTCCACGTCGAGGCGGCCGCGCAGGGCTCCCACCTGGAGCACGAGCTGGAGCGAGGGCTCGCCCGGCAGCGCCCGCACGACCTCGGCCCCGATGAGGGCGATGACGGCGACCGTCCCGATGTAGACGGCGTCCGCCCCGAGCGCGAGCGCCTTCGCGAACTCGCCCGGCGTGCGCAGGCCGCCCGCCGCGACGACCGAGACGCGGTCGCGCACGCCCTCGGCCCGCAGGAAGTCGACCGCCCGCACGAGCGCGTGGAAGGTGGGGAGCCCGGTGTCGTCCTCGAGGGTCGGCGAGGCCGCGTGCGTGCCGGCCTCGGCCCCGTCGACGACGACGAAGTCGACGCCCGCCTCGACGGCGATCGCGAGCTCGCGCTCGAGCCAGTGCGTGGCCCCGAACTTGTAGCCGACGGGAACCGGGAAGCGCTCCTTGAGGCGGCGCACGAGGGCCGCGAGCTCGGCCGGGCTCGTCACGCCCTCGAGGTGCGACTCGATGAGGGCGTCCTCGCCGGGAGCCAGCCCGAACACCTCCCGCATGCGCGGGTCGATGCGGCTCGCCTTCGTCTTCTGCGGCGTGCCGGCCTGGGCGCCCTGGCCGACCTGGATCTCGATCGCGTCCGCCGCCTCGAGGACGCTCCAGTCGCGCTGGCTGCTGCGAGGCCAGGTCCCGCGGATGTACTGTACGACGAGGCGCGAGGCCGCCTCGCGCTCCTCGGGGAGGTAGGCCTCGCCCGTGTTCGTCGCCGTGCCGGCGCGGCTCGCGCCGAGCGCGAGGGCGACCTTGGCGTTCGCCGCCAACGCGCCCCCGAAGGACATCCCCGTGACGAGGACGGGCAGATCGAGCGTGAGCGGCTTCTTCGCGGCCGGGCCGATCGTCGTGCGCAGGTCGATCGGCGTCCCGTACTCGGGCGGAACGCGCGTGAGGTAGGTCGGGCTGAAGAGGAGTCGCTCCCAGGGCGACAGGTGCAGCACGCTCCCGAGCGGCCGCTCGACCTTGCCGGCCTGAGAGGCCCGCATCACCGTCTCCATGAGGATGCGCGGCGTCACCTTCTGCGCGGTCGTCACCATCGAGAAGAGGTTGTCGGTGTACGGGTCGCGGACGATCCGGCGCACCTTCGCGTCGAGGAGCCGGTCGGCCATCCAGTCGACGAGTCCCATGCGGGCTCATCCCTCCGCCGGCTAGCCTGCCAAGGACCGGCCGAGGTTAGACAGGGCGGCGGTCCGCCGGCCTGCGAGGACGGCTCAGCCGGAGGACGCGACCCTCTGCGCGCGCACGTCGGGCGCCCAGGCGAAGAGCGCGATGCCGAGGGCCGAGGCCAGCGCCACGGCGCCGAAGAGGCCCGTGAACCCGTACGCGCGCTCGGCGAGCGCAAGGAGCACGGGCCCGGCCGCGAGGCCGATCGTCCGGAAGACGGCGATGAGCGAGAGCGCCTGCGCCGAGCGCTCCTCGGCGTGGAGGAAGAGCGCGAGCCGGTTGAGCGGCGCGCCCATGGTGAAGGCCGTGCCGAGCCCGAAGAGCGCCATGGCGACGATGAAGCGGGTGAGGCCAAGCCCGGGCCAGGCGAGGAGCACCCCGCCGAGGACGGCGGCGACGAGCCCGATCGAGACGACGCGCTTCGGCCCGATGCGATCGACGAGCACCCCGCCGAGCCCGGCAAGGAGCGCGCCCGTGACAGCGGCCGGCATCACGGCGACGCCCGAGCCGAGGACCGAGAGGCCCAGCTCCTTCTGCGCGAGCGTCGGCACGAACACGGCCGCCGACATGTCGAGTCCGACGACGGCCGCCCCGGCGACGAGCGCGAGCCCGGCGGCACCCGCGACCGCCCGCGCGTCGAGGAACGGCTCGGCCTCGCCCTGGCCCGCCAGGGCGCGCCTTTCGCGCGCGTAGAACCAGAGCCCGAGGGCGGCGGCCGGGACGAGGAGGAGCGCCCCCCGCGGGCCCCCGATCGAGAGCGAAAGGAGCAGGGCGGCGAGCGCCCCCGCGAACGCGAGCCCGCCCCAGACGTCGGGCATCGGCACGCGCCGGGCGGGGGAAGGCCGAAGCCGCCGGGCCAAGAGGAGCGCGAGCGCGACGAGCGGCACGTTCAGGTAGAACACGGCCGGCCAGCCGAAGTACTGGGCGAGCGCGCCCCCGACGTTCGGGCCGACGATGGCCGCGAGCCCGAAGACGGCGCCGAAGACGCCGAGCGCCGTGCCGCGCCGCTCCGGCGGGAAGAGCGCGACGCCCTCGGCCTGCGCGTTGGGGAACATCGCGCCCGCCCCCGCGCCCTGCACGGCGCGGCCGAAAAGGAACGGCCAGAGCGAGCCGGCCGAGGCCGTGACGAGCGAGCCGAGCCCGAAGAGGCCGAGGCCCCAGGCGAGGACGCGCAGCCGACCGCGCCGGTCGCCGAGGGCGCCGGCCAGCACCGTCGCCGCCGCGTACGCGATGGTGTAGGCCGTCACCGTCCACGCGTCCCAGGTGAGCGAGACGCCGAAGTCCTGGGCGATGAGCGGGAAGGCCGGCCCGATGATGCTCGTGTCGAGCGCGCCGATGAAGACGGCGAAGAGGTAGACGGCCACCTAGGCGATCCCCAGCCCTTCGAGCAGCCCGGCGATGCCGCCGTCTTCGGCGACCTCGAGGTCGGCGAGGAACCGGGCGGCCGGGACGGCCCGGGGAGCGGCCGCCGCGACCCCCGCGTACGCGAGGAGCGGCAGATCGTTGATCCCGTCGCCGACGGCGAGGGTGGCCGAGCGGGGCACGCCCAGCCGGCGCGCGAGGTAGGCGAGCGCCATCCCCTTCGTCGCCTTCGGGTGGGTGACGTGCACGACCGTCGGCTCGTCGCGGTCCGGAAGGCCGAGGAGGCGGATCTCGCCCTCGCGGTGGCCGAAGGCGCGGATGAGCGCCCGCGCGTTCTCGCGCCCCGTGACGACGACCTGCAGGGGGTCGCGGTCGAGTCCGGCGGCGATCGCCGGCTCGACGCGCTCCATCGGCCGCATCTCGTGGGGGCCCTGGCCCGGGTTCCAGAAGTCAGTCTCCGGCGGCCGGTTGTACAGAAACTCGCGCTCCAAGTCGACCCGCACCGCGATCCCGCGCCGTTCGGCCCACGCGAGCACGTCCGCCGCCACGCGCCGGCCAAGCCGCCAGGCCCGCAGGATGCGCCCCTCGGGGTCGTAGACGGCCGCGCCTCCCGTCGCGATGACCGGCACGTCGTCGCCGATCTGCCGCGCATACGGGACGGCGCTCGGCCAAGTGCGGCCGGTCGCTACGACGACGCGCACGCCGCGGGCGCGAGCCCTGGCGAGCGCGGCCCGGTCTCGGGGGGCGATCTCCCCGTCGTCACCGAGAAGCGTGTCGTCGAGGTCGAGGGCGATCAGCCGGATGCGAGGGCGGGACGGGTCCGGTGCGAGGCTCCGGCCGAGGGCGTCCATGACGCCATCCTAGCAGAGTGGCTACAATCAGCGCATGCACGGTGCGCGTGCCTGCCGGCCGTGAAGGTCCTCGTGACGGGCGCGGGCGGCTACCTCGGCCCCCACGTCGTGGCGGCCCTTGTGCGCCACGGCCACGACGTCCGCGCCGCCGTCCGGGGGGTGCCGCCCTCCGGGGGCCAGCTCTTGCCCGAGGGCCGCGGCGTGCCGGGCGCCGCCGAGACGTACGTCCTCGACGTCGAGGACGCCGCCACGCTCGTCGAGCCCATCCTCGGCGTCGAGGCCGTCGTCCACCTGGCGGCGCTCCGGCGCGAAGGCCGGGGCGACTCGTTCCACGGCACGAACGTCCAGGGCATCCGCAACCTCGTGCGCGCGATGGCCCGCGTCGGCGCGCGCCGGCTCCTCCACTTCTCCCCGCTCTTCACAAGCGACGAGGCCCGCCTCGGGTACGCGTACTCGCGCTGGCAGGGCGAGCGGCTCGTGCGCGAGAGCGGCCTGGCCTGGACGATCCTCCGGCCCGCCCTCGTCTTCGGGCCCGGTCACGGGCCGCTCGACCGCATCGTCCGCACGGTCGACGCCTCGCCCCCCGGCACGGCCGTCGTGCCGGCCGGCGGGCGCGCCCGGCACCAGCCGGTCCACGCGGACGACGTCGCGGAAGCGGCCGCCCGGGCGCTGGAAGACGAGGCCACGTATGGGCGGGCCATCGCCCTCGGCGGCCCCGAGCGGCTTCCCTACCGCGAGGTGCTCGCGCGCGTCCTCCGGGCGCTCGGCGAGAACCGGCGCCTTGTCCCCGTCCCGCTCGCGCTCCTTTCGCCGCTCGCCGCGCTCGCCGCCCGCCGCTCCCCCGACCCCTGGCTCCTTTCCGAGGACTTCCCGCTCTTCACGAGGGACGCCCTCGCCGACCCGGACGAGCTCCGCCGCACGTTCGGGATCGAGCCTCGACCGATGACCGTGGCCGAGCTTTCCTACCTCGGACGGCAGCGCCAAGAGGCTCTCGCGCGGCGGCAGAGAGCCGCCGAACGGCTCCGGCTCGCCGACGTCGAGACGGGTCCCTTCGCCCGCTAGCGCCTAGCCCGGCATCGGCGGCTGCGACCCCGACCCCTCGGGCTCGGGGCGACGGCCCTCTGAGGGCGCCCGGGCGCCGCCCAGAGGAGGCTCCGGCGCGCGCAAGACCTCGCCCAAGGCGCCCGCCAGACCGATGAGGTTCACGAGGTCGGACGGGATGAAGATCTTGGTCGCCTGCCCGTTCGCCACCTCGCGCAGGGCGTCGAACGCCTGCAGCGCCAGGACCGGCTGGTCGGCCGCCGCCTCGCGCAGAAGGCGCAACCCTTCCGCCTGGGCGCGCCGGACGCGCAGGATGGCCTCGGCCTCGCCCTCGGCCTCGAGCACCTGCTTCTCCTTCACCGCCTCCGCCTGCAGGACGATCGCCCGCTTCTGCCCTTCGGCCTCCAGGATCGCCGCCTGCTTCGTCGCCTCGGCCGAGGTGACCTTGGCGCGCCGTTCCCTTTCGGCCTTCATCTGGAGCTCCATCGCGGCCTGGATCTCCCGCGGCGGCTCGATCGCCCTGAGCTCGACGCGGTTCACCTTCACGCCCCACTTGTCGGCCGCCTCGTCGAGGTGGATCCGCAGCTTGGCGTTCACCTGCTCGCGCGAGGTCAGCATCTGGTCGAGCGTCAGCTCGCCCGCCACGTTGCGGAGCGTCGTCTGGATGAGCCGGTCGATGGCGACGTGGTAGTCGGAGATCTCGTAGACGGCGCGCTTCGGGTCGACGACCTGGATGTAGGCCACCGTGTCGACCTCGACCGTCACGTTGTCCTGGGTGATGACGGGAACCTTCTGGAACTCGATCGGCTGCTCGCGCAGGTCGAGGTGGGCGCGCACCCCGTCGACGAAGGGCACGATGAGGTGGAGGCCCGGGCCGAGCGTCGCGTGGTAGCGGCCGAGCCTCTGGATGATGAGCGCGCTCGCCTGCTCGACGACCCGCACCGAGCGGACGAGGATCGCCACGACGAGGACGAGGACGATGACCCACAGGATGACGGCCGTCACGCCCCTCCCCCTTCCCGCCGCACCTTCAGCGTAACCCCGGAGACGCCCTCGACGCGGACGCGCGCCCCCGGCTCGATCGCCTCGTCGGCGCTCGCGGCCCAGTCCTCGCCGCCTACGCGCACGCGGCCTCTCCCCCCGGCCGGGATCGCGACCGTCACGGTCGCGGCCTGCCCGAAGAGCGCCTCGGCGTTCGTCGCCTGGGCCTCCCCGGTCCGCCGCGCCATGCGTCGCACGGCGAAGGGCCGCAGGAGGAAGAGGCACACGAGCGAGGCCAGGACGAACGCGACGAGCGGCGCATCCCAGCCGGGCACGGCGGCCGCGACGGCGGCGGCGACGAGCGCCGCGACCCCGAAGGAGAGGAGGACGAACGTCAGCGTGAACACCTCTGCGACGCAGAGGGCGAGCCCGACGGCGAGGAAGAGTGTTGCCACGGACATGGCGGTCAGCCGGGCCGGTCGAGGACGAGGACGCGGATCTCGGTCATGTCCTCCATCGCGTAGCGCAGGCCCTCGCGCCCGAAGCCCGAGTCCTTCACACCGCCGTACGGCATGCTGTCGACGCGGAAGCTCGGCGCGTCGTTCACGATGACGCCGCCGACCTCGAGCGTCTCGAACGCCTGCCACACATGGCGCTGGTCGTTTGTGAAGACGCCGGCTTGGAGGCCGAAGCGCGAGTCGTTCACGCGCCCGAGGGCTTCCTCGAACGTGTCGACCCGCTCGACCAGGACGACGGGCGCGAACGCCTCCTCGCACTCGATGCGGAGCCCCCTGGGGACGTCCGCGAGGACGGTCGGCGGGAACAGCCGCGGGCGGGCCGGATCGGGCCGGCCGCCCGCCAGGAGGGTGGCCCCGGCGGCGACCGCCTCCTCCACCCATTCGCGGGTCCTCGCCGCCGACTCGTCGTCGATCATCGGACCGACGTCGGTCGACTCGTCGAGCGGGTCGCCGAGCCGGAGCGAGGCGACCTGCCGGAGGAACGCGTCGAGGAAGCGGTCTCTGACCCTGGAGAGGACGAAGATGCGCTGGACGGAGATGCAGACCTGGCCGGCGTACGAGAAGGCCCCGACGGCGCCGCGGCGCGCGGCGTGCTCGAGGTCGGCCGTCTCGTCGACGATCATGCCGGCGTTGCCGCCGAGCTCGAGGACGACCTTCTTCTTCGCCCCGGCGCGCGCCTTCATGTCCCAGCCGACGGCCGGGCTGCCGGTGAACGAGAGCACGGCGAAGCGCGGGTCGGTGACGAGGAGGTCGCCGACCTGGCGGTCGGCCGGCAGCACGCTGAAGGCACCCGCCGGCCAGTCGGACTCGGCGACGACCTCGGCGAGCAGAAGCGCCGTGAGCGGCACCTTCGAGGCCGGCTTGAGGACGACCGGGCAGCCGACCGCGATCGCCGGCGCGACCTTGTGGCAGGCCAGGTTCAAGGGGAAGTTGAAGGGCGAGATGGCGGCGACGGGCCCCCTGGGGAAGCGCCGGGTGAGGCCGACGCGGCGCACGGCCGCCGGGGTGATGTCGAGCGGCAGGAGCTCGCCGCCGAAGCGGCGCGCCTCCTCCGAGGCGATGCGGAACGTCGAGACGGCCCGCGCCACCTCGGCCCGCGCGTCGCGGATCGGCTTGCCGGCCTCGAGCGCGATCGTCCGCGCGAACTCCTCCGCCCGCTCCGCGATCCGGCGCGAGATGCCGAGGAGGATCTCCCCGCGCTCGTACGTCGGAAGCCGCCTCGTCTCGGCGAACGACTCGACCGCGCGCGCGATCGCCTCCTCGACCGTGGCGCGCTCGGCCTTGTGGACCTGCGCCACCCGGTCCCCCGTGTACGGGTTCACGACGTCGAAGGTCGGCGTCTCGTCCGCCCACCGGCCGCCGACGTAGAGGGGCCTGGCCTCTTCAGCCGCCGTCGCCCTCGGCTTCGGCTCCACCTTCGCCATGTCGACCAGCCTCCCCCGATCGGCCTTCGTCTCCTCCCAACGTAGCACGACGGCGCAGGGCGGGGCCGGTTCGCAGGGTTCCCGCGGTCGGCCGTGGAACGCCCTGGCAGCCGAATCCGGAGGGAGGCCCGTCGCCATGCCTGCCACCTCGTACGCGAGCCGGCCCTGGCTCGCCCACTACCCGCCGCACGTCGATCGCGACCTCACCGTGCCGGCCGTGACGCTCGACCGCATCCTCGCCGACACGGCCCGCGCCAAGCCGGCGAAGGCGGCGCTCCGGCTCGGGCCGTCGTCCTTGACGTTCGAAGAGCTTCACGGCGCCGTCCAATCCTTCGCGGCCGGGCTTCGTACGCTCGGGCTCACGCCAGGCGAGCGGGTGGCCGTGATGCTCCCCAACCTCCCGCAGTACGTGATCAGCTACTACGGTACGCTCCTCGCGCGCGCGGTCGTCGCGCAGGTGAACCCGCTCTACGTGGAGCGCGAGCTCTCGCATCTCCTCAGCGACTCGGGCGCCCAGACGCTCGTCCTCCTCGACGCCTTCGTGCCGCGGGCGCTCGCCGTCGCGTCCGAGACGCCGCTCCGCCGCCTCGTCGTCGTCCCCACGCCCGGCGCGCCCCAGGAGGCGAGCCCGGCCGGGTCCGAGTCGGCCGGGCCGTCGGCAGGCGGCCTCGAGCGGCTCACGTTCGACGAGCTTCTCACACGGGGTCGGGGCGCCCTCGCCGAAGGGCGCGTGGAGCTCGGCGGCGCCTCCCCGGACGACGTCGCCGTGCTGCAGTACACCGGCGGCACCACCGGCACGAGCAAGGGCGCGATGCTCACGCACCGGAACCTCGTCGCGAACGTGCACCAGCTCGCCACCTGGGTCGAGAACTTCTACGACGAGGGCGAGACGATGCTCGCGGCGCTCCCGCTCTTCCACTCCTACGGGATGACCGTCTGCATGAACTACGCCATCTTCCGCGGCTCGACCTCGATCCTCGTCCCGCGGTTCGAGCCGGCCCAGGTGCTCGAGCTCATCCGCGCCTTCCGGCCGACCTCGTTCCCGGGCGTGCCGACGATGTACATCGCGCTGAACGCGCTCCCCGACGTGCGGCCGGAGGATCTTGCGAGCCTGCGCGTCTGCAACTCCGGAGGCGCGGCCATGCCCGTCGAGGTGATGCGCCAGTTCGAGGCCCGCACCGGCGCGACCATCATCGAGGGCTACGGCCTTTCCGAGACCTCGCCCGTCACCCACTGCAACCCCACCGTCGGCCTGCGCAAGCCGGGGAGCATCGGCATACCGGTCCCGCTCACCGAGGCGCGCGTCGTCGACGTCGAGACGGGCGAGCGCGAGGTGCCCGTCGGCGAGGTCGGGGAGATCTGCGTCCGCGGCCCGCAGGTGATGAAGGGCTACTGGAACCAGCCGGAGGAGACGGAGAAGGCGCTCCGCGACGGCTGGCTCTACACCGGCGACATCGGCCGCATGGACGAGGACGGCTACTTCTACGTCACCGACCGCAAGAAGGACATGATCAACGCGGGGGGCTTCAACGTCTACCCCCGCGACGTCGAGGAGGTCCTCTTCCAGCACCCGGCCGTGCAGGAGGCGGCCGTGGTCGGCGTGCCCGATCCGTACCGCGGGGAGACGGTGAAGGCGTACGTCGTCCCGAAGGCGGGCGCGTCGGTCAGCGAGGCCGAGCTCGACGCGCACTGCCGGCGCCTGCTCGCCGCCTACAAGGTGCCGCGCATCTACGAGTTCCGCGCCGAGCTGCCGAAGAGCATGGTCGGCAAGGTGCTGCGCCGCGTTCTCCTGGAGGAGGAGAAGGCGCGGC
>JADGHG010000158.1 GCA_019689585.1 Clostridia bacterium
CCCGAAGTGCACGATGACGCCGTTCGGCGGGTTGCGGCCGGCGTCGAGGTACTCGGGCGCGCGGCCGCCCTCGGGCCAGTCCTTAAGGTAGCGCGCGAGCCCGCCGCCGATCCCGGTCGGCCCGGGCAGAGCGTCGGCCGCGGCCATCTTCGGGCGGCTCATGCGGCCGCGCGCCGCGTAGCGCACGCGCACCGTGTCGCGCGGGCGGAAGAGCCAGACGTCGTCCTCGGGCACGTCCTGACGGAGCGGCGTGATGTCGTCGAGGATCCAGAAGGCCCGGCCGTGCGTGGCCGCGACCAGATCGCCGTCTTGGACCGCGAGGTCGTGGACGGGCACGACGGGGAGGTTCAGGTTCATGCGCTGCCAGCTCGCGCCGTCGTCGCGCGAGACGTAGACGCCCGTCTCGGTGCCGCAGAAGAGGAGGCCGGGCCGGACCGGGTCCGCACGGATGACGCGCGTGTAGTCCTCGTCGGGGATGCCGTCGGTGATGCGCTGCCACGTCTTGCCGAGGTCGGTCGTCTTCCAGAGGTACGGCCGCCGGTCGTCGAGCCGGTAGCGGGACGCGGCCAGGTAGCACCCGTCCGGGTTGTGCGGCGAAGGCTCCACGATCGAGACGCGCGTCCATTCGGGCATGTCGGGCGGCGTGACGTCGGTCCAGCTGGCCCCTGCGTCGCGGGAGACGTGGACGCGCCCGTCGTCGCTCCCGGCCCAGAGGAGCCCCGGCGCAAGGGGCGACTCGGCGAAGGCGAAGATCGTCCCGTAGACTTCGACCCCCGTGTGGTCGCGCGTGATCGGCCCGCCGCTCGGACCGAGCTTCTCGGGGTCGTTGCGCGTGAGGTCCGGGCTGATGATCTCCCAGCTCTCGCCCTCGTCGCGCGAGCGGAAGACGCGGTTCGCGCAGAAGTAGAGGACGTTCGGGTCGTGGGGCGAGATGTGGATCGGCGACGTCCACTGGAAGCGGTAGCGGTACTCCTCGGCCGCCATGCCGGCCGTGCGCGCGGGCCAGGGCGTGATCTCGCGCCGCTCGCCCGTCCGCTGGTCGAAGCGCGTGAGGCGCCCGCCTTCGCCGCCGCCCGAGCTGCCGGCGTAGACGACGTCGGGGTCGTCGGGCCGGACGGCGATGTACCCGCTCTCGGCGCCCCCGACGTCCCACCAGTCCTGCTCCGTGATAGCCCCCTGGCGCGAGGCGCTCGCGATGCTGATCGTCGTGTTGTCCTGCTGGGCGCCGTAGACGCGGTAGGGGAAGCGCGTGTCGACGGTCACGTGGTAGAACTCGCCCGTCGGCTGGTTGAAGATCGAGCTCCAGCTGCGCCCGCCGTCGAAGCTGACGGTCGCGCCGCCGTCGGCGCCGTGGATCATGCGGTCGGGGTCGCGCGGGTCGATCCAGAGGTCGTGGTGGTCGCCGTGGGGCGTCGGGCGTAGCCGGAACGTGTGACCCCCGTCCGTCGAGACCCAGAACCCCTCGGTGAGGACGAAGACGGTCTCGGGGTCGGTCGGGTGGGCGTGGATGTGGCTGTAGTACCAGGGCCGCGAGCGGAGCCGCGGCTCGTCCGAGACGAGCCGCCAGCTCTCGCCCCCGTCGTCCGAACGGTAGACGCCGCCCTTCTCGGCTTCGACGAGCGCCCACACCCGGCCCTCGCGGGCCGGCGAGACGGCGACCCCGACCTTACCCCAGACGCCTTCCGGGAGACCTTTATTCCGCGTGATCTCCACCCACGTGTCGCCGCCGTCCGTCGTGCGGAAGAGGCCGCTCCCCGGCCCGCCGCTTCGCAGGAACCACTCGCCGCGGCGCGCCTCCCAGAACGCGGCGTAGAGGATGCGGGGGTTCTGCGGGTCGAGCGAGAGGTCGATGGCCCCGGCGTCCTCGCTGCGGAAGAGCACGAGCTCCCAGGTGCGGCCGCCGTCCCGCGAGCGGTACACGCCGCGCTCGGGGTTCGGCCCGAAGGCATGGCCGAGCGCCGCGACGTAGACGAGGTCCGGGTCCCGCGGGTGGATGCGGATGCGCGCGATGTGCCGCGTCGCCGCGAGCCCGAGGTGGCGCCAGCTGGCCCCGCCGTCGTCCGAGCGGTAGACGCCGTCGCCGAAGGACACGTTGCCGCGGATGGAGCACTCGCCCATGCCGACGTAGACGACGTTCGGGTCGGCCTCCGCCACCTGGATCGCCCCGACCGAAGCCGAGCCGAGGAAGCCGTCGGAGACGTTCCTCCACGTCGTGCCGCCGTTGGTCGTCTTCCAGACGCCGCCGCCCGTCGAGCCCATGAAGAACGTCATGCGCTCCGTCGGGTGGCCGGCGACGGCCACGACCCGGCCGCCCCGGAAGGGGCCGATGTTGCGCCACTCGAGCGAGCCGTAGCGGCGCTCCCACGCGCCGCGCGCCTCGGACATCGCC
>JADGHG010000159.1 GCA_019689585.1 Clostridia bacterium
AGCTCGTCCCGCCGGTGGATGATCGTCACGCCGTCGGTGACGCGCGTGAGGTACATGCCCTCGGTGAGCGCGGAGTCGCCGCCGCCGACGACGGCCACGCGCCGGCCGCGGAAGAAGGCCCCGTCGCAGATGGCGCAGTACGAGACGCCGCGGCCGCGGAACTCGTCCTCCCCCGGCACGCCGAGCTTTCGTTCGCGGGCGCCGGTCGCGAGGATGACCGTGCGCGCCCGGTAGCTCCCTTCCTGCCCCTCGGCCACCCAGACGTCGCCCTCGCGGGCGAGCGATGCGATCTCGTCGGCGAGCCACTCCGCCCCGAAGCGGCGGGCCTGCGCCTCCATCCGCTCCGAGAGCTCGGGCCCGAGGATGCCTTCGGGGAAGCCGGGGTAGTTGTCGACGAGTTCCGTCGTCGCGATCTGGCCGCCGGCCACGGCCCGCTCGGCGACGGCGGCGCGCAGGCCGGCGCGGCCGGCGTAGAGCGCCGCCGTGAGCCCCGCCGGACCGGCGCCGACGATGAGGGTGTCGTACGGCTCGCCCATGGCGCGTCCTCCCGCCCCGACAATACCACGCGCCTAACGTCCCTCCGGCTCGGGCGGCCCGGCTGTGCGCGCCTTTCGGGCCCATTCCTCGAGCTCGCGAAGCCGCTCTCGGATCGCCCGCTCGCGCCCCTCGCCGCTCGGCTCGTAGTAGCGACGCCCGGCGAGATCGTCGGGCAGGTACGGCTGCGGGACCCAGTGGCGCGGATCGTCGTGAGGATAGCGGTAACCCGTGCCGCGCCCGAGGGCGGCCGCGCCGCGGTAGCTGGCCTCGCGCAGGTGGCTCGGAACGACGCGCCCGCGCCCGGCCTGGACGTCCTCGAGCGCCCGGGCGAGCCCCGCGTACGCCGCGTTCGACTTCGGGCAGACGGCCAGGTACGCGACGGCCTGGGCGAGCGGGATGCGCGCCTCGGGGTAGCCGACCATGCGGGCCGCCTCCGCCGCGGCCACGGCCACGGCCAGCGCGCCCGGCTCGGCCGTGCCGACGTCTTCCGCCGCCATGACGACGACGCGGCGCGCGATCGTCTCGACGTCGACCTCCACGGAGACGAGCCGAGCGAGGTAGAAGAGGGCCGCGTGCGGGTCGCTCCCGCGCACGCTCTTCTGCAGCGCGCTCAGGAGGTCGTAGGCGTCGGAAGTCGAGAAGGTTTGGAGCTCGCGCCGGAGGAAGCGGAAGAGAGAGTCGCGGCGCACGACGCGCTCGCCCGGGCCGCCTTCCTCGGGCGCCGTCCGGACGGCCAGCTCGAGCGCGTTCATCGCCACGCGCAGGTCGCCGCCCACCGACTCCGCGAGCTCCTCGAGGAGCCCCGGGGCGAGCCGGGGGCGGTAGCGTGCGAGCCCGCGTTCTTCGTCCGAGAGCGCCCGGCGGAGGACGGCGGCGACGTCCTGGGGCGAGAGGGGCTGGAACTCGAGGACGAGGAGGCGGCTTCGCAGGGCGGGCGGGAGCGTAAGGAACGGGTTCTCGCTCGTCGTGCCGACGAGCACCACGCGGCCGTCCTCGAGCGCGGGCAAGAGCGTCTCGACCTGGTTGCGGGCGAAGCGGTGGACCTCGTCGACGTGCAGGAGCACCCGGCCGGCGTGGCTGGCGAGCGCCACCGCCTCGCGCAGTTCCCGCACGCCGCTCTCGACGGCGTTCAGGCGGACGAGCGGGAGCCCGAAGGCGCCCTGGATGACGTGCACGACGCTGGTCTTGCCGGTGCCCGGCGGGCCGAAGAGGACGAGCGGCCGCAGCACCCGCGACTCGACCATGCGGCGGAGGAGGCCGTCCGGGCCGACGAGGTGCGGCTGGCCGACGACCTCGTCGAGCGTCCGCGGCCGCATGCGGAGGGCGAGCGGGACGTCGGCCGCCCGGCTCATGCGGGTGCTATTGGCCGCGAGGCCCGTCGTCCCTGCCCCGCGCCGCCGCCCCTTCGTCGCCCACAAGACGCGCGTACTCCGCGAGGAACTCGACGACCGAGGCCAAGTGGGCGCGGTCGAGGCGCTCGATCGTGTCGGTCGGCCAGTGGTAGTCGGGGATGAGCCCGTCCTCGCCCACACCCGTGAACGTGATGGCCGCGTAGCCGAAGCGGCGCGCGACGAGCCCGTCCGTCGGCAAGATCAGGTTCCCCCAGGGCAGGACGCCCTCCGGGTCGCGGTGGAGGGCGAGGACGCGCGCGGCGGCGACGAGCCGGGCGTCGTAGGGCACGTAGCCGACCATGCCCTCGCCTTCCAGGTACCGCAGCCGCCCTCCCCCGACGTTGTCGAGGTTGACGACGTCGACCGACTCGCGCGGGAGTTCCGCCCGGTGCCGGCGGAAGAACGCCTTCGCGCCGCGCTC
>JADGHG010000160.1 GCA_019689585.1 Clostridia bacterium
TTTGTCCGCCTCTCCCTGCATCGGGGGGCGGGGCGGGCGAGCCGGGCGCGGAATGGGCGGAGGGGGTGGGATGCGGATGGACGGCTTGCCGGTGGAGTACCGGCCGACGTGGGACCTCGACTCGATCTTCCCGGGTGGCAGCGCCTCCCCGCAGCTCGCCGAGGCGGTGGCCCGGCTCGAAGAGGACGCCCTCGCCATGCGCGAGCGGTTCGGTGCGCTCGAGCCGCCCCGGGACGCCGGCGAGGCGGCGGCCTGGGCGGCGCGCATCGCCGACCTCTGCGAGCTCTTCGACCGCTTCGGGCAGGTGGCCGCCTTCCTGGGCTGCCTCATGGCGCAGGACGTGCGCGACGAGCGCGCGCGCTCCCTCTTCGGCCGCGTCGCCCAGGCGGCGGCGAGCCTCGAGGCGGCGGCCGCCGGGCTGGACGCGCGGCTGGCCGAGGCGCCGGACGAGGTCTTCGCCGCCATCCTGGCCGAGCCGGCGTCTGCCGGTCAGGCCTTCGCGCTCGCCGAGCGCCGCCGGCTGGCGCGCGAGCGGATGCGGCCCGAGTTCGAGGCCCTGGCCGGCGACCTGGCCGTCGACGGCTATCACGGTTGGGGCACGCTGCGCGACCGCATCGCGGGCCGCCTGGAGGTGCGGGTCGAGGAGGGGGGCGAGGTGCGACGCCTCTCGGCCGCGCAGGCGGAAAACCGCATGGAGCACCCGGACCGCGCCGTGCGCCAGGCCGTGTTCGCGGCCTGGGAGGAGGCGTGGGGCCGCGAAGCCGACCTCGTCGCCGACGCTCTCAACCACCTGGCCGGCTTCCGGCTCAACCTCTACCGGCACCGGGGATGGGACGAGCTCCTCAAGGAGCCGCTCGCGCAGAACCGGATGACGCGCGCGACGCTCGACGCCATGTGGGAGGCTGTCGACCTGGCCCGGCCGCGCCTTCGCCGCTACCTCGCGGCCAAGGCGCGCCTTCTCGGCGTTCCCGCGCTCGCCTGGTTCGACGTGCCGGCGCCTGTCGGCCAGGGCGGCCGGCCCATCCCGTACGCCGAGGCGGCCACGTTCGTCGTCCGCCACCTCGGGGAGGTCCACCCGGCCCTCGGCCGCTTCGCCGAGGAGGCCTTCGCCCGGCGCTGGATCGAGGCGGAGGACCGGCCCGGCAAGGAGCCGGGCGGCTTCTGCACCACCTTCCCCCTCACGCGCGAATCGCGCGTGTTCCTCACGTACGGCGGCACGATCGGCGGCGTCGGCACGCTCGCGCACGAGCTCGGCCACGCCTACCACGCGCACGTCGTGCGCGAGCTGCCGACGCTCGCCCGCGACTATCCGATGGCGCTCGCGGAGACGGCCTCGACGTTCGCCGAGTCGGTCGTCCGGGACGCGGCGCTCGCCCAAGCGGCCGACGACGCCGAACGGCTCTCGCTCCTCGACGACCGGCTGGCCTCGGCGGCCCAGTTCCTCATGAACATCCGGGCGCGCTTCCTCTTCGAGACGCGGTTCTACGAGGCGCGCCGCCTGGGGCCGCTCACGCCGGCCGAGCTCGACGAGCTCATGCTCGCCGCCCAGAGGGAGGCCTACGCCGAGGCGCTCTCCGTCTACCACCCGCGCTTCTGGGCCGCGAAGGGCCATTTCTACATCACGGGCGCGCCTTTCTACAACTTCCCGTACACGTTCGGCTACCTCTTCAGCTTGGGCGCCTATCGGCGGCTGCGGGAGAAGGGCGCGGGCCTCGCCGACGCCTACGACGCCCTCCTCCTCGACACGGGCCGCATGACGGTCGAGGAGCTCGCCCGGCGTCACCTCGGGGCCGAGCTCGCCGAGCCCGACTTCTGGCGCGAGGCGGTCGACGAGGCGCTCGCCGACCTTCCAGCCTACGAGGCGCTCGCCGCGGCCGGCGCGGGCCGTCCTTGACCCCGGCTTCCGCGGCTTCGTACAATGGGTGACCGCAGGAAAACGTAAGACGCGCGATGAGCGGGAGCAGTAGGCGGGACCGCGCGCGAGAGCGAGCCGGGGGCGGTGCGAGCCCGGCCGCGGCCGGCCGCCGAACTCGCCCGCGAGCTTCGCCGGCGATGGCAGGCCGACCCGCGGTCGGACGCCGGAGCCGCGACGTCCCGCCCGCGTTACGGGCCGAGAGTGGTGAAGCCGGATCCGTGGGGGTATAGCTCAGCTGGGAGAGCGCGTGAATGGCATTCACGAGGCCAGGGGTTCGAGTCCCCTTACCTCCACCAGGTTTTGAGGCTTTTCAAGTAGGGTGGTACCACGGGCGCGGCCCCCGCCCAAACCGCGGGGCCCCCCCCCCGCGTGGGGGGGGGGGCGGCGGTGTCCCCCCCCCGTGCGCTCGCGGCGCACTGGCGGGGCCCGGG
>JADGHG010000161.1 GCA_019689585.1 Clostridia bacterium
GGGGGCGCGGGGGGGGCCGCCCCGGGCGCGGCGGCGCGGGCCACCACCCGGGGGGGGGGGGCCCCCCCCCCGGCCCGCCCCCTTGGAGTTCCAGCCTCGGTCCCGCCCGGCTGGCTGTCAAGTCCCAGGACTTTGGGCCCAGAGCGCGGCGAACGCGTCCGCCGGGCCGGGGTCCTCGGCGCACTCGTGGACGATCATGCCGCAGAAGCTCGCCGAGGAGGTCGAGCAGTCGGGGAGGAAGCGGATGAGCGGTAGAGGACTTGAACCTCTGACCTCGGGCACGTCCATTACGCGGCGGGCGGTCCAATAGCGAACGGACGCATCCCCCAACCGCTTGCTCACCAGCCTCGGCGGAACCCCGCTGGCGAGCACGTCTGTCGCCATGGCCTGCCGCAGGTCAGCGACGCGGTACGCCCCCGGGAGCCCCGCCCCCTTGTGCAGCTTATCGACGTCGCGCGGGACATTGCGCCGGCTGATCGGCGTTGTCTTTGGTGTCGCGGTCCGGACAAAGCCGGAGGGGTGGGTCATGATCGCCGCCGACTATTGCCAGGAAGACGGAAACGGGCTCGGAACTGCGGTGTACGATGATCGTCGAACAAGGCTGGTGAGACAGACTGGCGGCAACTTCTTGGGCTGAAGCCACGGTGGAACGGAGGCTGCATGGCCCAGGAGCTGGACCGCGCGCGAGCCCGTCGACTCGTCCGCCGCGTGCTGAAGTTCGGCGTCGTCGGCGTGATCAACACCGCCGTCGACTTCGGCGGCTTTTTCGCGTTCGTCGCCGTCGCGGGCAACCGCACGGCATGGACGCTCACGGCCGCGCAGGCGCTGTCGGTGGCGCTTGCAGCCACCGTCAGCTACCTCCTGAACAGCCGCTGGACGTGGAGGGGAAGCGTCCCGCGACCCATCCCCTTCGCCATCGTGACAATGTCCACGGTCGCCCTCTCGTCCGCCGTCGTGCCCATCGTCGCGGCGCCGCTCGCCAGCCTGCCGATCCCCTGGGCTCTCGTCGCCATTGGGTCGAAGGTCGGAGCCGCCGTCGTGACCGCGACGCTCAACTTCTTGGGCTATCACTACTGGGCCTTCCCCGAGCCCGTGGCCGTCACGATCGTGGAGCCGTCTTCGCCAAGGGCTGACTGGACACTGATCCTCCCGGCTTACAACGAGTCGGCTCGATTGCCGGCCACGCTCATGGCGCTGGACGAGGCCCGCGCGGACCTCTTCTCCGACGCCGAAGTCATCATCGCGGACGACGGCAGTTCCGACGCCACGTGGGACATCATCCGGGAAGCCGCTCGGGAGAGGCCGTGGCTCGGTGCCGTGCGTTTGTCCCGCCACATGGGCAAGGGCGCCGCCCTGCGGCAGGCCCTGGCGCTCTCGCGCCACGACCGCGTCGTCTGCACCGACGCGGACCTCTCCTTCGATATGAACGACATTGTGGCCGTCGCCGACGCCCTGCACCGCTTCGACGTGGTCGCCGGCGCAAGGGCGGACGGCAGTCCGGCAAGGATCGGCCGCCGCTTCGTCCATTGGACCTTCCAGCGAATCCTTAAGGTGCTCGGCCTTGGCGCGGCCCCCGACCCCCAGTGCGGCCTGAAGGGATTCCGCAGGCCGGCGATCGACGCCCTCCTCCCGCGATGCCGGATCGCCGGCTTCGCCTTCGACGCGGAAGCATTGCTCGTCGCGCGGCTCAACGGATTCCGCATCGGCGTGCATCCGGTGTCCCGGTGGGTGGACCGGCCGGGTTCGCGTGTGCGCCCACTGCGCGATGGCTGGCAGACGCTCGCGGCTGCGGTCGTGATCGTCCTGCGCCGCCTCTCGGGCGCCTACGGCCCGCGCCCGTCGGGGTCGGTGGCGCGGAGCATCGTGATGGTCGTAGGCGTCGTCCTGGCCGCGGCCGGTATCTGGTTTCGCATCCACCTGGCCAACGGACCGGCGCCGGGCGCGATCGGGTCGGTCGGAAGGGTGGCACCGCTCGGTCCGGGCGGCGCGGCCTGGGCGTCGGGGGCCGTCGGCGCGGCGCTTCCCGCCCTCATCTGGGCGGCGACGGCGGCCACCGTCGGATTCTGGGCCGTCCGCAGGCAGGGCGGCCTCCCGACATCCTTGGCGCTCGTCGTCCTGACGGCCCTGCACCCGCTCATGGTCAGCATCCTGGCGTCGGGTGACATCTGGACGAGTCCGCCCGCGCTCCTTGTGCCGCTTGCCCTCGTCGCCGCCGACCTTCGCGCCGGCTGGCTCGTCTTCGCATCCTCCGCCGCGCTCCTCGCCCTGCCGGCCTCGTCCTGGCTCCCGGGCCTCATTCTGTGCGCGTGCGTCGCCGCCGGGGGATGGGCGGGGGGAAAGGAGGGG
>JADGHG010000162.1 GCA_019689585.1 Clostridia bacterium
CGCTCGGGGTCACGGCGCCTCATCCGGGCGAGGCGTGGGCAGGTCGGGCCGGCCGGCCCGGGCCCTCGCCTCGGCCGACCGCTCGCGCGACGCGCCCGTGGCGAGGGGGCCCGCGGGCAGAGGGCCGCAGGCCGCCCCTCGCTCGCCCAAGGCCCGCGCCACGCTCGCGACGATCGCCCGCGCCGCCGCGGCGGGATCCGGGGCCTTCGTGACCGGCCGCCCGACGACGATGTAGTCGGCCCCGTTCGCGATCGCCGTCGCCGGCGTGGCCGCGCGCGCCTGGTCGCCGAGCGCTGCGCCGCTCGGCCGGATGCCCGGCGTGACGGCGAGGAAGCCCCGGCCGCCCATCGCCTTCACGAGCCGCGCCTCGAGGGGCGAGCAGACGACGCCGTCGAGGCCCGCCTCGCGCGCGAGCCGGATGCGCCGCGCCACGAGCTCGCTCAAGGGCGGCACCTCGCCCGTCTCCTCGAGGTCCTGCGCGTTCATGCTCGTGAGCACGGTGACGCCCAGGACGCGCGGCCGCGGAGAGCCCTCGGCCGCCGCCTCCTCGGCCGCCCGCACGGCCGCCTCCAGCATGCGGCGCCCCCCGGCGACGTGGACCGTGATCATCCCGGCGCCGAGCGCGGCGGCGGCGCGCACGGCTCCCGCCACCGTGTTCGGGATGTCGTGGAACTTCATGTCGAGGAACACCCGCCCGCCGCGCCGCCGCACGAGCCGCACCGCCTCGGCGCCGGCCGCGGTGTAGAGTTCCATGCCGACCTTGACCTGGCGCGTGACGGGCAGGATCGCGTCAAGGAGCCGCTCCGCCTCGGCGAGCGTCCCCACGTCGAGCGCCACGATCACGCGGTCGGCCGCCTGGAGCCTCTCTGCCTCCGCGACCACCCGCTCCACGCCGCACCCTCCTTCGACTTCCCCCTACGCTCTAGGCCGCCCTACGACCGATCCCTGCCCTCGCCGACCGCGCCCGGCGCGGCCTTCTCACCCGCGCGGAATTCCCGCCCCGGCTCCGCGCCCGTGGGCCGCGCCCACTGCTTCCGCCGCCGTGGCGAAGCCGAGGCGCGCCAAGGCCTCGGGCAGCGCCTCCGCGATGCGCCAGGCCGCGTCGGGCCGGGCGAAGGTGGCCGAGCCGATCCCTACGGCCGAGGCGCCCGCGAGGAGGAACTCCACCACATCCTCGACCGTCGCCGCGCCGCCCGTGCCGATGATGGGCGCCCTGAAGCGCTCGGCCGCCTCCCAGATCCAGCGGAGCGTGAGGGGCTTCACGGCCGGCCCCGAGAGCCCGCCCGTGACGCCCGGCAAAAGGGGCCGCCTGCGCCGCACGTCGATGGCGAGCGCGAGGTAGGTGTTCATCAGCGTGAGGCCGTCCGCGCCCGCCCCGAGCACCGCCTCGGCCACGGCGAGGGGGTCGGGCGCGTTCGGCGAGAGCTTCACGAAGAGCGGGGCGGGGTTCGCCTCCTTCACGCGCGCGACGAGTCCGGCGGCGAGCTTCGGGTCGTGGCCGAACTCGCACCCGGCCTCGACGTTCGGGCAGGAGACGTTCAGCTCCAAAGCCGCCACGCCGGGCTCGGCCGCGAGCCGCCCCGCCACCTTCACGTAGTCGTCGGCCGTCCGCCCGACGACGTTCACGATGACGGTCGCGCCGACCGAACGGAGCCAGGGCAGGTCGTGGGCGAGGAAGTGGTCGAGGCCCGGGTTCTCGAGGCCGATCGAGTTGACGAGCCCGGCCGGCGTCTCGACGACGCGGGGCCCGGGATTGCCGGGCCAGGGCTCGGGCGCCACCCCCTTCACCACGATCGCGCCGAGGGCCGAGAGCGGGAGCGCCGCCCCGAGCTCGCGCCCGTAGCCGGCCGTCCCGGAGGCGAGGACGACCGGGTTGGCGAGGCGGAGCGGACCGAGGGAGACGGAGAGGTCGCAAGCCGCCGTCACGCGAACACCTCCCGGGCGTCGAAGACGGGCCCCTCGACGCAGGCGCGCCGGTAGAAGCCCGGCCCGCGCCGGCCGGGCACGGTGCACGAGAGGCAGACGCCGATGCCGCAGGTCATGGGCGCCTCGACGGCGACCTGCAGCTCGAGGCCGAGCGGGAGGAGCGTACGCGCGAGCGCCTGGAGGAGAGGCTCGGGCCCGGAGGCGAGGACGACCGGGCGGGACACGGCGAGCGTCGCCGCCCGCTCGGCCGCCCGTTCGAGCGCGCGCCCGTCCGCTCCGCCGCCCGCCTCCCGGCCGAGCCACTCGCAGGGAAGCCCGACCTCCCGAAGCCGCTCGGCCACGACCGGCGCCTCCTCCGGCTCCCCGACGACGAGCGCCCGCCCCGGCGCCCCCTCGGCCAGCCCGCGCGCCCCCG
>JADGHG010000163.1 GCA_019689585.1 Clostridia bacterium
CCTCGGCCTACACCGCCGCCAGCGCCTGCCCGCCGTCGCGCGGGTCGGCGGCGCCTTCGAACACGCCGTCATCCCGCCGGACGACGAGCATCGCCGACCCGCCGCCGGCCCAGGGGCCCACGCCCCGCACGACGTGGCCCTTCTGCAGGAGCACCGCCGCCGTCTCCGGCGGGAAGCGCGACTCGAGCCGCAGCTCGAGCGGCGAGCGCAGCGTGGCCGGGTCCGTGCCCGGGAAGCTCGTCCACCGCGGGGCCGCCACGGCCCGGTAGGCGTCGTAGCCGAAGTCGAGCACGTTCACGATCACCTGGAGGTTCCACTGCGGCTGGCCGTCGCCGCCCGGCGTGTTCCCCGCCAGCACCAGCTCGCCGTCGTCGTCGTCGCCCGTCGCGCGCGTCACGAGGTACGTGTTCAGCGTGTGCATCGTGCGCTTGCCGGGGGCGAGCCCGTTCGGGTGGTCCTCGGCCAGGACGAAGCCGCGCCCGGCGCGGTTGTTCATCATCATCCCGGTGCCGGGCGGCATCACGCCGGCCCCGAAGGCGGACGAGTTGCTGTGGATGAACGAGACGGCGTTGCCGTCCGCGTCGACGGCCACGAACGACGTCGTGTCCCCGGCCATCGCCATCGCGACCGGGCGGTTGTCGGCGCGGTCGGGGTCGAACGCCTGGCGCCTGCGCGTGGCCCAGGATTTCGAGATGAGCTCCTCGACGGGCGCGCGCACGAAGCGCGGATCGCCCATGTAGGCGTTGCGGTCGGCATACGCCATCTTCTTGATCTCGACCATGAGGTGGACCGCCTCGGGGTCGGTCGGCCCCGCGTAGGAGGAGAGGTCGAACCCTTCGAGGATGTTGAGCGCCTCGAGCAGGATGAGCCCCTGCGAGGGCGGCGCCGTCTCGTACACGCGATAGCCGCGGTACGTCGTGACGAGCGGGCGGTAGACGTCCGGCGCCTGGCGCGCCAGGTCGTCGGCCGTGAGGAGCCCGCCGGCCTCGGCCGAGGCCTCGGCGATGCGCCGGGCGAGCGTGCCCGTCGTGATCGCCTCCGGCCCTTCGCGGAGGAGCGTCTCGAGGGTCTCGGCCAGGTCCGGGTTCTGGAGGAGGTCGGTCGGCCGGGGGTGATGCCCCCAGCGTAGGAACACGGCTGCCGCCTGGCGGTCGCGGGCGAGGAGCGGCGCCGCCTGGGCGATGTTCGCGGCGAGCCGCGCGCCCATCGGCACGCCGCGCCGCGCAAGCCGCACGGCCGGCTCCCAGAGGAAGTCGAGGGCCAGCCGGCCGTAGCGCCGGTGGAGCTCGAACCAGACGCCGACCGCGCCCGGCACCGCGACCGACCACCAGCCCGTGAGCGGCATCGTCTCGTACCCCGCGCCGCGGAAGCGCTGGACCGTGGCCGCCTCGGGCGCCGGCCCCGAGCCGTTGAAGCCCGTGACGCGCCGGGTCCCGGCGTCGTAGACGAGCGCGAAGGCGTCCCCGCCCGGCCCGCACATCTCCGGCATCGTGAGCGAGGTCATGGCCGCCATGGCGAGAGCCGCGTCGACCGCGTGGCCGCCGGCCTGAAGCGCCCGCAGGCCGCTCGCCGCCGCATACGGGTCGGGCGCCGCCACGAGCCCCTCGGCCGACCACACCGGCCGGCCGGGGTCGGAGGTGCGCGCGGGGTCGAGGAAGGCCCGCCTGCCGTCTGCACCTTGCGTCAACGTACCGTCCCCCTCACCGTCTTCGAGAGCCCGTGACGACGTCGTACCGACGGTCCCGCCCCTGCCGCGGGCGCCCCGTCACAGCCGGAGCGCCGCGCCGAGCGCGAGGGCCGCCGCGATCACGATCGCCGGGTTCACGTGGAGCCAGAGGAGCGCCACGAGCGAGAGCGCGCCGATCGCCCAGGCGGCCGGGTTCGGGAAGCTGCCGCGGCCGATGTCGATCGCGACGGCGAAGAGAAGGGCCACCACGACCGGCTTCACGCCCGTGAGCGCCCCCGCCACGTAGGGCGAGTCCTTGTACCTCTGATACAGCTCGAAGATCGCCAGCATGGCGAGCGCCGTCGGCCCGAAGCTCGCAAGGAGCGCCGCCCCGGCCCCCGCCCAGCCGGCCACCTGGTAGCCGACGTATGCCGCCAGTTTCGTCGCGATCGGCCCCGGCAGCGCGTTCCCGAAGGCGAGCGCGTCGGCGAACCCGGCGTCGCTGAGCCAGCCGTGCACGTCGACGACCTGCTGCTTGATGAACGGGACGACGCCCGGCCCGCCGCCGAACCCGAGGAGCCCCGCCTGGAGAAACGCCACGAACACCTGCCAGAGCTGCGACCAGAACACCTGCCGGCCTCCTTCGCCCATCCGCCCGTCCGCCGCCTGGG
>JADGHG010000164.1 GCA_019689585.1 Clostridia bacterium
CACCGCGGGGGCGCGCGCGGCGCCCACGCCGCGGTTCCAGCCGGGGGCGAGCGTCTTCCGCCGGTTCTCGAGGACGGCCAGGGCGGGGCCGCCCTCGCGCCGCCAGAGGCGCGCCGCATCCAGCGCCGCCTCCCGCGAGCCGTCCCGGGACAGGCCGTCGACAACGACGACCTCGAACTCGTCGGGCGGAAGCGTCTGCGCGCGGAGGTCGGAGAGGAGCGCCGCGAGCGCCCGGCGCTCGTCCCGGCACACGACGAGGACCGTGATGCGAAGCGGCTCGCGCGCGCTCACGGCCCGCCGGCCGCGGGCCCCGGGCCAGGGAGCGACCGCCATCCCCGCCATGCGAAAAGGACCGCCTTCCCGAGGTGGGCGGCCGTAAAGAGGGCCCACGCGAAAGTGGACACGAGGCGCCCGACCGTCGGGGCCTCGCCGCCCAGGACGGCGAGCGCGGCGGCGACCGTGAGCGCGAGGACGGGCGAGGCGGCGTCGGTGAGGACCCGCGCGGCGCGCTCGGCCCGCGACGACCCGGCCGGGCGCCCTCCGCCCTCGCCGGCTCGGGGACTCGGGCGGCCTGGGGCGCCGGCCGCCGGGGCGCGGCGGCCGCTCCCCGGCGCCCGGGCGAGCTTGGCGCGGACGAGGGGCGCGAGTTCGGCCGCGGCCCGGCTCCAGACGGCGGCGGCGAAACCGAGCGCGGCCAAGGCCCATCCCCCGGCATCGGCATGCGGCCGGGCCGTCCAGGCGAGCGCGGCGAGAAGGCTCGGGTTGACGAGCCAGTGGCCGAAGGCGTCGAGGAAGACGCCGCGCGCGCTCGCGAGGCCCGACCCGCGGGCCACCTCGCCGTCCACGGCGTCGAGGACCAGCCAGGCGTGCAAGAGGGCCGCGCCGCCCACCCAGGCCCAACCGGGCGGGACGAGGAAGAGGGCGGCGCCCACGAGGCCCGAGGCCGTCATGGCGAGGGTGACGGCGTCGGGCGAGGTGCCCCAGCAGACGAGCCGGCGCGCGATGCGGTAGGAGATCCGGCGCGAGACGAGCGGCCCGTACCACGACTCCCCCGGCGCGTCGACGACCCCGGCCTGCACGAGCGCCCGGAACTCGCCGGCGGAGGGCTCTCGGCGCGACGGCGCGCGCGGGCTAGGCACGGGCGGCGTCGCGGCGCAGAAGCCAGGCGCCGGCCGCGACCCACGCGAGGTCGAACGCCACGGCCGCCGCGGCCACGGGCCCGAGCAGCTCCGGGCCGAGGACGGGCGCCAGGGCGAAGCAGATGGCCGTCCGATCCCAGCTGCCGAACCAGACCCCGACGCGCCGCCGCCGGAGGGAGGGCGGGACGGCGAGCCGGTCGCCGAGGTACCGGCCGGGGTCGGGGAGGACGCGCCCCGACCGCGCCGCGCTGCGGGCGCGCAGGGCGCGGTAGAGCGGCACGGCGAGGTAGGCGACCATCGCCGCCGCCACGGCCCGATCGCCGGCCTCGAGCCCTCCGACGAGGAGCCCGGCCCAGGCCGAGAGCACGCGCAGCCGGTCGGCGAGCGCCTCGAGCCGGCGGCCCGCCTCGCTCGTCCGCCCCGTGCGATGCGCGAGCTTCCCGTCGACGCAGTCGGCGACGAGCGCGAGGTAGAACGCGACCCCGCCCGCCGGGAGCAGGACGCCGAGCTCGGGCGCCCCCGAGGCCGGCCCGGCGAGGCCGAGGAGGAGGAGCGGCCCCGCGGCGAGCCCGAGGGCGAGCCCGACCGACGTGACGTCGTTCGGCCGGATGCGCCCCCGCGCGGCGAGGAGGCCGGTGAGCGGCACAGCCACGGGGTCGATGAGGAAGACGGTGAAGGGGTTCTCCTCCTCGCGCCGCCCGAGCCGGTCCCGCCGGTGCCGGCCGGCGCCGGCCTCCTGCCCCGTCACTTCACGCCCCCGACCCACTTCGCCACCCGCGCCTCCTGGTCGGCGTAGGCGTCGCCGATGAGCTTCCTCGCCTGCGCGAGCGAGGCGTCGGCCGCATCGGCCTTCCCGGCCGCCTTCTGCACCTCCCCGAGCCAGAGGTAGACCGGTCCCTTCTGGTCGTCGGGGATGACCGACTTCTTCGCCCGGGCGGCCTCGGCGAGGAGAGGCTCGGCCTTCGCGTAGTCGCCGAGCATGGCGTAGGCCTGTCCGACGAGCGCGTCGAGCCGGACCGAGCTCGCGGGCGTCCGCTCCGCGCCGGCCCATTCCGGCTGCGCCTCGTGCTCGGCCCGCAGCCTTTCGGGCAGGCCAAGCGCCTCTTCGAGGTACGGCTTGGCCTTCCCCGCCTGGCCGGCGTCGACGTACGCCATCGCGATCTGGACGGATGCGTTCGCGAGGGCCTCGTACCGG
>JADGHG010000038.1 GCA_019689585.1 Clostridia bacterium
CGTCGGCGGTGTCGGCCGTAGCGATACTTCCATCGTCCTATTCCTGACTGCTTCAGACGGGGCCCGAGGATAGCGCGGATTCACCCACCCTATTTCCCGACCTCGGCTCCCCGGGGCCGGGTTTCCCCCCGATAGGACGACCGAAATCCCGCTACCGGCCCCGGGCGGCGCCTTCCCACCGCAATAGCGCGATGCGATTCACGCTATGCGCCGCCCGCGCGCCGTCGGCCTCCGCCTGTGCACCGTCGCCCGACTGCGGTATACTCCATGCCCGCCCGCCGAACGGTCGGCCTCGACCCGCGGCCGGATCGGACCGCCCGGGGTAAGGGGACGCGCAAGCCGCGAGGCGGCGGCTTCCGGTCGCCGCGGGCGGCCGGGCCGGCTGGGGGAGACTGCATGCCGCCCAAAGCGAAGGGCCGTCCTGCCGACCGTCCCCGCGACGAGCGGCGCGTCCTCGCCGTCAACCGGCGCGCCCGCTTCGACTTCGACGTCGAGGAGACGTTGGAAGCCGGCATCGCGCTCACGGGGACCGAGATCAAGTCGCTGCGAGCGGGGCGCGCGAGCCTGGCGGAAAGCCACGCGTACGTCGAGCGCGGCGAGGTGTGGCTCTACGACATGCACATCGCGCCCTACGAACACGGAAACCGCTTCAACCACGACCCGAAGCGCAGGAGGAAGCTGCTCCTCCATCGCGGCGAGATCGAACGGCTCGCCGCGCGCGTGAAGCAGCGCGGCTACACTCTCATCCCCGTCCGCGTCTACCTGAAGGGCGGCCGCGCCAAGGTCGAGCTCGCGCTCGCGCGCGGCCGGCGAAGCTACGACAAGCGGCGCGCCATCGCCGAGCGCGAGGCCAGGCGGCGCATCGAGCGGGCGCTGCGAGGCCGGCTGTGAACGCGGCCGGGCCGAGCGGCGGGTCGCCGTGGTAGAATCGGCTGTGAGCGAGCGGTCGGAGCGCGTCCGGCCGCTTCCCGGTCTTTGCGCGCCGGTTCCGTGCGTCAGGCGACGCCCTTCCGGCCGCGACGCGTTTCGGGGGTGAGTAGGCTCGACGCTGGATGCGATCGGTGGGAGAAGCGAGCCGAGCGGCGCCTCGTTAAACCGCCACCGCACGTAACGTGCCAACAGCGACTACGCTCTAGCTGCCTGACCCAGCTAGCGTCCCGGCCGACCGACGCCCGTGAGGCGACCGGGACGACGAACACCGGGCTGGCGCAAGGGGTCCCGTCCGGGGCCCAGGCGCGAGACTCGACCGGACTGGCCGACGCGAACCCCGTCTCCGGATAGCGCGGCGGCGAGACGAAATCGGGGACTACGCTCGTAGAAGGCCCATGGGTCCACCGGCGGACGCGGGGTGCGACTCCCCGCCACCTCCACCAGGTTCGACGAGGACGGACGAGGACGAGCGACGCGGTCGCCCGGGCGTGATAGGCTCGCCGCGGGGGTGACGGCATGGCTCAGTGTCCTGCCGACGCCGGAACGGCCGTCGGAGCGGCGCCCCGGCTCGACCCGCGCGCCGTGGCGCCCGAGAGCGTGCGCGGGCTCAACGTCCTCGAAACGTTCGTGCGCTCGGGCCACCTCGAGCGTCGGCTTCTCGAGCTCGTGCGCATGCGCGCTTCGCAGATCAATGGCTGCGCCTACTGCCTCGACCTGCACGGGCGGCTCGCCACCGAGGCCGGCGAGGCGCCGCATCGCCTCTTCGCGCTCCCGGCCTGGCGCGAGGCGCCCTTCTACTCAGAGCGCGAGCGCGCGGCCTTGGCGTGGACCGAGGCCCTCACGCTCATCCACGAAGGCCACGCCCCGGACGACGTCTACGACGAGGTGCGCCGGCACTTCGACGACCGGGAGCTCGTCGAGCTGACGATGGCGATCGTCGCCATCAACGCGTGGAACCGCATCGCGATCGCCTTCCGCGAGGTGCCGGGTCGCCGCCCCACCGAGGCCGCTACGGCCGGTTCGGACGGCCCTGGACGGGAAGGCGGCGCGTCGTCGCCGCCGCCTGCCAAGGCCCGCCCGGGCGAGGCGCCTCTCGCGTAGCCGGCCTGGCATCTCGTCGCCCGGTCGCCATCCGGCCTGAGCTTCGGCCACCGCGACCGCCCTCCCCGCATAGAGTGGCTCCGCGGACGTTTCGTGAGGGAGGGAGACGGCCGTGGCCGGCCCGCCGGGGCTCGCCGTCCGACCGAGGTCCGACGGCGCCCGTGGCGCCCACGGAACGGGCGAGAGCGGCCCGGGCGCCGGCGATGCGCCCGGGGGCGCGCCGGTCTCTGCGCCCGGCCGAACGCGGCGGACCGTCGGCCTCGCGCTCGGCGCCGGGGGTCTCGCCGGTGCGGCGCACGTCGGGGTGCTCTCCGTCTTGGAGGAGGCTGGCATCCCGGTCGACGCCGTCGCCGGCACGAGCGCCGGGGCGATCGTGGGGGCGCTCTTCGCCGCGGGCTGGAGCGCGGCCGAGATCTCCGACCTCGCCCGCTCGCTCCGGCCGTCCGACGTCTACGACTCGAACCTGAGGCCATGGCCGCTCCTGCGCACAGCGCTCGCCGAGGTCCTCCGGCGCCTTCACCTTCCCGCGGAGTGGCTGGGCCCCGTCCCGCGGGGGCTCATCCCCGGCCGGAAGCTCCTCGCGAAGCTCGAAAGCTGGACCGGCGGCCGGACGATCGACGGCCTGCCGAAGCCCTTCGTCGCCGTGGCGGCGGCCCTCGAGACGGGCGATCGCGTCCTCTTCGGCCCGACGGCCCTCGCGCGCCAGGCCTCGCGGCTCGCCGACCCGGCCGTCGTCGCGCCCGGCGCCACGTGCGCCTTCGCGGCGAGGGCGAGCTCCGCCATCCCGGTCGTGTTCGAGCCGGTCGACTGGGGCGGTCGCACGCTCGTCGACGGCGGGCTCGTCGACGACGCGCCGACGGACGCCCTGCGCGCGCTGGGAGCGGAGGTCGTGGTGGCCGTGGCGCTCGGGCTGCGGCACCGACCGGCGCCCAGACCCCGCGGCATCGTCGACACCGGCGCGCGCGCCCTCGACGCGCTCGTCGCGTCCGCCTGGCGCGAGGACGTCCGCCACCACGGGGCGGACCTCGTCATCGAGCCGCGCGTCCCTTCGCTCCCGCTCAGCGACTTCGCCTCGATCCCGGACGCGATCGAGGCGGGCGCCCTAGCCGCCCGCGAAGCCCTCCCGGCGCTCGGCGAGCTCGTCTTCGGGGGCGCGCACGGCGGCCGTCCCGGCGCGTAAGGCCTCGCGCCGGCCCTTAGGCCGGCTCAGCCGCCGGCCTGCCTCCGGTCCTCCGCCGGCCCCGCCAGGCCGAGCCCCTCGCACAGGACGAGCCGGATGAGCTGGGCGCGCGAGTGGACCCCGAGCTTGCTGAAGACGTTCGTCATGTGCTTCTTCACGGTGACGGTCGTGACGCAGAGGCGCTCGGCGATCTCGGAGTTCGAGAGCCCCTCGCTCGCGGCGATCGCGACCTCGCGCTCGCGACGCGTGAGGGAGGCGAACGCGGGCGGGAGGGCGGCGCGGCTCGCGCGGGCTCCGCGCGGGGCCGAGTCGACGAAGCTGAGCGCTACGCGCGTCCCCGGGGCGAGCCTCTCGAGGAAGGCGCGGCATTCGTCGACCGTACCGACGAAGGCGGGATCGCGGACGACGTCCATACTCGAAGACTTCGCGCCCGGCCGCCCGATCCATGCCGAGCCCCGGCCGGAATCCGTCGCCCTGCTTCGACCCGGTTCGGACCGGCGCCGTTGCCCGGCGCTCGGGCGGGGGAGAAAATGGGCACGCTCGCCCATGCGCCGGCCGCGCGCGGGGCCGGCGCGCTTTGCCCGAAGGGGGGCGCTCGCATGACCCGGGCCGACGGCCGGGCCCCCGACCGCATGCGCCCCGTGCGGATCCGCGTCGGGGTGCAGAAGTACGCCGAAGGTTCAGCGCTCATCGAGCTCGGCGACACGCGCGTCCTCTGCGCCGCCTCGCTCGAGGAGGGCGTCCCGGCGTGGCTGCGCGGGGAGGGCCGCGGCTGGGTCACGGCCGAGTACGGCATGCTCCCGCGCGCCACGGCCGAGCGCACGCCGCGCGAGGCCGCGCGCGGCCGCCAGAGCGGCCGCACGCTCGAGATCCAGCGGCTCGTCGGCCGGTCGCTGCGGGCCGCCTTCGACCTGCGAGCCCTCGGCGAGCGCACGCTCTGGATCGACTGCGACGTGCTCCAGGCGGACGGCGGCACGCGGACGGCCGCCGTCACCGGCGGCTTCGTGGCGGCCGCCCTCGCCGCCGCGCGCCTTGTGGAGTCGGGCGTGCTCGCCGCCTCCCCCGTGCGCGAGTTCGTCGCCGCGACGAGCGTCGGGATCGTGGGGGAGGAGCTCCTCCTCGACCTCGACTACGGCGAGGACTCGACGGCCCGCTTCGACATGAACGTGGTCGCGACGGCATCCGGCCGCCTCGTCGAAGTGCAGGGCACGGCGGAGGGGGAGCCGGTCGCGCGCGAGACCTTCGAGGCGCTCCTCGACCTCGCCCTTCGCGGCGTGGCCCGGCTCGTCCGCGCGCAGCGGCGGGCGCTCGGCCGCCACGCGGCGATCGTGGGCGCGGCCCGGGGGGGCTCTGGCGCCCAGGGCGCCGAGGCCGAGGCGGGCGCCGGCGCGGGATGACCCGGCTCGTCGTCGCGACGCGCAACCCGGGCAAGGCGCGCGAGTTCCAGGCGATCCTGGCGCCCTGGGCCGACCGCGTCGTCGCCCTGGGGGAGCTCCTGCCGCATGTGGCGCCGCCGGAAGAGACGGGCGGCTCGTACCTCGCGAACGCGCGGATCAAGGCCGAGGCCGCGTGCGCCGCAACCGGCCTTCCCGCGCTCGCCGACGACTCCGGGGTCGAGGTCGAGGGACTCGGATGGCGGCCGGGCCCCGACTCGGCCGTCTTCGCTGGAACGGCGCGCGACGACGAGGCGAACAACCGGCTCCTCCTCCGGCTCCTCGCCGAGCAGCCGGGCGCGAGTCGGCGCGCGCGCTACGTCGCCTGGCTCGTCCTCCGCCTTCCCGACGGGCGGGAGGTCGTCGCCCGCGGCGAATGCCGAGGCGAGATCGCGCCGGCTCCCCGCGGGCGGGGCGGCTTCGGCTACGACCCGCTCTTCCTCTTGCCGGCCTTGGGCCGCACGATGGCCGAGCTCGACCCCCGGCTGAAGAACCGGATCAGCCACCGCGCGCAGGCCGCGAAAGCCCTCTACCCCGCCCTCTTCGAGCTCCTCGGCCCGCCCCTCGCCCGCGCCTAGCGCACGGCCCGCCCGGGCGCCTCAGCCTTCGCGGGCCAGGGGCGCCTCGAGAAGCCGCCAGGCCGTCGCCGCGAGGACGGCCACCCCCCATGGCAAGGCCGCCTCGTCGATCGTGAAGTTCGGGTGGTGGTGCGGGTACTCGGCCCCGACCTCTGGGTTCCGCGCGCCGAGGAACAGGAAGGCGCCCGGCCGCTCGAGGAGGTAGTAGGCGAAGTCTTCGCCGCCCATGAAGGGCTCGGGCTCGACGAGCGCCGCCTCGCCCATCTGGGCCGCCACGGCCGCACGGAAGACCTCGACCGTGCCGCGCTCGTTCACGAGCGCGGGATAGCCCTCCCGGTAGTCCGTCTCGGCCTCGCAGCCGAAGGCATGGGCCACGTCCCCGGCCACGCGCGAGAGGGCCTCGCGCACGCGCGCGCGCACGTCGGCGTCGAACGTGCGCACCGTGCCCTGGAGGAGGGCCTCCGGTGCGATGACGTTGAAGGCGCTCCCGGCTCGGAAGACGCCGACCGTCACGACGGCCGCGCGCATGGGGTCGACCATGCGCGAGACGACCTGCTGGAGCGAGACGACGACCTGCGCGGCCGCCGCGAGCGCGTCGGCCGCGAGGTGCGGCTGCGCCCCGTGGCCGCCCCGGCCGCGGACGCGGATCTCGAACGCGTCGGCGTTGGCCATGAGGGGCCCCGGCGCGATCCCGGCCCGGCCCGTCGGGAGAAGCGACCAGAGGTGGAGTCCGATGATGCGGTCGACGCCGTCGAGGACGCCGGCCTCGATCATCGGACGGGCCCCGCCCGGCAGGAGCTCCTCCGCCGGCTGGAAGACGAGCCGGACGCGGCCGGGCAGGCGGTCGCGCAGATCGAGGAGCGTCCGCGTCACGCCGAGGAGGATGGCCGTGTGGCCGTCGTGGCCGCAGGCGTGCATGACGCCGTCCCGGCGCGAGCGGAACTCGAACGCGTTCGCCTCGTGGATCGGGAGCGCGTCGATGTCGGCGCGCACGGCGACGGTCGGTCCCGATCCGCCGCCCCCTTCGAGGTCGGCCCAGAGCCCGGTCGGCGTCCGCCGCACCGGTTCGAGCCCCCACCCCCGCAGCGTCTCCTCGAGGAACGCGGTCGTCTCGCGTTCCTCGAAGCTCAGCTCCGGGTTCATATGAAGGCGCCGGCGCCAGTCGACGAGCGTCTTCTGCAGGGCGAGCGCCCGGTCTCGAATCTCCCTATCCGGTGCGGCCAACGGCACTCATCCTCCCGGAGACGGGGCTACTACGCGCCCTCTGCGAATCCTCCGGCCGGGCCCCGAGGGCTGCCGCCCGCACAAGCCGCGCAAGCCGCGCACGCCCGCCGGCCACCTTGTCGCAGGGCGGGCGTCCATGCGCCGCGGACCCGCCTATGACGTCCCGGTTACGCGCCCGTTACGGAACGGCGTCCGCGCTTGTCCCTCTCTCCGCACCGTTGCTATCCTGGCCCGGGCTGCCGAAAGATGTCGAATCCGGCAGGCGCAAGGAGGCGCAGGATGCCGAGTCCCCGCCGCGCCCTCGCGGCCTTCGCCGCGGGTCTCCTCTTCGCCGTGGCCGCCTTCGGCCCCGCGCCCGCCGCCCGGGCCCAGTCGGGTCCGGGCGCCGACTTCAGCGACATCGACGGCCACTGGGCGCAGGCGACGATCGAGGCCTACCTCCAGCGGGGCGTCATCGACCCGAGCGCCGACGGCAAGTTCCACCCGGACGACCCCGTGACGCGGCTCGACTTCACCGTGTGGCTCGCGCGCGGCCTCGAGCTCGAGGGCCAGGCCGCGGGGGCGCCGCCCTTCAAGGACTTCGACCGGATCCCAGAGGACCTCCAACCCGCGGTGGCCGCGGCCGTCGCGGCCGGCCTCGTCAAGGGGTACCCGGACGGCACGTTCCGGCCTCAGGCGACGATCACCCGCGCCGAGCTCGCGACCCTCATCGGCCGCTCGCTCGAGTCGATGGGCGTCCCGGCGGAGGCGCGCTGGTTCGCCATCTTCGGCGACGGCGACACGATCCCGGCCTGGGCGCTCCCGGCCGCCGCCGCCATCGCGCGCCACATCATCTACGGCGTCCCGAGCACGAAGCCGCGGCTCGACTTCGAGCCGAACCGCACGGCCACGCGCGCCGAGGCCATCACGATGATCGACCGCTACCTCACCCAGCGGGGCGAGATCGAGCCGGAGCTCATCCCGACGCCCACGCCGGGCCGACTGGGCGCGCCGCCCTACTTCGCCGCCTACTACGTCAACACCGACTACGGTTATGAGACGCTCCTCGCCCACGGGGGCGACCTCGACTTCACCGTGTACACCGGCTACAGCCTGGGCGCGGACGGGTCGCTCTCGGGCGCCGCGAGCCCGCGCACGATGACCTGGGCGGCGGCGACCGGCAAGCCGGTCCTCGCGATGATCTCGGCCCACTCGCGCACCGCCAACAACCGGCTCCTCCAGGACGACGACGCCATGCGGGCGGCCGTCGCGGCCATCGCGGGCCTCATGGCCCAGGGCTACGCAGGCGTCAACCTCGACATGGAGAACGTCGACGCCTCGCTGCGCGACCGGTACACGTCGTTCGTGCGCCAGATCGCCGAGGCGCTCTCGCCGGCCGGGAAGCTCGTGACGCTCTCGGTGATGGCCAAGACGGCCGACATGCCGACGAACTCGCTCGTCGGCGTGTACGACTACCGGGCGCTCGGCCAGATCGCGGACTACGTGATGATCATGACCTACGACTACCACTGGTCCGGCGGTCCGCCGGGGCCGATCGCGCCGATCTCGTGGGTGCGGAACGTGCTGAGCTACGCGACGGGCCAGATGCCGGCCCAGAAGATCTTCGTCGGCATCCCGACCTACGCGTACCTCTGGCCTCAGGGCGGCGGCCGCGCCCTCGCCACGGCCGCCTGGGACGCCGCCGACCAGGCGGCGCGCCACGGGGCGACGCCGACGCGCGTGCCCGAGGGAGAAGTGACCTTCACGGCGCGCCTCGACGACGGGCGCACCTACACGGCCTATTACAACGACACGACGGCCATCCTCCAGAAGATCGCGCTCGTCGGCGACTACGGCCTCGCGGGGGCCATCATGTGGCGACTCGGGTTCGAGGAGGAGGCCGGCTGGCCGAGCCTCGTCGCCGCGTTCGCCGAGCTCGCGCGCGACTGACCGGCGCGCGCCTTCGCCGGTCGGAGGCGGCGAAGCCGCGCTTTCGCCCGCGCCGAGGCGGCCGTTTGCCAGGCGCGTTCCGCAGGTCCTAGAATGAGGTGCACGCGCCGGGCGGAGCGTGGCGCAGCGGAAGCGCACGTGCCTTGGGCGCACGAGGTCGCGGGTTCGAATCCCGCCGCTCCGACCAGGTTCGGGAGGGGAGCCTGCGGGAGTAGCTCAATGGTAGAGCTCCAGCCTTCCAAGCTGGCGACGCGGGTTCGATTCCCGTCTCCCGCTCCAGGGTTTCGACGCGCGCCCGTAGCTCAGCGGACAGAGCAGCCGCCTTCTAAGCGGCCGGCCGCAGGTTCGATTCCTGCCGGGCGCGCCAGGTTCCGCCGTCGAGGATGGACGTCGAGGGCGCGCAAGTTTGCGGTGAGTGTAGCTCAGCGGTTAGAGCGCCAGGCTGTGGCCCTGGAGGCCGGGGGTTCGAATCCCCTCACTCACCCCATCATTGGGGCGTAGCCAAGCGGTAAGGCAGGGGACTTTGGATCCTCGATCCCAGGTTCGAATCCTGGCGCCCCAGCCATTCGGGCCCCTAGCTCAGCGGTAGAGCTTCCGACTTTTAATCGGAGAGTCCAGGGTTCGAATCCCTGGGGGCCCACCACGTACGCCCGAACGCTTGGCGTCCGACGGTCACCCGTAGCTTAGCCGGACGCGTCCGAACGGTTCGTGCCGCGCGCCCGAAGCCGAGAGCGTGCTCCGGAAGAGGACGAGCTCCCCCACCGGCTGCGAGCCCCAGGCGCGGCCGCGCGCCGCCTCCCAGGGAGCTAGGTCGCCCAGGCCGCGCCCACCCAGAGGGGGACGGGCGATGCGCGCGATCGTCACATGGGGCCGGAACGGGCGGGGTTCCGGCGGCAGACCGAGCTCTTGCGCGACGGCCTCGGCCGCCTCGGCGACCCGGACGAGCTCCCGCGCGCCAGGGCCGACGCCGATCCAGGCGACGCGCGGCCTCCGTTCGTCCGGGAAGGCGCCCGTGCCCCGGAGCGCCACCGCGAAGGCGGAGGGGACGCGACGCGACAGGCGGTCGAGGAACGACTCGGCCACCGGCTCCGCGATCTCGGCGAAGAAACGGAGAGTGAGGTGCAGCTGGTGGGCCGGCACGAAGCGCGCGTCGAGCCCCGCGCGGGCGAGCTCGGCCTGCCAGCGCACGAGGTCCCGCACGACGGCCGGTGCGAGCGGCACGGCGAGGAAGGCGCGCACCGTCAGCGGGCCTCGCTCGCGGCGTAGACGAGTGCGTGCTCGAGCACGCGCCGGGCGGCCCGGGCCGTGACGACCCAGCCCTCGACGGCCGCGAGGAGCCAGGCGGCGAGAAAGCCCGCCGCGGTCGGCGCGCCGAGGTCCACGACGAGCCAGGCGGCGAGGCCCGGGGGCAGCGCGAGGGCGAGAAGCGCGAGGACCCGGAAGAAGCCGGCCGGCCCGCGCAGCTCCTTCGCGCCCAGCGGTACGGCGGCGTACACGAGGAGCGCGCCCGCCTGGACGAGCCAGTAGGCCGCCGAGGCCGAGAGGCTGAGGAGGAATCCCTCCCCGGGCGCCCGGGCGGAGGAGGTCGCGGCGAGAAGGAAGGCCCACGTCGGCACGGACCAGGCGCACGTCACGGAAAGGTTGCGCACGACGAGCCGAAGCGGCGCCGGGTCCGTCGAGATCCACCAGAGCGGCCGGCGGAGGTCCGGGCCGATGCGCACCGAGGTGAGGACGGCGACGCCGAACGCCGCGTAGACGACGACGACGGCGAGCGCGCGGCCGAGCGACCCGCCGGGTCCGGCGAGGAGGCCAAGGACGACGCCCCCGGCGATCGAGCCTGAGACGACGAGCGCCGCCCCGGCGGCGCCGACCGGTCCGCGCAGGAGCCCGACGGCGTCCCGCCAGAGCACGACCCACGCGCCGCCCGGGGCGAACCGGCCGGCGGACGAGGCGCGACTCGAGCGCGTCCGCGCCTCGGCCTCGGGGAGGCCGGCGGCCTCCGGGCTCGTCCGCCTCCTCCGTCGCCGATGCGCGAAGCCGTGCGTGGAGCTCTGCCAGATCTCGGGGAGAGAGGCGCGCCCGGCGGCTGCGGCGAGCGCGAGGGCGAGGAGGAGAAGGGACGCGAGGAGCGCGAGACTCGCGCCGTCCGAGGCGGCGGTGCGCACGAGGGCGATGGCCGGAGGCCAGGCCGCTTGGGCGAAGGCCGGGAGGCGTCCGCCGGGAGGGGCGGCGAAGGCGGCGGCGACCATGCCGGTAAGCTCGGCGAGCCCGCCGGCGAGCGCGAGAACGGCGAAGAGCGCGACCGCCTCCGGCCGCCGGCGCGCGAGGGCGAAGGCCGGCACGCGAAAGAGGCTGAGCGACGCCGCGAGCCCGAGGACGAGGCCGCCCGTGCCGACGATCGGCCGCGCGCCGCCGGCGTCAGGCGTCGCGAGGAAGAGGAGCGCGAAGAGGACGCCCCAGGCGACGCCTTTCAGCCAGGCCACGGCGTGGCGCAGGGCGAGCCAGAACGAGAGCGCGCCCCGGTCGAGCCCCGTGCCGAGGAGGAAGCGCCCGTCGGCCGGCTGGGCGAAGAGGGCGGGGGCGCGCCGAGCCCCGACGAGGGCCACCGTCCCCAGCGCGACGAGAAACCCCGGCCCGACGAGCGCCCGGGCCAGATCCGCGAAGCCCGGGGGGAACGGGGGTCGACCCCCCGGGCCCCCGTTCCGGGCCGCGAAGCCCCAGAACGCCACCCAGGCCACCAAGAGCGCCAGCGCGCCGAGCTGCCGGCGGTCGCGGAGCCAGAGGCGCAGACGGTTGCGGCTCGCCGCGACGTCGAGCCAGAGGAGCGCGGCGAGGTCGGCGAAGGCTTTGGGCCGATCGGCGTCAGCTGGGCCGAACGTCATCCGGCGCCTCCGTAAGCTCGAGGAAGACGTCTTCGAGGCTCGCGCCCCGGTGCAAGGCCTCCCGCAGCTCGTCCGGCCGTCCCTCGGCCAGCTTCTGCCCCGACTTCAGAATCACCACGCGGTCGCACATGGCCTCGGCCTGCTCGAGGAGGTGCGTGCTCACGACGACCGCGCGCCCCTCCTCGCAGAGCTCGCGCAGGACGAGGCGCAGCTCGCGCTGGCCGCGCGGGTCGAGGCCGATCATCGGCTCGTCCAGGAGGAGCACCGGGGCGCCGGCGAGGACCGTCGCGGCGACGAGCGTCTTCTGGCGCAGCCCCTTCGAGAGGGCTTCGCCCAGGTCGTCCCGCCGCTCGGCGAGGCCGAAGCGGCGGAGGAGGCGGTCCGCCTCGATGTGCCAGCCCTCCGGCAACCGGCAGGCCTTCGCCACGAAGACCATGTGCTCCCAGACGGTCAACATCGGGTAGACGTCCGGCTGCTCGGGGATGAGGGCGATCAGGCGGGAGCGATCGCTGCCGAGCTCGACGCCGTCGAGCATCACCCGGCCGGCGTCGGGCCGCGCGAGCCCGGCGAGGCAGAGGAGCGTCGTCGTCTTCCCGGCCCCGTTTGGGCCGAGGAGCCCCAGGACCTCGCCGCGCCGGGCCGAGAGCGAGAGGCCGTCGACGGCCGTCACGCGACCGAACCGCTTCGTCAGCCCCTCGACCGCCAATCCGGCCCCCGGCGAACCCTCGGTCACGGGACGCGCCATGCGGTCTCCCTCTCGCAGGGGAAGTCGCGCCTTGCGTGCCGCCCAGGCGGTGCCGCACGGCGGGCGGAGGCGGTCCGCGGAGCTTCATTGTACACGGATGTCCGGGGGGCCGACCGGCCGCGGGCCGTCCCGGCCGGGCCGGCCCGCGCTGGTCGCCGGTGGTAGAATGGCCGCGGGAAAGGGGCGACGGGCATCATGGCGTCGACGACCGAGTTCAGCCCCGGCCTCGCGGGCGTCGTCGCGGGCGCGACGAAGATCTCGCACGTGTTCGGCGAAGAGGGTCGCCTCATCTACCGCGGCTACGACATCCGCGACCTCGCGGCCCAGGGCTCGTTCGAGGAGGTCTGCGCGCTCCTCTGGGACGGACGGCTGCCGTCCCGCGCCGAGCTCGAGGAGCTCGGCCAGGCCCTCCGCAGCGAGTACGCCGTGCCGGAGGAGGTCCTCTCCGTCTTGCGCCGCCTTCCCGAGTCGCTTCCGCCCATGGACGTCTTGCGCACGGGCGTGTCGCTCCTCTCGTCCGTCGACCCCGAATACGGCGACGACTCCGCCGGTGCGCTCCGGCGCCGTGCCATCCGGCTCGTCGCGAAGACGCCGACGCTCGTCGCGGCCGACGCCCGCCGGCGCGCCGGCCGGCCGTTCGTCCCGCCCGACCCCGGCCTCGCGTTCGCGGACAACTTCCTGTACATGCTCCACGGCGAGCGCCAGCCGTCGTCGTTCGTGGCCGCGCTCGACAAGGCGCTCGTCCTCCACGCCGACCACAGCTTCAACGCCTCGACGTTCGCGGCGCGCGTGACCGTGAGCACTTTGAGCGACATGTACTCGGCCGTGACGGCGGCCATCGGCGCGCTGAAGGGGCCGCTCCACGGCGGCGCCAACGAGGCCGTCGTCCACATGCTCGACGACCTGCACACGGTCGACGACGTCGACGCCTGGCTCCACGAGCGGCTCGCGCGCAAAGAGCTCGTCTTCGGCTTCGGCCACCGCGTGTACCGGGTCGACGACCCGCGCGCGCTCATCCTGCGTGAAAGCGCGGCCGTCATGGCGCGCGAGGTGGGCGCCTTCGAGAAGTTCGAGATCATCGAGCGGCTGCGCGAGCTGATGTTGAAGGAGAAGAACCTTCACCCGAACGTCGACCTGTACTCCGGCATCGTCTACCAGCGGCTCGGGATCCCGACGGAGTTCTTCACCCCGCTCTTCGCGGTGAGCCGCATGGCCGGCTGGACGGCGCACGTCATCGAGCAGCTCGGCGACAACAAGATCTTCCGCCCGCTCGCTTCCTACGAAGGGCCGGACCATCTCGCCTACATCCCGCTCGACGAGCGGTAGACGGCGGAAGCCGGCCGCGCCACCCCCGGGGGTTGCGCCCGCCCGCGCGCGGATTGCGTGAATCGACTCACGCTATACCCAGCGACGGCCGAACCGCGCCAGAGACAGCGGGAATCCGTTCACGCTATTCGGCGGCCGGTGCGTCGAGCCGCTGCTCCAGCGGGGATTACGTGGACGAAATTCGCGCTATCCGCGAGGCGAGCCGGTCCGGCGCCCGCATAAAGTGACCGGATTCACGCTGTCACTGGGCAGCGGAGTGGGTGGGGCGGTCGCCCCCGCTCGATCGCCGCCGCCCTCCGGGCGCAGGTGGCTGGACCGCGTCCTTTTCCGTCGCGCGAGCGCCCGACGAGCCGAGCCGCAGGAGCGCGACCGCAGCCAGGATGAACGCCCCGCCGACGTATTGCAGAGGTGCCAGCGCTACGCCCAGAAACACGTACGACGCCAGAGCGGCTGCGACCGGCTCGAACGTGGCGGCCACGCCGGCCTCCGTGGGCCGGATGTGCGCGAGGCTCGCCACGTACAGGCCGAAGGCGAGTAGCGTCCCGACGAGGACCACGAACGCGACGAGACCCCACGCCGCGAGCGCGTCGCCCGCCGGCGCCGCACGCCAGGGGCGGACGGCCGCCGCGAGGACGACGCCGCCGAGGAGCATGCCCCACGTCGTCGTCACAGCCGCCCCGTGGCGGGCGACGAGGTCGGCCGAGAAGAGCGTGTAGAAGGCCAGCGCGAGCCCGGCGACGAGGCCCGCCACGAGACCGCCCGGCGTCACGTGGCCGGCCCCCCGCGCCGCGGCCCCGCCGAAGGCGAGGAGGGCCGTCCCGGCTACGGCTGCGACCACGGCGAGGAGGGTCACCGCCCCGGGCCGGCGGCGGCTTGCCGCGAGCTCCCAGACGGCGATGAGCGGAACGCCGAGGTACTGGAGGAACGTGGCGAGCGCGGCGTTCGTGGCCTGGATCGCGAAAAGGTACGTGTACTGCACCGAGACGAAGCCCAGGATCCCGAAGGCCAGAAGCCGGGGCAGGTCGCCGAGCGGCAGCCGCGGCCGCAAGGCCACGGCCAGGATCGTCCCGGCGCCGACCATCCGCACGGCCGTGAGCCAGTCGGCCGTCACGCCGTGCGAACGGAAGAGCGCCTGCGCGGCCGTCGCCGAAAGGCCCCACGAGAGGGCGGCACAGAGGACGTACGCCAGGCCGCGCCACACGACGCCATGCTACCGCGTCCGCGGCCCAAGGGCGCGAGCCGGGAGCGAGCCGCCCTGGCGGGCGGGCTACGACCGGCGGTAGAACACGGGCGGCTCGATGCCGAGCTGGCGCAGGTACACGTACGCCTGGCCGCGGTGATGGATCTCGTTCTCGAGCGCGTAGAGGAGGCGTTCGAGGTGCGTCGCCCGGTAGCCGGTCCACGGGTCGTCGTCCGCCTGCAGGAGGTGCTCCGCCGTGAGCCGCGGCCACCACGCGCGCGTCTCTTCCCGCACCGCGCGGCAGGCCGCAAGGAGCGCCGCCTTCGTCGCGACCTCCGGGAAGCCGCCTTCGTAGTCCCAGGAGCCTGTCGCGATGCCCTTCATGTACCCGGCCTCGATGTCGAGGATCTCCTTCACCATGTCGGCGAAGGGCCGCATGCCGGGCACGGCGTGGTGGAAGAGGGCCTCCTCGGGGAAGGCCTCGATCGTCCGCAGCGTCAGCCGCCGGTTGTCCTCGAGGATCTGAAGGAGCCGCTTAGGGCTCATGAGTTCCGACAACGATCCGACCTCCTTCGGCACGAGCGGACGCGGAGGCAGACCCCCCGCGGCCGCCCCGCCCCGCCTTTCAGGAACCTTCGCACCCAGACTCTTAAACACAACTCAAGCTGCCG
>JADGHG010000165.1 GCA_019689585.1 Clostridia bacterium
CGGCTGCGCCATCGCAGGAACTCGGCGTAGACCATGCGCGCGACGGGTGTCCAGAAGTTGAGCCCGATCACGACCACGACGACGGCAGGGCTGTGGCCGAAGAGGGCCAGCTCGGCGAGGATGAGGAAAAAGGCCGGGATCGACATGACCGCGTCGACGAAGCGCATGAGGACCGCCTCGACCCAGCCGCGGTAGTAGCCGGCCAGGGCACCCACGAGGGTCCCGAAGACGAGCGCGATCGTGATCGACACCCATGCCACCGTCAGCGTGATGCGGCCGCCGGCGAGAAGGCGCGCGAGCTCGTCGCGGCCGAGCTCGTCGGTGCCGAGCGGGTGCGCTCGCGACGGCCCGGCGAGGCTGTGGAGCGGGTCGGGCAGGGTGGGGTCCGCGTGCACCACGGCGGGCACGACGAGCACCGTCAGGTAGAGGAGCACGAGGAAGGCGACGGCCGCCACGGCGACCGGATGCCGGCCGAACCGTCGGAGGGGCGGGCTAGTCATAGCGGATCCTCGGGTCGAGCGCCGAGTAGGCGAGGTCGACGACGAGGTTCGTCGCGACGACGACGGCGGCCGCCACGACCGTGACGCCCATGATCATCGTGTAGTCGCGGTTCATCGAGGCCTCGACCGCGAGCCGGCCCATGCCGGGCCACCCGAAGACGCTCTCCACGATGGCCGAGCCGCCGAGGAGCGCGGGGACGAGAAGACCCAGGATCGTGACGACCGGGATCAGCGCGTTGCGCAGGGCGTGCCGCGACACGACGGCGCGCGCCGGCACGCCCTTCGCGTGGGCCGTGCGGATGTAGTCCTGCGAGAGCACCTCGACCAGGGACGAGCGCGCGAAGCGGACGATGTTGGGCAAGACGACGAGCGTCAGCACCGAGGCCGGCATGGCGAGGTGGTCGATCCGGTCGGCGAGGCTGAACGGCTCGCCGATCGTCGCCATCCCCGAGGGCGGAAGGACGTGGAGCGAGACCGAGAACAGCATGATGAGGAGGATGCCGAGCCAGAAGTCCGGGACCGACATGCCGAGCGTGCTCACGACGGTCGCGGCGTGGTCGACCCACGTGTCGCGACGGAGCGCCGAGACGACGCCGAGCGGGACGCCGACCGCGATCGCGAGGACGAGCGCCGAGAGGCCGAGCTGGGCCGTGTTCGCGAGCCGCTCGCGGATGAGCGGCATGACCGGCTGACGGCTGTTCAGCGAGGCGCCGAAGTCGCCCCGGAGGGCCTGGGCGAGCCAGATCGCGTACCGCACGTAGACCGGGCGGTCGAGGTGGAGCTGCTTCACGATGGCCTCGCGCTCGGCGGCCGTCGTCTCCATGTGCATCATGGAGGCCGGGCCTCCCGGGGCGACGTTGACGAGGCCGAACGTCACCGCGCTCACGACCAGCATCACGACGGCCCCTTGGCCAAGCCGCCGCACCACGTAGCGCCAAAGGCCGAGCGACACCCCTCGTCCGCCCCCCCGACGCGGGGGGGGGGGGGGCCGGGGGGGGCGACCCCCCCCCCCCCCCCCCCGCCGCCCGCCGCGGCGCCCTGGAGCGCCGGCTAGCGCTCCACGTACCACTCGTTCGTGTAGAGGCCCTTCACCGCGTAGTTCCCGGCCGGCACGTGGAGCTTCTTCTGGTGCACGACGACGTCGACCGGGTACCAGAGGTAGAGGTACGGCAGCTCGTCCGCCAAGAGCTCCTGGGCCTGGTCGTAGATCTGGACGCGGTCCGCCTCGCTCGTCGCCGCCCGGCCCTGTTCGAGCAGGCGGTCGAGGTCGGGGTTGCAGTAGTTCGGGATGTTGTTCCCCGTGTGGGCCGCCGAGCAGGCGTAGTAGGAGAGCACGTCCGGGTCGGCGGGCGTCGACCACCAGGCCAAGGAGGCCTCGTAGTCGCGGTTGACGATCGCCTTCTGGATGTAACTGTTCCAGTCGAGCACGTCGACCGTGACCTTGATGCCGATCGCCTCCCAGTAGTGCTGGACGAGGAGCGTCGCCGGCACGAGCTGGCGGATCTGGCCGGCCAGCATGTGGATGACGAACGGCTGGCCGTCCTTCTGCAAGGTGCCGTCGGGCCCCGGCGTCCAGCCGGCCTGGGCGAGGAGCTGCTTCGCGCCCTCGGGGTCGTACGGCCAGAGCTTGGCGTTCTTGTCGTAGTACTGGCCTTGCAGCGGCGGAATGGGCCCTGTGGCGACCTCCCCGTACCCCTTGAGCAGGTCCTTGATCATCGCGTCGCGGTCGATGGCCATGAGCAGCGCCTGCCGGACGCGCTTGTCC
>JADGHG010000166.1 GCA_019689585.1 Clostridia bacterium
TGGGTCCCGCTCTTCACCGGGCCGGCGTACGGCCCGGGGATCCTCGCGGCCGGCGTCGTGCTCGCCATCATGGTCTTGCCGACCGTGACGTCCATCGCCCGCGAGGTGTTCCGCTCCGTCCCCGAGAGCCAGCGGGACGCCGCCTACGCCCTCGGCGTGACGCGCTGGGAGATGATCCGCACCATCCTCTGGCCCGCCTCCCGCATGGGCGTGCTGGGCGCGGTCGTCCTGGCGCTCGGGCGCGCGCTGGGCGAGACGATGGCCGTCACGATGGTCATCGGCAACGCGGGCGCGATCAGTCCCTCGCTCTTCTCGCTCGGCAACACCATGTCGAGCGTCATCGCGAACCAGTTCGCCGAGGCGACCGACCCCCTCCAGGTGGCGGCGCTCATGGAGGTGGGGCTCCTGCTCTTCCTCATCACCCTCCTCGTCCACATGGGTGCGCGCTGGGTGACGGTGCGCACGGAGCGCCGGTACGGCGTCGCGGCGGTCGCGCGGGGCGCGGTCTGGAATGCGTGACCGCGCAGCCATGGGGCTCCGCCGCCTGAAGGACCGCCTGGCCTCAGGACTCTTCGTGCTGGCTACCGCGCTCACGCTGCTCCCCCTTGCGCTCGTGCTCTACGAGGTCGTCCGGCGCGGGCTGCCGGTCTGGAGCGCGTCCTTCTTCACCGAGCTCCCGGCCGCCGTGGGCCAGCCGGGCGGCGGCGTGGCCAACGCCATCGCGGGCACGTTCATCCTCGTCGCCGTCGCCGTTGCTGTCGGGGTCCCGATCGGCGTGCTCTCGGGCATCTACCTCTCCGAGTTCGCGGGGTCCCCGGGCAACGGCGGACCCGCGGCCGAGAGCCGCCTCGCGCGGGTCGTCCGCGTGACGAGCGACGTGCTCACAGGGGTCCCCACGGTCGTCGTCGGGATCTTCGTCTACGCCGTGCTCGTGGTCCGCATGCACGGCTTCTCGGCCCTCGCGGGGTCGGTCGCTCTGGCCGTGATCCTCCTGCCCACGATCGTCCGGGTCAGCGAGGACATGCTCCGCCTCGTGCCGAAGGAGCTGCGCGATGCGGGGCTCGCGCTCGGCGTGGCCGAGTGGCGCGTCATCCTCACCGTCGCGCTACGCGCGGCCGCTCCGGGCATCCTCACCGGGGTCGGGCTCGGCGTAGCCCGCATCGCTGGGGAGACGGCGCCCCTCCTCTTCACGGCCTTCGGGAACCCCGACTGGGAGTGGAACCCGCTGCGCCCGGTGGCGGCGCTGCCCCTCGACATCTTCATCTACGCCATCTCGCCGTATGAGAACCTGCACGACATGGCGTGGGGCGCGGCGCTCCTCCTCATCGTCCTCGTGATCGCCGCCAACGCCCTCACCCGCCGACTCGTCCGAGGCCGCAAGGGGGTGCAGGCGTGACGGCGATCCTGGAGACCCGGCACTTCGACCTCTACTACGGCCGACGGCACGTGCTGAAGGACATCTCGCTGGCCGTCCACCCGAACGAGGTCCTGGCCGTGATCGGGCCGTCGGGATGCGGCAAGTCGACGCTCCTTCGCTGCTTCAACCGGATGAACGACCGCATCCCGGGCGTCCGCACGAAGGGCGAGGTGCTCTTCGAGGGCCGGCCCGTCCAGGAGCTCGACCCGGTCGTCTTGCGCCGGCAGGTGGGCATGGTCTTCCAGCGACCGACCCCCTTCCCGATGTCCATCTTCGACAACGTCGCGTACGGACCGCGCATGCACGGCCGGCGCGACCCCGAGCGCCTGGTGGAGATCGTGGAGACGAGCCTACGCCGCGCGGCGCTCTGGGACGAGGTCAAGGGCAAACTGCGGGAGTCGGCCCTCGCGCTCTCGGGCGGGCAAAAGCAGCGGCTCTGCATCGCGCGTACGCTGGCGGTCGAGCCCAAGGTGGTGCTCTTCGACGAGCCGACTTCGTCGCTCGACCCTGCTGCCACGGCGAGGATCGAGGAGCTGATCGAGGAGTTCTCCGCGAGCTACACGATCGTGCTCGTCACGCACGACCTCGGCCAAGCGGCGCGGACCTCCGACCGGACGGCCTTCCTCTTCGACGGGGAACTCGTCGAAATCGGGGAGACACGCGAGCTCTTCCAGCGGCCCCGGGACCCGCGCACCTGGCGCTACCTGTCCGGAGCCGACGAACGTGGAGCCCAGAGCGCCAGGCTAGGACGGATGCGGCGCCTACGACGCGGGAGACCCTCGCAGAAGGCGGGCGACGCCTCCAGGTAGACCTGCGGGCGATGGGCGCCCAGGTC
>JADGHG010000039.1 GCA_019689585.1 Clostridia bacterium
TACGTCCGGCGTGCCGACGACCCCCGAGAGATCCAGCCTCACCACCCCCTGAATGCGCATCGCCCCCGCGCCGGCGGCTGCCGACGCGAGGGCGATGGCACGATCGTCCTGCTTCCGGCAGCCCGGCCGTCCTGGGTCGTCCCGAGGACCCGAAGGCTTTGCGTCCCCGCCTTTCGACGGGTTTGCCTTTATCGGAAACGTGTTATGTTGACACAGGTTCCGGCCCGCCCCACCGGGACGGGTAATGGCGGCTATTCTTGGTATCTCCCCGGATTCCTGCCGCCAGCCTCAAAAAATTTGCGGAGCGCCGTCGACGGGCGTCGGATGCGGGCCGAGGGCGACCCTCAGAGGATGAAGCGGCTCAGGTCGCGCTCGCGCACGAGCTCCGCGAGGCGCTGGTCGACGTACGCGCGGTCCACGACGACGCGGCCCGCCTCCTCCGGCGCCGCGAACGAGACGTCCTCGAGCAGCCGCTCCATCACCGTGTGCAGGCGGCGGGCGCCGATGTTCTCGACCGACTCGTTCACGGCGTAGGCGTACTCGGCGATCGCGTCGAGGCCGTCGGGCGTGAACTCGAGCTCCACGCCGTCGGTGGCGAGGAGGGCCTGGTACTGCCGCGTCAGCGAGTTCTCGGGCTCGGACAGGATCCGGCGCAGGTCCTCCCGTGTGAGGGGGTCGAGCTCGACGCGGATCGGGAAGCGCCCCTGCAGCTCGGGGATGAGGTCGGAGGGCTTCGCCACGTGGAAGGCCCCCGCCGCGATGAAGAGGATGTGGTTCGTGCGCACGGGGCCGTACTTCGTCATGACCGTGCTGCCCTCGACGATCGGCAGGATGTCGCGCTGCACGCCCTCCCGCGACACGTCCGGCCCGTGGGCGCCGTTCCGGCCGGCGATCTTGTCGAGCTCGTCGAGGAAGACGACGCCGTCCTCCTCGACGCGCCGCACGGCCTCGGCGACGGCCTGGTCGTGGTCGACGAGCTTCTGGGCTTCCTCCGCCGCCAGGAGCCGCCGGGCCTCGGCGACGGTGACCCGGCGCCTCTTCTTGCGCGCCGGGAAGAGGCCGCCGAACATGTCGCGCAGGTTGATGCCGAGCTCCTCCGTGCCTTGGCCCGTGAAGACCTCGAGCATCTGGGGCGACGACTCCTCGACCTCGATCTCGACCGTCTCGCCTTCCAGCTCGCCCGAAAGGAGCCTCTGGCGCAGGCGCGCGCGCTCCTCCTGGTAGCGGCGGCGCCGCTCCGCCTCGGCCTCGTCCTCCTCGGCCTGGGCCTGGCGCATGCCGGCGAAGAAGGCCTCGAGCGGGTTGCGCGGCTCGCGGCGCTGGGGCCTCGGCAGGAGCGCGTCGAGGAGCCGCTCCTCGGCGAGCTCCTCGGCCTCGCCCATCACGGCTGCCGACTTCTCCGCCTTCACCATGCGGACGGCCGTCTCGACGAGATCGCGGATGATCGAGTCGACGTCGCGCCCGACGTAGCCGACCTCCGTGAACTTCGTCGCCTCCACCTTGATGAAGGGCGCGTTCACGAGCCGGGCCATGCGCCGGGCCACCTCGGTCTTGCCGACGCCCGTGGGGCCGATGAGGAGGATGTTCTTCGGCGTCACCTCCTCCGCGACCTCGGGCGGCAGCCGGCGGCGGCGGACGCGGTTGCGGAGCGCGATCGCGACGGCGCGCTTGGCCTGCGCCTGGCCGACGATGTACTTGTCGAGCTCGGCGACGATCGCGCGGGCGCTCAGGTTGCGCTCCATCAGGCCAGCTCCTCGACGGTGATGCGGTCGTTCGTGTAGATGCAGATCTCGGCCGCGATGCGCATCGCCTCGCGAGCCACGTCCTTGGCGGCGAGGTCGGTGTGCCGCACGAGCGCCCGCGCCGCCGCGAGCGCGTAGGGGCCCCCCGAGCCGATGGCGGCCAGGCCGTCGTCGGGCTCCACGACCTCGCCTCCGCCTGAGACGATGAAGAGGCGTTCGCGGTCGGCGACGAGGAGGAGCGCCTCCAGGCGGCGCAGCACCCGGTCTCCGCGCCAGTCCTTGGCGAGCTCGACGGAGGCGCGCGAGAGGTCGCCCGAGTACTGCTCGAGCTTGCCCTCGAACCGCTCCATGAGCGTGACGGCGTCGGCGACGGAGCCGGCGAAGCCGGCCAGGACGCGCCCCTGCCAGAGGCGGCGCACCTTCCGCGCACCGTGCTTCAGCACGACGTGCTGGGCCTCCTGCGTCACCTGGCCGTCGCCCGCCATCGCCACGCTCCCGCCCTTGCGGACGGCGAGGATGGTCGTGCCGTGCATCCCGCCCGCCTCCTCCCTGAGTGTGCGGGAAACGTCAGCGGAGGTCAAAGACTAGGCCCGCGGGTGGGCGTCGCGGTACACCTGCCGCAGGCGGGCTCGCGTCACGTGCGTGTAGATCTGCGTCGTCGAGAGGCTGGCATGGCCGAGCCACTCCTGGACCGTGCGCAGGTCGGCGCCGCGGTCGAGGAGGTGGGTCGCGAACGAGTGGCGGAAGGTGTGGGGCGAGACGCGGTAGCCGGGCAGGAGGGCCGGCGCGTACCGGCGCACGATGAGCCGCACGCCGCGGTCGCCGAGGGGCCGCCCCCGCGCGTTGAGGAACACCGCCTCGCCCGCCGACCCCGGGCCGGCGCCCGCGGCGTCGTCGGTCGCCGCCCCGGCCCGGCGCAGGAGCTGCGGCCGGCCCTCGCGCATGTAGCGGTCGAGGGCCGCGATCGCCTTCGTCCCGAGCGGCACGAGCCGCTCGCGCCGACCCTTGCCCATGACGCGCGCGAGCCCCAGGGAGAGGTCGAGGTCGCCGAGCCGGAGTCCCGCGAGCTCGGACACGCGTACGCCCGAGGCGTACAGCGTCTCGAGGATGGCGCGGTCGCGGAGCGCGAGCGGATGCTCGCCCTGCGGCGCCTCGACGAGCGCCTGGGCCTCGCGCTCGCTCAAGGCACGCGGCAGGCTCCTCGGCACGCGCGCCGCCGAGAGCGAGCGGGCGGAGTCGTGGGCCACGAGGCCCTCGCGCACGAGGAACCGGAAGAACGACCGCACGGCGGCGAGCTTGCGCGCGATCGAGCGGCGCGCGTACCGCCTCTCCGCGAGGTGCGCGAGGTAGGCCTGGAGCGCCCGGCCGTCGAGGGCCGCAAGCGACGCGGCCGGGGGCGCCTCGGGTAGCCCGAGGGCCCGCAGGAACTGGAGGAGGTCGGCGCGGTAGGCCGCCACCGTGTGGGGCGAGGCGTCGCGCTCGCCCTCGAGGTAGGAGAGGAAGCGCGCGACCGGGCCGTCCCCCGCCACGGCCGCATCACTCCCCTAGCCGCGCGACGGCCGAGCGGGCCGGGCAGGCGCGGTTGCTACAGGCCCGGTACCTGCCGCCGCCTCGCGCGCGCCGCTCGACGATGAGGCTTCCGCACGTCGGGCAGACCTCGCCCGTCGGCCGGTCCCAGAGGACGAAGGTGCAGGCCGGGTAGCGGTCGCAGCCGTAGAAGGTCCGGCCCTTCTTGCTGCGGCGCGCGACGAGCTGGCCCTCTTTGCATTCGGGGCAGCCGACGCCGAGCTTCTCGACGATCGGCTTCGTGTGGCGGCACTCGGGGTAGCCCGAGCAGGCGAGGAACGGGCCGAAGCGGCCGACCTTCCGCACCATCGGCCGGCCGCAGACCTCGCACACCTCGTCGGTCGCGTCCTCGGCGAGCTCGACGCGCCCGATCGCCTCCTCCGCCTTCGCGAGCTCGCTGGCGAAGGGGGCGTAGAAGCCGGCGACCACGTCGCGCCAGCTCGCCTCGCCGCTCTCGACCCGGTCGAGCTGCGACTCGACCTGGGCCGTGAAGGCGACGTCGACGACGTCGGGGAAGTGTTCCTTGAGGAGCTCCGTGACGACCACCCCGAGCTCCGTCGGCCGGAAGCGCTTCTTCTCGCGCACGACGTAGCCGCGGGCCTGGATCGTCTCGATGATCGGCGCGTAGGTGCTCGGGCGGCCGATGCCCTTCTCCTCGAGCGCCTTCACGAGCATGGCCTCGGTGTACCGCGGCGGCGGGGTCGTGAAGTGCTGCTCGGGGCGGAGGCCGAGCAGCGTGAGCGCCTGGCCCGGCCGCAGCTCCGGCAGCGCCACCTCCCCCTCCTCCTCCGCCTCCTCGTCCTGGCCCTCGGTGTAGAGGACCATGAAGCCCGCGAACTTGATCTGCGATCCGGTCGCGCGGAACGCCTCGCCGTTCGCCTCGATCTCGGCCGTGACGACGTCGTACACGGCGGGCGCCATCTGGCTCGCGACGAACCGCTCCCACACGAGCCGGTAGAGGCGCGCCTGGTCGCGGCTCAGGCTCTCCTGCACGAGGTCGGGATGGCGCAGGATGCGCGTCGGGCGGATGGCCTCGTGGGCGTCCTGCGCGCCGGCCGCGCCCGGCCGCCTCTGCCAGAACGGTTCGCCCCACTGGCCGACGATGTAGTCCCGCGCCTCGCGCTGGGCCTCCTCGGCGACGCGGGTCGAGTCGGTGCGCATGTAGGTGATGAGTCCGACCGAGCCCTCGCCCCGCACCTCGAGCCCCTCGTAGAGCTCTTGGGCGACGCGCATCGTGCGCTGGGCCGTGAAGCCGAGCTTGCGCGAGGCCTCCTGCTGGAGCGTGCTCGTCGTGAAGGGCGGTGGCGGCGTGCGCCGCCGCTCTTTCGCCTGGACCGAGACGACCTGGAAGCGGCCGCCCGCAAGGCGGTCGAGCACGCGGTCGACGGCCGCCCGGTCGGGGAGCGGCCGCTTGCCGCCCGGGCCGACGTAGCGGGCGACGAAGGGCAGCCCGCCCGCTTCGGCGAGCAGGTCCGCCTCGAGCGTCCAGTACTCCTCCGGCTGGAAGGCCTGGATCTCGGCCTCGCGGTCGACGACGAGGCGGACGGCGACCGATTGGACACGGCCGGCCGAGAGGCCGCCGCGCACCTTGCGCCAGAGGAGCGGCGAGAGCTTGTAGCCGACGAGCCGGTCGAGGACGCGCCGGGCCTTCTGCGCGTCGACGAGGCGCATGTCGATGGGGCGCGGGTTCCGGACGGCCGCCTCGACGGCGCGCGCCGTCACCTCGTGGAAGGCGATGCGGCAGGGAGCGTCGGCGGGGAGGCCGAGGAGCTCCGCCAGGTGCCAGCTGATCGCCTCGCCCTCGCGGTCGGGGTCGGTGGCGAGCAGGACCTCGCGCGCCTTGCGCACCTCGTCGCGGATGCGGGCGATGACGGGTCCCTTGCCCCGGATCGTGATGTAGCGGGGCTCGAAGCCGCGCTCGACATCGATCCCGAGCCGGCTCTTCGGCAAGTCCCGCACGTGGCCCATCGAAGCGAGGACGGCGAAGCGACGGCCGAGGAACTTCTCGATGGTCCGCGCCTTCGCCGGCGACTCGACGATGACGAGCGATCGCGCCAAGGATCCGTCCCTTCTCCCAAGGCGCCCCCCAGGGGGCGCGCCGAATTATAGCACCCGGCGCTCAGCCTTCGCGGCGGGCCCAGCCGTCGCCCTCGCGGCGGGCGAGGCCCCGGAGCTCGAGCTCCGTCAGCGAAAGCAGAAGCTCGGTCAGAGGGAGCCCGGTCGCGCGAAGGAGCTCGTCGGCGCCCTGGGCGCGCAGGGAAAGCGCCCGCCACACGGCGCGAAGCCCGGGCTCGACAGGCGGAGGCGACGGCCCGGCTTCGGCCTCGCTCGCCCGAGCTCCCTTCGCGGCGCCCGCGGGGACGAGCGCCCGGACGTCGTCGCAGTCGAGGACGACGTGCGCGCCATCCCGGAGGAGCCGGTTCGCGCCCCGCGAGAGCGCCCGGTCGACGTCGCCCGGCACGGCCGCCACCGCCCGGCCGAGGTCGCTCGCATGGCCCGCCGTCCCGAGCGCCCCGCTCCGCTCCCCCGCCTCGACCACGACGACGCAGTCGGAGAGGGCCGCGATCACGCGGTTCCTCAGGGGGAACGCGTACGGCTTCGGCTCGAAGTCGAGGGGGAACTCGCTCACGACGGCGCCCGCCTCGGCGATCCGATCGGCCAGGGCCGCGTGCTCCGGCGGGTAGGGCCGGGCGAGGCCCGACCCGAGCACGGCGACCGTCGCGCCGCCCGCCGCGAGGGCGCCCTCGTGGGCCGCCCGGTCGACCCCGCGCGCGAGCCCGCTCACGACGGCCACGCCGCTGGCGGCGAGCCCGCGCGCGAGCCGCTCGGCCATGCGCAGGCCGTATCCGTCGGCCCGGCGCGAGCCGACGACGGCGACGGCCGGCCCCACGGGGAGCCTCCCTCGCACCGAGAGGAAGGGAGGCGGCCAGAGGCTGCGATCCAGCCCGAAGAGGTCGCGCAGCCGCTCCGGGTAGCCGGGGTCGAAGGCCGTGACGCCGGCTGCGCCCGCCGCGCGGAGGCGGGCCGCGAGCTCCCGCGCCTCGGCTTCCGTCACGCCGGCCCGCCGCGCCCCCGCCTCGACGCTCGGCTGCGTGGCCACGGCGCGCCAACCGGCGGCGGGGCTCCAGAGGCCGCGGGCGAGGAGCGCGAGCCAGAGCCCGAGCCGCTCCTCATGCCCGAAGAGCCGCCAGCCGTCCGCGGAGACGGGCGCCGGAAGCGATGCGGCCACGCCGGCGTCCTTCGCCGCCGGTCCTACCGTTTCCTTCCAGATGCGGCCGGCCGAGCTTCGCCCTAGCCGCCCGCCTTCGCGACCGCGTCCTTGAACTGCGCCCGGTAGAGCTCGGCGTAGTGGCCGCCCGCAAGGAGCAGCTCCTCGTGCCGGCCGCGCTCGACGACGCGCCCGCCGTCCATGACGAGGATCAGGTCGGCGCCCCGCACCGTCGAAAGCCGGTGGGCGATGACGAGGGCTGTCCGCCCCTCGAGGAGACGCGCGAGCGCCCGCTGGATCAAGACCTCGGTCGCCGCGTCGACGTTGGAGGTCGCCTCGTCGAGGACGAGGACGGCGGGATCCCGAAGCAGCGCGCGCGCGAAGGCGACGAGCTGGCGCTGGCCCGTCGAGAGGAGGCTCCCGCGCTCGTGGACGACGGTCGCGTAGCCCTCGGGCAGGCGGCGGATGAAGGCGTCGGCGCCGACGGCGCGCGCCGCCGCCTCGACCTCCTCGTCCGTCGCGTCGAGGCGGCCGTAGCGGATGTTCTCGGCGACCGTGCCCGAGAAGAGGAAGTTGTCCTGGAGGACGATGCCGAGCGCCCGGCGCAGCTCCCTCTGGGGGATCTCCCGGATGTCGACCCCGTCGAGCCGGATGCACCCCGACCACGGGTCGTAGAAGCGGGCGAGGAGGTTGACGAGGCTCGACTTGCCGGCGCCCGTCGGCCCCACGATCGCGACCGTGCGGCCGGGCTCGGCCGTGAAGCTCACGCCGTGGAGGACCTCCTCGCCCTCGCGATAGCCGAAGCGGACGTCCTCGAAGTCGATCCGGCCGCGCCCGGCGCTCAGCCGGCGCGGCCGGACGGGGTCCCGCCCCTCGGGGGCTTCGTCCATCACGCCGAAGACCTTGTCGGCGGCCGCCATGGCGGCCTGCATCTGCGTGTAGAACGAGGCCATCTGGCGCATGGGCCCGTAGAAGCGGTCCATGTACATCACGAAGGCCACGAGGTCGCCGTAGCCGAGGTCGTGGCCGATGACGAGCCGCCCGCCGTACCAGACGATGACGGCCGTGGCGAGGGCGCCGATCGCGTCGACCGTCGGCATGAAGAGGGCGTTGAGCCGCTCGGCGCGCATGTTCGCCTGGAAGTTCTCGTCGTTGATGCCGGTGAAGCGGTCGAGGTTCACCGACTCGCGCGTGAAGGACTGCGTGACGCGCACGCCCGAGATGCTCTCCTGGAGGTTGGCGTAGACGTTCGCGATCGTGTTCCGCACCTCGTCGTACGCCCGGCGCACGCGCACGCTGAAGAAGAAGACGGCCGCGCCCAGGATCGGCATCACGACGAAGGCGGCGAGGGCGAGGCGCACGTTCAGAAGGAGCATCATCGTCACGATGAGGACGAGGCTCGCCACGCTGCCCACGATCGTGAGGAGGCTCTGCGTGAGCATCTCCTCGATCGTGTTCACGTCGTTCGTCACGCGCGACATGACGACGCCGGCCGGCTGGCGGTCGAAGAAGCGGAACGAGAGGCGCTGGAGGTGGGCGTAGAGCTCTGCGCGCAGCTCGTAGATCGCGTTCTGCCCCGCCCAGCTCATGAAGTAGGTCTGCGCGTAGGTCGCCCCCCAGGAGACGAGCGAGGTGAGGACGTACAGCGCCGCGATCTCGAAAAGGCCCGCCAGGGTGCCCGGCGGCACGCCCGCCCCCGCCTGGACCGCGGCCCGGGCCGGTGTGACGAGGTCGACGGCCCGCTTCACGAGGTACGGTCCGGCCTGGAGCGCCGCCTGGACGAGGAGGAGCGAGAGCGACGCCAAGGCGAAGTCGCGCCGGTAGGGCGCGAGGTAGCCGATGAGGCGGCGGAACGTCGCCAGGCGGAAGGGCGCCCGCTCCCCCGAGCCCTGGCCCCTTGGGTGCACCGCGCGTCCCCTCCCTAGACGGCCTCGCGCGCCTCGGCGAGCTGGAGGCGGACGATGTCGCGGTAGAGCCCGGGCACGCGCACGAGCTCGTCGTGCGTGCCCTCCTGCACGATCCGGCCTTCGTCGAGCACGACGATGCGGTCGGCGAGGCGGACGGTCGACAGCCGGTGGGCGACGACGAAGGCCGTGCGGCCGAGCAGAAGCCGGCGCAGCGCCTCGCGGATGAGCGCCTCGGTCTCCGTGTCGACGCTCGAGGTCGCCTCGTCGAGCAGCAGGATGGCCGGGTCGAGGAGGAGCGCGCGCGCGATCGCGATCCGCTGCTTCTGCCCGCCCGAGAGGCCGAGGCCCCGCTCCCCGACGACGGTCTCGTAGCCCTTCGGCAGGGAGGCGATGAAGTCGTGGATCTGGGCCGCCTTCGCCGCCCGCACGATCTCCTCCCGGCTCGCGCCCGGCCGGCCGTAGGCGATGTTCTCCGCGATCGTCGTCGAGAAGAGGAACGTCTCCTGCGGCACGATCCCGATCTGGCGCCGGAGGTCGGCGAGCCGGACGTCGCGCACGTCGTGGCCGTCGACGCGCACGCAGCCCTCGTCGACGTCGTAGAAGCGCGGGATGAGCTGGAGGATCGTGCTCTTGCCCGAGCCCGTCGCGCCAAGCAGCGCGATCGTCTCGCCCGGCTCGACCGCGAGGTCGACGCCGTCGAGGGCCCAGGGCGCGCCCGGCTGGTAGCGGAAGCGGACGCGCTCGAGCCGCACGGCGCCCTGGAGGCGGCCGAGCCGGAGGGCGCCCGGCCGCTCGGCCACCTCGCGGCGCGTGTCGAGGAGCTCGAAGACGCGGTTGCCGGCCGCGATCGCACGCGAACCCATGTTGACGAGCCAGCCCAGCATCCGGAGCGGGGTGAAGAGCATGGCGAGGTACTGCAGGAACTGGACGAGCATGCCGAGCGAGATGGTACCCGTCACCGTCCGCCAGCCCCCGATGGCGAGGACGAGCATCGTGCCGAGGTCGGCCGAAAGGCTCATGAGGGGGAACCAGGTGGCGCGAAGGCGCATGGCCTCGAGGTTCTTCTCGAGGTAGGCCCAGTTGACGCGGCGGAACTTCTCGACCTCGTGGTCCTCGGCGGCGAAGGAGCGCACGACGCGCACGCCGGTCACGTTCTCCTGCAGGACGGCCGTGATCTCGGCCTGCTTTTGCTGGATCTCCTGGTACTTCGGCCGCACGCGCCGGTTGAACTGCCAGACGGCGAGCGCGACAAGCGGCACGACGGGCAAGACGACGGCCGTGAGGACCGGGTCGATCGTAAAAAGCAACACGAGGACGACGGCGAACGAGAGGACCTGGCCGAGGAGCTGTATGACGCCGAAGCTCAAAAAGCGGCGCAGGAGCTCGACGTCCTGCGAGACGCGGCTCATGATCTGACCCGTCTGCGCCCGGTCGTAGAACCGGAACGAGAGCTCCTGCAGGTGGCGGTAGAGGTCGCCCCGCACGTCGAAGATGACCTTCTGGGCCATGAAGGCCATCGCGTAGCGCTGGAAGAACCAGAAGACGCCCTTGAACGAGGCCGTCGCCACGATCGCCGCCGCGAGCCAGCCGAGCCAGGCGTGGTGTCCCGCGAGGAGGACGAAGTCGATGACGTAGCGCGTGATGACGGGCACGGCCATGTCCATGGCCGTGCCGACCACGAGGCCGAGGAGGCCGATCGCGAGCGAGCTGCGGTAGGGCCGCGCGTATCGAAGGACGCGAAAGAGCGTCTTCACAGCCGCGACTCCTCCCGGCCCCCCAGCATAGCGAACTCCTTCGGGAGCCGAAAGGGTTAGCGGCGGCTGCGCCTCTGGATGACGAGCCCGCTCGCCGAGATGAAGAGGCCGGTCGTGGCGGCGAGGGCCGGCTGGATGCCGAGCGCCTGGCCGATCGCGTCCGCCTGCCAGACGATGGCAGCCCCGACGAACATGACGACGAGCCCCTGCAGCGACGGGTCGGCGACCGGCCGGCGGGGCCGCGGCGGCCGCGGCTCGTCGCCTGGGGGCGCGGCGCGGCGCCGCTCGGCCTCGGGCGTCCCGGGCGGCCGGTCCGCGCCGCCTGTGCTTTCAGGAGGAACGCGCCTCTTGCTCGCCGGCATCCGGGCCCTCCCGCGCCGGGCGCCCTTGCCCGCCGCCCGTGGTTTCCATATCCTGGAGTCGACGAGGTGTGGGAGCGTCTTCGCGGGAGGTGGCGGATTCCCCTGCTTTCGCGCGCCGAGACGGCCGTCGTGGAAGGGATCGAGGCGCAGCGGGTCACGGTCGAGGTCGACGTCCACCCGGGCCTGCCCGCGTTCGACGTCGTGGGGCTCGCGGGGGCCGGCGTGCGCGAGGCGCGCGACCGCGTGCGGGGCGCCGTGCGCAACGCCGGCTGGTCGTTCCCGCACATGCGCGTCACCGTGAACCTCACGCCCGGCCACGTGCGCAAGGTCGGCTCGCACTTCGACCTCCCGATCGCGCTCGCGCTGCTTGTCGCCACCCTGCAGGTGGCGCCGAGGCGCCGAGATTTCTGGGCGGCGGGCGAGCTCGCGCTCGACGGGGCGCTCCTCCCCACGCCGGGCGTCCTCCCGATCGCGCTCGCGGCCCGCCGCTCGGGCGCTTCGGCCCTCGTCGTGCCGAGCGCGAACGCGGCCGAAGCCGAGGCCGTCCCCGACCTCCCGGTCGTCGGCGTCCGCCGCATCGAGGAGGCGGTCGCCTGGCTCGCGGGTGGTCCGCCGCCCGCCCGCGAAGCGGTCCCCCAAGAGGCCGAAGAGCTCGAAGGGCCACCCTCCCCGGGCGACCTCGCCGACGTGCGCGGCCAGGCCCTTGCCAAGCGGGCGCTCACCGTCGCCGCGGCCGGGGGTCACCACCTGCTCCTCGTGGGGCCGCCGGGCGCCGGAAAGACGATGCTCGCCTCGCGCCTGCCCGGCCTCCTCCCCGACCTCGACGAGGAGACGGCCTTCGAGGTCACGGCGATCCAGAGCGCGGCCGGCGTCCTTCCGCCCGGCCAGGGCCTCTGCCGGCGGCCGCCCTTCCGCGCCCCGGCGCCGGGCGTCACCCTGGCCGCGCTTCTCGGCGGGGGCCGCCACCCCAAGCCCGGGGAAGTCTCCCTCGCGCACGGGGGCGTGCTCTTCCTCGACGAGGTCGGCCGCCACCACCCGGCGGTGCTCGAGTGCCTGCGCGCCCCTCTCGAGGACGGGCGCGTCGTCGTGAGCCGCAGCCAGGGGACGGCCCTGTATCCGGCCCGCGTGCAGCTCGTCCTCGCCGACAACCCGTGCCCCTGCGGCTACCACGGGGTGACGGGCGGCCGGCTGACCTGCCGCTGCCCCGAGGACCGGGTGCGCGCCTATCGCAGGCGGCTCTCGGGGCCCTTGCGCGACCGCATCGACATCGAGGTGCGCATGGAGGCACCCCGCTACCGGGAGCTGGCGGGGCCGCCCGGCGAGACGACGGCCGAGGTCCGCGCCAAGGTCGAGCGGGCGCGCGCCTTCCGACTCGCGCGCGGCCAACCCCAGCCGACGGCGCGCCTTCTGGGCCCCGAGCTCGAGCGCTTCGCGCGGCTCTCACCCGCGGCGGAGCGGCTCCTCGCGCGCGTCTACGACGCTTACGGCCTCGGGCCGCGCGGGCGCCAGCGCATCCTGCGCCTCGCCCGCACGATCGCCGACCTCGCCCTCGAAGAAGCGATCGGCCCCGACCACGTGGCCGAGGCCGCGAGCCTCCACGTGCCCGAGGGCGGCCGGCGCGAGCCTTAGCCGCCGCAGCAGCCTCCCGCCCCCGGCCGCCGGATGACGAACCCCTGGCGGTCGCCGCGGGACTCGAAGTCGACCTCGGCTTCCTCGAGGTAGGGCTCGGTGTCGCGGTCGAAGACGACGCGGAAGCCCTCCTCCTCGAGGACGACGTCGTCCTCGCGCCGCGCGTCCCAGCCCATGCCGAAGTGGACGTTGCCGCACTCGCATCGGTGCTGGACGAGGATGCGCAGATCCGGCTTGGGATCGCCTTCCTCCTCCAGCAGGCGCCGGAGCTCGCCGGCCGCCTCGGGCGTGAAGCGGAGTGCCAAGGACGCACCTCCTCACGCGGTCCATCGTATCATCCGAGGCCGTCGGCGGAGAACGCGCCGGGGATCCACTCGACGGCGAGTCCGTGGGCGTCGTCGGGCGTGACGCAGAAGACGTCGAAGCGCCACATCGCTTCGAGGAGCCCGCGCTCGGCGGCGAAGGCGCGCGCGAGCCGGACGAGCCGCCGCCGCTTCTCCGCCGTCACCGACTCGGCCGGCGTCCCGGCCGAGGCCGTACGGCGCGCGCGCACCTCGGCCGCCACCCACGTGGCCCCGTCGCGGAGGACGAGGTCGAGCTCGCCGAACCGGCGGCGCCAGTTGCGCGCGACGACCTCGAGACCCCGCGCCCGCACCCAGCGCGCGACCGCCTCCTCCGCCTCGCGGCCGAAGTCCCGTCGCGTCGGGCTACCCCCCACGCCGCCGAGCCTCCGCCCCCTCGCGCGCGCCGTCGCCCCCGGCCGGCCCGGCCGCGCCGATTGGGAGGGCCTGGCCCCGCGCCGTCCGGCCCGCCTCGCCCCTCGCCGGGCGGAAGCTGAGGCGGTGGACGGGCGAAGGCCCGAGCTCGGCGAGGCGGGCGAGGTGGTCGGCCGTGCCGTAGCCCTTGTGCCGGGCGAAGCCCCAGCCGGGGTAGAGCCCGTCGAGGATGGCCATCACCCGGTCGCGGTGGACCTTGGCGAGGACCGAGGCGGCCGCGATCGACGGCGAGAGGCCGTCGCCCCCGACGATCGCCCGCTGCGGGACGGCGAGGCCCGGGATGGCGAAGCCGTCGACGAGGACGGCTTCTGGCGCCCGTCGGAGCCCTGCGAGCGCGCGGCGCATGGCGCAGAAGGTGGCGGCGACGATCCCGAGCTCATCGATCTCGGCCCGGGAGGCGCTCCCGACAGCCCACGCGAGCGCCGCCCCGCGGATCTGGGGGACGAGCCGGGCCCGCGCAAGCGGCGTGAGCCGCTTCGAGTCGTCGAGGCCCGGGAGCCGGGCCGACGGCGGGAGGATGACGGCCGCCGCCACGACGGGGCCGGCGAGCGAGCCGCGCCCGACCTCGTCGACGCCGGCCACGAGCTCCGCCCCCCGCGCCCAGAAGGCCGCCTCGAAGGCGAAGCGCCCTTCGCGCAGGGCGAGCCTAAGAGCCGCGCCGGCCTCGGCTCGGCCGCCCCCGAAGCCGAGGACGCCCGCCTTCCGCCCCTCGCCCACGCCCCTACCGTTCGCCTCGGGCGGCGCCACCCCCTCGTGCGCGCCCGGGGCCCGCGGCCCGATCGCCGCGCGTCCGTCGGCTCAGTGGATCAGGTGGGCCTCCCAGATCGGCCACCAGACGAGGATGGCCTCGCCCCGGATCTCGGCCAGCGACACCTCGCCGAACGTGCGGCTGTCCTCGCTGTTCGGGCGGTTGTCGCCCAGGACCCAGACCGTCCCCTCCGGCACCTTGAAGGGGGGCGTCGTCACGTCGCCGCGGTAGAGGACGTACGGCTCGTCCAGCCGGCGCCCGTTCACGTACACCCAGCCGTCGCGGATCTGGACCGTGTCGCCGCCCACGGCGACGACCCGCTTCACGAAGTCCTGGTCGGTGTCGAGCGGCGGGCGGAAGACGATGACCTCGCCGCGGCGGGGCGGCCTCAGGTGGTAGATCATCTTGTTCACCAGAAGCCGCTCGTCCGTCCGCAGGGTCGGCTGCATCGAGGGCCCGTCGACGACGAACGACTCGATCGCGAACTGGCGGATGAGGAGGGCCAGGACGAGGGCGACGAGGAAGGTCTGGAGCGTCTCCCAGGCGAAGCGCGCAAGCCCCCCCGGGCCCCTCCGGCCGGGCACCTCCTCCAAGCGCTCGCCTTCCTTCCCGGGAACGGCCACGGGCGGAGCCGGTTACGCTTCGCGCCGGCGTTCGCGGATGCGGGCCGCCTTGCCACTCCTACCGCGCAGGTAGTACAGCTTGGCCCGGCGGACGCGCCCCCGCCGGAGCACCTCGATGCGGTCGATGCGGGGCGAGTGCACGGGGAAGGTCCGCTCGACGCCGACGCCGTAGCTGACGCGGCGCACGGTGAACGTCTCGGACGTGCCCCCGCCCTGGCGTGCGATCACCGTGCCTTCGAAGGGCTGGACGCGCTCGCGCCCGCCTTCGACGACCTTCACGTGCACGCGCACGATGTCGCCCGGCCCGAACTCCGGCACGTCCTCGCGCCGGTACCTCTCCTCCACGACGTCGATCGGGTTCACGCGCGCTCCTCCTCCGGCAAATCGCGTCCCATTATAGCAACTCGTCCCCGCCCGCCCGGCCCCCGTCCCAGGGCGCCCCGCGCTCGCGG